>JABWBD010000134.1 GCA_013360685.1 Pirellulales bacterium
CAGGGCATCACCCACCGCGACATCAAGCCGTCGAACCTGATCCTCGATCACCGCGCGCACCTTTGGGTCGCCGATTTCGGCCTGGCGCGGATCGAGAGCGAGACGAACCTCACGCTGCCTGGCGAGATGTTGGGCACACTGCGGTACATGAGCCCCGAGCAGATCGAGTCGCGGCGCGGGATTGTCGACCACCGCACCGACGTCTATTCCCTCGGCGCGACGCTTTACGAGCTATTGACGCTGGAGCCGGCATTTGGCGAGTGCCACCGTCCGGCCCTGCTGCGGCAGATCCTCGAGGCACAGCCTCCGCCGCTACGGCGGGCGAAGCGGTGCATTCCGCCGGAGTTGGAGACAATCGTGCTGAAGGCCCTGGAGAAGAGCCCAAGCGATCGCTACGCTACCGCGCGCGAGATGGCCGACGACCTGCGGCGGTTTCTCGACGACCGGCCGATCGCGGCGCGCCGGCCGTCGCTTGCCGAGCGGCTGGGCAAGTGGTGCCGTCGGAACGCCTCGCTTGTGGCGATGACCGCGATCGTGGTCATGCTCGCGACGATCGCTCTTTCAGTTGCGGCGGTCCTGATTTCCCAGCAGACGTCCGTGCTGCGACAAGAGCGCCAACTTCGCCGGCAGCAGGAAGAGGCGGCGCGGATGAGCGAGGAGGCGGCCCGGTTGAACCGGTATGTCGTCAATGTCAATCTCGCCGCCCAGGCGTGGAACGTCGTCGAATTCGCCAAGGCCAGGGAGCACCTGGCGAGCTGCCTACCCGAGGACGGCGAGGACGACCTGCGAGGCGTCGAGTGGCATTATCTCTGGCGGTTGTGCCACAGTCTCCCCGATCCGATCGGGAAACACGAGGGACCCGCCTTTGCGGCTTGCTTCTCGCCGGATGGGAATCTGCTGGCCACCGGCGGCGTCGACGGCGCGCGGATCTGGGAGTATGCCACGGGGAAGCAGATCGCCTGGCTCCGCGATCGGACGCGGGTCGGCAGCCGGATGAGTTTCTCGCGCGACGGGCGGCTGCTGGGCGCGACCAGAGACGATGGCGCCTTTAACCTCTGGGACACTTCCACCTGGACGGTGTCGCGAACGATTCCCACCAAGGCTGCGGTAGGGGGCGAGTTTACGGCCGATGGCAAACGGCTGATCCTCTGGGAGCGGTTTTCCGAGGCCGGAGCGGAGGCGATCGTTGTCACGCTGTTCGACACGGCGATGTGGAAGAAAGAGTCGGAGATGCGCGAGGGCATGGAAGGAGTGACGGCGGGGGCCCTGTCGGCGGATGGAAAGACCAGCGCCGCCGTGTTCGCCAACGGGGCAGCGAAGCTTTGGGACTTGGGGGAGAAGAGACTGATCTCGACCGATTGGCATGGCGAGATCCTTTGCGCAGCCGCATTCTGCCCGACGGAGCCGCTCCTGATCACGGCGAGCGAGTCCGGGGATTTCTTTGTGCGACTGGTGGGTCCCGGCGAGCGCCGGCCGCCGGCTCGCTGGTCGACATTCCAAAGGGGGATCGAATCGCTCGAGTTCACGCCTGACGGCAACCGGATCATATCCGCCTCCCGGGACCGGACGATTCGGATCTGGGATCTTCTGCGCGGCGACGCCGAACGCCCGGCCGTGAGCGCCATGGTCTTTCGCGACGACGCTTCGCTCTGGCGTGCCGTACCGGCAGCCGACGGGCATACGCTGGCGAGCGTGAACCACAACGGTGTGGTGCGCCGGTGGGACATGCGGGAGCCGCCGGAGTGCCGCCGCCTGCCGGAGCGGAACGGTCTTGTTCTGTCGCTCCAATTCAGCGCCGACGGCGACCGGCTCTTTGCGGCCGGCAAGGGGGTCTGCGTGTACCATGCCAGGTCCGGGGAGCGACTGGCCGAACTGGCGCGCGATGGGCCGCGACTGGAGTGCACGGCCGTTTCTCCGGACGGAAAGTTGATCGCCGCCGGAACGGGAGAGGGCGAGGTGTTCGTGTGGGACACCGCAACTTACCGGCTCGTAGGGGCGTGGGAGTCAGATCTGCGTGACGAGCCGTCCATCCAGGTTTCCATCTACTCCCTCGCCTTCTTGCCCGACGGGAAGAGCCTGGCTGTCGGCCGGACGGACCGCGACAACACGACCAACTTCCCCAGGGTCCCGGTGTTCATCGACCCGGTGACCGGCCGGCGCCTGCCCTCACCGCTGCCGTCGAATCTGTCTCGTGAAAACAGGGCACACTCGTTGATCTTCAGCCCGGACGGCCAATGGACTGCGCGGCGCGTGTATGACCATCTTGACGCCTTTGACACTACCACGGGCAAGTTGCGGTTCGTAGCCGCCGGTAGCGGACCGCTTATTCTCACGTGCCGCGGCGACCTGGCCGCGACTGCGGCCGACGGAATGGTCCGCGTCTGGAGAACGGCCGACTGGAGCGAGGCGGCGCGATTCATTGCGGAGCGCGGGGCGGCCGTATCGCTGGCGTTTTCGCCCGATGGCCGGACCCTGGCGATCGGCAGCCACCGCGGCACCGTCAGGCTCTGGAACGTGGCGACGGGGCGCGAACTCATGACGCTTGAAGACGACCTTGAGGCGGTCCACGCCGTCGCCTTCTCTCCCGACGGGCGGACCCTGGCCGCAAGCGGAACCGTGACAAAGAACTTCGCCGAAGTTCGGATCTGGAATCTCGGCGACTGCCCAAAGCAAAAGGAGGCTGGAACCGCCCAGCTTGCCACTGCCGAGTACTCCTCGGTGGAATGATGATTGACGACGACCTAACCTGCCCCACGACAAAAACAAGCGGCCGGTGAGCGTAGCGCCGCCAAGCACCGTCTCACCGGCCGAGCGCCACCCGCCGGGCCTATGGTCTGCGCGCCCGGCGGATTTGGCATTTTGCATTGTACCGCAGATCGCTTTCAAGATGGGAGTCAAGCCATGTGGCATCGGCACAAGAAGACCTTGTCTACCCGATCGTTGCGTGTACGTCCTTCAGCCCGCCCGCTGCGAGTCGAACGGCTCGAAGACCGGCGGCTGCTGTCCATCGATGGCTGGGTCGCGAATAGTGTCCCGGTGGAGGGGACGGACCCCGGATGGGCCATCGAAGTCGATCCGGGGGGAAACTCGTACGTGACGGGGCATTTCGCAGGCGCCGTCAGATTCGACGACACGACCCTGACCAGTAGCGGCAGCAATGACGTGTTCGTCGCGAAGCTCGACCCTGACGGCAACTTCCTCTGGGCGGTAGCCGCTGGGGGGACGGGAGACGATCGAGCCTGGGATATTGCCATCGACGCTGCGGGCAACAGCTACATCACCGGCGTCTTTGGCGGCACGGCGACCATCGGACCAGACACACTGGTGGCGCGGGGGGGCTGGGATATTCTGGTAGCCAAGGTGAGTCCCAGCGGCGAGTTCCTGTGGGCCAAGCGGGCAGGGGGCGTGGATGGCGATCATGGCCGTCAGATCGCCGTGGATGCCCTTGGAACAGGAGTCTACGTCACGGCGAAGTTCATTTCAGAGGCCGATTTCGGCGACACGACGCTTACCAGCGCCGGCGGGGAGGACGGCGCGCTGCTGAAGCTGTCACCGAGCGGCACGTTCCTTTGGACCAGGCACCTTGGACCCACCGGCGGAGACGGCCGTGCCGAAGACGTCGTCGTCAACTCGGCCGGCGATGTCTACGTAAGCTGGTGGAACGACGAAAAGGCTTCCGTCTCGAAACTCGATCCGCTCAACGGCGACTTTGTCTGGGAGCGGAACGACATCGCCAGCGGTTGGCTCGCGTTACATGAGGAGGCGGGAACGACCTTCGTCTACAACTACGGCGACGACGCATTCTACAAGCTTCGCGATGAGGGATCGACGGCGGAACTGCTCTGGAGCCGCCCGGTCACTTTTCTTCCCAACTACGCCTGGGACATTGCCACCGACTTGGCCGGCAACGTTTACGCGACAGGCAGGTATCTCGAAGAAATCGCCGATTTTGACCCCGGCCCCGGCACGGCCGCTTTGTCTGCGCAGACAGGCTGTTTCTTCATCCTCAAGCTTGACCCGGCGGGCAATTTCGTCAACGTGCGGCAGAGCGCGGCCTTTGACGGCCAGTCTTTCGGAATCGCGGTGGATGCCACGGGGAACATTTACACGACGGGCCACTACTCGGGCGTGGGCACTTTGTTCGACATCGGCACCGAGATGGTCCCGCCCACTGCGATCAGCGGCATGTTCGTCCTCAAGACCACGCAGGAGATGGGGAGCATCTTCGGCATGGCCTTCAACGACTTGGATCGCGACGGCCAGTGGGATGTCGTGGACCCTAATGGCGACGGCTTCTGGGACCGCTGGGACGGAACCGAAACGGGCGAGCCGTCGCTCTTCGGCTCTACCGTGTACCTCGACGGTTACCTCGACGGTGTTTTGAACGAGCGGTTCGACGCCGGCGAATTGACGGCGACCGTACAGGAGAACGGCGAGTACCGGTTTTCCCACGTGCGCGCCGGAACGCACGTCGTTCGCCTGTACGCACCCGCCGGTTTCACCCAAGACTACCCCGAAGCCCTCCCCAGCCAGTACACCGTTTCGGTCGTCGCCGGCGGATCGGCGACCGACGCCGACTTCAGCGCGTACACCGAGACCGTGGAGCGCACGTATCAAAGCACGGACGTTCCCAAGAAGATCCCCAGCCGCCGTTGGCAGACCATCGAGTCGGTGCTGAACGTCTCCGATTCGTATCCTGTCTACGGGTTGGAGGTATCCGTCACGCTGTCGGGATCAACCGGCGGGGTTGCACTGATCGCCCCGGACGGCACTGCGGTTGGGTTGCCGGGGGGTACCTCCACGGTCCATGTCAACATTTTCAACACGAGACCGGTGAACGGAACCTGGAAGCTAAGCGTCCGTGGGACCGACCAGGGGACAGGCGGCTCGCTCACCGCCTGGTCGCTCAAGGTGTTGGGGCCCGCTGCCCAGCAAGTGCCACCGACCCTTTCGATCAACGACGTGAGTGTCACCGAGGGCGCCGCCGGCACCACGACGCCGGCCAATCTCACGGTGACTCGTTCCGGCGACCTCTCGCAGTTCTTGTCCGTGAGCTATCAAACCGTTGGCGTTGCTGATTCGGCGACATATACGGATTTCGAGCGCAAGACAGACACGCTGACGTTCCAGCCGGGCGAGGCCAGCAGGACAATCGGCGTCACAGTCATTGGGGACAACACGCGAGAGTCCAACGAGTTCTTCTACGTCAATCTGTCGATCCTTGCGGGCAGGGCGACGCTTGCGGACGGCCAGGGCAAGGTCACGATTATCAACGACGATGGCGGCGGCGGCAAGAAGTCTGCGACTGCTTCCACCTCGGCGGGCACTAAGGAGAGTCTCTTGGCCAGCACCGAGGTGGGATCCATGCTCATCCAGGCCGAAACAACCTCAACCTCCTCGAATCCCGGTGAGCTGGACGACACGTTCGACGGCGACGGGGTCGCGCTGGCCGCGATCGGAGGCGGGGCGGAACTCGGAGCCCTAGCCCTTCAGCCCGACGGCAAGATCGTGGTCGCCGGCTACTCCCGCGGCGCCCGCACCGACCAGGATTTCACCGTCGCGAGGTTTAGCGACACGGGTTCCCTGGACACGACGTTCGGATCGGGCGGGACGGTTCGCTTGTCGCTGAGCAAGTGGATCGACTCGGCCAACGCCGTGCTTGTCCAGCCCGACGGAAAGATCATCGCCGCCGGGCAGACGAACCTGAGCAGCAGTCCGTTCATCACCGATGCCAACTACGCGATGGTGCTGGTCCGCCTCAATTCCAACGGCACGCTCGACACTTCCTTCGGCGGCAAGGGGGCCAAGGGCAAGGTGATCTTTGAACTCCAGCCGGACCCTCTCCTCGACGAGGGCATCAACAGCCTGGCCCTCCAGCCGGACGGCAAGATTGTGGCCGCGGGGATTTCCAATGGCGCGATGGCGATTGTCCGCTTCAATACCAACGGCACGCGCGATACGTCGTTCGGCAGCCAGGGGGCCGTGCTGGTCGACGTCGGCGGCCCGGGCGCCCTGGACCGCGCCCATCATGTGATCATCCTTCCCGACGGCGACAGCGACCCCGGCAACAACAAGATTCTCATTGCGGGAGAGACGAATCCCGGCGATGTGCCCCGCGACGCCGTATTCGCCCGCTTGAACTCCAATGGGACGCCGGACACCACGTTTGGCGGCGGGGACGGGATCGTAATCAGCGACGTGATCGATGGCGGTGGGTCGTTGCCGAACAGCGCCTACGACCTGGCTTTGCAGGATGACAGGAAGTTCGTGGTGACGAGCCCGGCCGAGGGCCGGTTCCTGGTTGTGCGTTACAAGGAAAACGGAGAGCTTGACGACACGTTCGGCCAGGATCCAAACAACGACAGCGTGCGGGATGGCTACGTCTTCACCGACCTGCCCGGCCATGATGCCACGGCGAACTCGGTCGTGGTCGACTCGGCCGGCCGCATTGTGGTCTCAGGCACTGGCGCGTGGTACGTATCGGGCTACGGCTGGAAAAGCGATGCGGCACTGATCCGCTACACGTCCGACGGCGAGCTGGACGGCACGTTCGGCACGGGCGGAGTTGTCATTACCAACCTGGTTGGATACGAGTCCGAGACCATGGGAGCCCTCTGGCTGGATGCGGACGGGAAGATTTTGGCCACCGGATCGGCAATGAACCTGGCAACAGGATCGCGCGAGACGGCCATCTATCGTTTTCACGGAGGCGACGCGCCGGCGGCCCCCGCAACGGCTGTCGATCCCGGCCTGTTGACCGCACTGAGCTACGACCGGTTGCAGCCCCAGAAGGAAACAAAGCTCACTGGCTACGAGCTTGCAGCCCTGGACATGGTCTTTGCAGAGTTGTAGTGATGCCTGGGGCGGCATTACCAAACCAGACTTTACGCGAAAGGAATGATCGTCATGTCTCGTCTCACATGGCCGGGCCGTACCTTGAGGCGTAGTTCCGTGCGGTCCGGACACAATCGCCGACAATCCCCCTTCGGGCGCCATCTTCGCGTCGAGACGCTCGAGGAACGCGCCCTGTTAGCCGGCATGCCTGAGCTGCTGAAGGACATTTACCTCGACGGGAGCGGTTCCTCTCCCATGCAGTTTATTGAAAGCCAAGGGACGACCTACTTTCTGGCTCATGACGCACTCGGGGACGAACTGTGGAAGACGGACGGAACCGCCTTGGGAACGATCCGCGTGAGCAGCAACCTCCCGGGTCAAGTGCTCCCTTGGATTTTGGTGGAAGCCGGCGGCACTTTCTACGTCGTGGCCGATGATGCCGATGATTTCGACCGCGGATGGGAGCTCTGGGCGACGGACGCCACTGGCATTTCCACGCGACTCATCAGGGACATCAACCTTGGCGCCGCCGATTCGCTCCCGTCCGATCTGGTTAGCCTGAATGGAACGCTGTATTTCACAGCAGATGACGGCGTGCGCGGGCGTGAACTTTGGCGCACCGACGGGACGTTCGAGGGAACTACCGTGGCCGCAGTCTTCTCGCCGGGCGGCTTCAGCAACCCCCAGGAGCTCACAGTCATGGACGGCAACTTGTACTTGACAGCGAGCGACGGCGATACGACAAACGGCGCGGAGCTCTGGAAGCTGGATCCAGTCAGCGGTCAGGTGGAACTTGTGAAGCGGTTTGCGCCGCATTCCTCGGGTTCAACCCCTCACGACCTCATCGCCGCGGGCAACAAGCTGTTCTTTGGGGGGCCCGGTGGATTGTGGGTAAGCAACGGAACCGAGTCGGGAACCTCGTTTCTTGGCCCAGTGCATGCCGAAGTCGGTTCCGATACGTCCAGCACAGCCGCGGTTGGTGACACTCTCTTCTTTGCGTTCTGGGACGCAGATCATGGTAGTGAACTCTGGAAGAGCAATGGTACCCCGGCTAGTACGACGATCGTCAAGGACATTGTTGCCGGGCCGGGGAGCTCATCGCCGGAGTTTCTCACCAACGTTAATGGCAAGCTTTTCTTTGCGGCTCGAGACGCGGCAAGCGGACGCAGGGTATTGTGGACAAGCGATGGAACCTTGATCGAGACCAACATCGTCGAAGACGTCGTTGTGTCTGGAAACGTTTTTCTTGGGCAGCGGAATTTCGTTGCAGCCGATGAAACCTTTTTCTTTCAGGCCGATGCGGGCTCGCAGAAGTTTGAATTGTGGAAGAGCGACGGCACTCCCGAGAGGACGGAACGCGTGGTCGGCATGAATTCGGGCTCGATTTCCTGGATGAGCCATGTGAATGGCCAAGTCTTTATGGCGGCGACAGGGCCCGTTGGAGGGCGCGAATTGTGGAAGACCGACGGCACCGCCGAGAACACGCGTCTCGTCAAGAACATCAACCCGGGCCCGAGCGGCGAGCCGGAGGACTTTGTCCAATCGGGTTCCTTCGTGTATTTCACGGCAAGGCATCACGTCTACGGGACTGAGCTTTGGAGGACCGACGGTACGATGGCCGGCACGGTGCTTATGCGGGACATCAACGTGCCCGCAATCCCAAATTCAGCGGCCGGTTCCGACCCGCAACAATTGACGGACGCCGACGGCACGCTGTTCTTTACCGCCGACGACGGCATACACGGACGGGAGCTATGGATGAGTGACGGAACCCGCGAGGGCACGCTCCTGGTCGACGACCTGAATCCCGGATACAGTGGCACGTCACTGCGTCTGTTGACGAATCTGGGCCGCAAACTCGTGTTCTTCAAGCAGGACGAGGGAAACTCGGGTCTGTGGGTCAGCGACGGCACGCGGGAGGGAACGAAGCCTCTCCACAGCATGCCCGCCTTTTCATCCTTTGTAGTGCGGGACAATATCTTGTACTTCGCAGCGCCGGACGGCCTCTGGAGGACTAATGGCACGCCTTCAGATACCGCTTTGGTCAAAGCTCTCGTCTTGACGCCTGTCAGTGCGGTGGCTCCCCGTCGACTGCACGTGGTAGGCGGGTTGCTCTACTTTTCGGGCGACGACGGCACGAACGGTGAAGAACTTTGGATCAGCGATGGCACCGCCGAGACAACAAGAATGGTCAAGGACATCAATCCCGGTGCGATGTCCTCCGCCATCGGACCCATCTTCGACTTAGCCGGCACGGCGTACTTTAGCGCGAACGACGGAGTGCACGGGTGGATGCTCTGGAAGAGCGATGGAACCGAGCCCAACACCTTGATGGTCCAGGATGTCGCTCCCGGCAGCGCTAGCGGCTCGCCGCAAATCTTTGGAGCAGTCAACGGCCACCTCTTGTTTGAGGCTTCCGATGGGGCAGACGCGATTCAATTATGGCGGACGGATGGCACGGCCGGAGGCACCATCCTGCTGAGACAAGCCAGTCGGCTGTCTGGAAGAACGTTTAGCCCGATTGGAGTCGCGGACGGCTTTTTCTATTTCCAGGGGTGGGATCCCGCCACCGGTTGGGAACTCTGGAAGACCGATGGTAACCAGAGCAGCACTGTGTTGGTGAAGGATATCAATCCCGGCGCGGCCGACTCACGAATCGAGCAGTTTGTGGTGGCCAACGGCATGATTTACTTCCGCGCGTTCACCGATGAGCACGGCTGGGAAATGTGGTCAAGCAACGGAGCCGACGCTGGAACGGCCATGCTGGTGGACCTGTATCCAGGGCCAACGAGCGGCAATCAGACTGGTGCGGTGGCCAACGTCGATGGAACGCTGTTGTTTCAGGCGAATGACGGGGTTTATGGCAGCGAACTCTGGACGATCCGCCGCGACGATGACCAGGACGGTGTGGGCAATCTTGCAGAAGACGGCGCTCCCAACGGCGGGGATGGCAATGCGGATGGGGTGCTCGACAGCCAGCAACTTCACGTCACTTCCCTTTCCGCAGCGATCGCCGAGCCGCAGTACGTAACGATCGAATCCGGGTCGGGGCAAAGTCTCGTCGATGTGGCGGCCACAGCGAACCCGTCGCCGACCGATAGTCCGTTGGAAGCGGCATTTCCGGTCGGGCACTTCGAGTTCTCTGTCGCGGGCCTTGCCCCCGGTGGATCAACCACGGTGACGCTGTATTTTCCACAGGGCACGATTGTGAATACCTATTTCAAATTCGGCGCGACGAGCGAGAACACCACACCCCACTGGTACGAATTCCGATACGACGGAACGACCGGCGCAGAGATCCTGGGCGACCGCATCGTGTTGCACTTCGTCGATGGACAGCGCGGTGACGATGACCTGGAAGCTAACGGACGGATCGTCGATCCCGGTAGTCCGGGGTTCACGGTGCGGCCTCCTGTGGCTAGCGCCGGCGGGCCATACGCTGCGACCGAGGGCGATACGCTGACGCTCGACGGCTCTGGTTCGTACGATCCCGACGGCGACGCTCTTACCTACTCGTGGGACATCAATGGCGACGGCCTTTTCGGCGATGCCAGCGGAGTCAGCCCGACCCTGACATGGCAGCAGCTCATGTCACTCGGAATCCATGAAGGCCCCTCGCTGGCCGACATCCGAGTCCGCGTCGACGACGGCCACGGCGGCATCGACACCTCGCCCGCTGCTATACTTGTCCTGAGCAATGCGAAACCGGCCGTCAGCTTGCAGGCACAGATCGACGAGCCGAGGCTCAGGTTGGCGATCGAGGCCAGCGACCCCTCATTGGCCGACCAAGACGACGGGTTCTTCTATGCCATCGACTGGGGCGACGGCTACACATCCACCATTGACCGCAGCCCGGGAAACTTCCTCGTTGCGACAAGTCATCTCTACGCCCAGCCGGGCACGTATTCCGTGCAGGTCACGGCAACCGACAAGGATGGCGCCGTAAGCGACCCCGCGAGTCAGATGGTGGACATCGTTTTTGATGCCGCCGACATCGGCCCCGGTTCGCTCGACGCCGAATTCGGAAATCGCCAGGGATTTGTGAAGACGGAGATTCCCGATTTGGATTTCAGCCATATCGCAGATCTTGCCGTCCAAACGCGCGGCTCGGGCCAGGGTCAAACGGTGCAGTATATCGCGATTCGCGGTGCCAATCCGGATCGCAACGCAGATATGGTCCGGTACAACGAGGACGGCACAAGGGACACGACCTTTGGCAGCACGGGAGACGACGGATTTGTGCAGGCCGGAGCCGGTGAGACCTTCCGCGCGGTAATCATCGACGCCGACGGGCGGATTGTCGTCGCCGGAACGTCGGTAGTGGCACCCCCGGATCGAGATGCCTCGCCGTGGGCCGGTTACAATGAAGATTTCACCGTCTGGCGGTTTGATGCGGACGGCCGCCCGGACATGACGTTTGGGCAAGACTTCGATAGCGACGGGGTTCCCGACGGCAAGGCTACGGCGGACTTCCGCTGGAGGTACCACGGCCCTGTGTTCACGGGCGTGCAGGTCGTCCAAGTCGACCGCGAGGGTACGGGCCTTGACAACGCCTCATCGGTTGCCATCGACAGCAGCGGTCGAATCGTGGTCGCCGGATACACGACCCGGATGGAGTTTTTTCCCCAGGGAAGTTCGGGGACGCTCGAGGTCGTTGAGAGAGAAATGGCCGTGGCGCGGTTCACGCCAACGGGCAGTCTCGATGTGGGGTTCGGACACGACGTCGACGGAGACGGGACTCGCGACGGCAAGGCGGTCGCGCGGTTTTGGACCCTTCCGTACTTTTCCCCATACGAGCGAAGTGAGGCTTATGGTGTGTCGATTCGCAGTGGCGATCGCATCCTCCTCACAGGTTGGGCCGAACTGGCGAGCACGAATTACGACTTCGCGTTGGTTGCCTTGACAGCCAGCGGCGACCCAGACACCAGCTTCGGTCAGGATTACGACGGCAACGGCGTTCCCGACGGCAAGTTGACCACCAATTTCTTCACCGACGCCTCGGGCTTCGCCAGCGCCGACTTCGCGCAAATCGCGTCTGTCGACGCGGAGGGAAGAATCCTCGCCGCGGGCGTCAGCGGCTGGATTCATGGCTCGGATGGGACGAGCTTTGCCCTCGCCCGCTACCACGCTGACGGCAGTCTTGACACAACCTTTGGTCAGGACCTCGACGGCGACGGCACTCCCGACGGCAAAGCCGGTTCCTTCTTGGTGAGCGGATACGACCCGTACTTTGATATAACCGTCGACAAAAGCAACCGGTTCGTGGTCGGCGGATTCATCGGCGATTGGGATCCATACCACTGGGACTTCCTTGTAGCCCGGTATACGGCGGCCGGTATGCCCGACACAAGCTTCGACGGCGACGGGGTTACCGTCGCCGACCTGGATTCGGATGATGATGGGGCCTATGCCGTGGCCGTTGATCCCGAGGGCCGAATCATCGCCGGGGGCCAATCGCGTCTATCCAACGGCGAAACGCATTTTGCAGTGGTGCGCTATCTCGGCAACGCCATACCCGTTGCCGATGCGGACGGACCTTACTCGGTGCTCAGCGGCGGCAGCGTCCCGCTCTCCGCCGCCGGTTCCAAAGATGCCGATCCGCACACGGTGTTGACGTATACCTGGGACCTGGACGGAGACGGGGTATTTGGCGAGATCGGCAGCAGTGCCGCACGAGGCGATGAGGTGGGCTCATCGCCCACCTTTTCCGCCGCCGGCGTCGCACCGGGCACGGTCACCGTGACCCTCCGTGTCCAAGACCATTACGACGCGGTGGGCGAAGCGACTGCGACCATCGAGGTCCAGCCGGTTACCACGGCCAACCTCCAAGAGTCGCTGCCCCAGGACCCCGACGGCGACAATCTCCTTGAACTCCAGCTTACCACGACCGCCGAAGTCAGCCAGGCCGTCGACGCGATCAACACACTGGCTTCGCCCGCGCAGCCGGTCGAGGTGATCCTCGACCTGGGCGGGCAGACCGTGACGGGCCAGACGCTCGCTCCCCCGGCGAATGTCACGGTGATCATTATCAACGGTGAGCTGATCGGCGCTTCGCCGGCGCTGATCGTCGAATCGGGAGTGGTCGTGCTCCTCGATTCAACGGCGAGCAACTCCACCGACGCGCCGACGATCCTGGTCCGCGGCGGCAGCCTCACGGTTCGCAACAGCACGATTTCCGAGAGCATGGGAGGGATACAAGCTGCGGTCGAGATTACGGGCGGCCTGGTGGACATGGGCACGGTGGACAGCTCCGGCGGCAATGTTTTCATCGTCAACGGAGACGGCGAGTTCATCCGGAACGTCAGTTCCGGCCAGGTCTGGGCGATCGGCAACCATTTCCAATCGGGCAGTATCTCGCTGGGCTCGGCTTATTTTGACATCGAAGACGGGATCTTCCACGCCTTGGACGCCGGCGGTGGCGGCCTGGTGACCTACGTTGTCGGCAACGTCTTTGTGACGGAAAAGAGCGGCAGCATCCAGCGCGGCGTCGACGCCGTGGCCACCGGTGGGACGGTTCATGTGGCAACGACGTCCCTGCCGAGCTATGACGCAGGAGCGAAGCTGGTCACCATCGCTTTCGAGAACGGTCCCAGGATCCAGCAGGAGCCCGATGCTCTGGAAGCCGATCTGCGAACGTTGGTCGTGACGGGCACGTGGAAGGACGAGACGATCGTGTTCCGGCCGGGCCTCGCCACCGCTGCGGTCGAAGCGGCCGTATACGGCGTTCCTACCGGCACGTTCCGGCCCACAGGACGGCTGGTCGCCTTCGGCGAGGACGGGGCCGACGACATCCAGGTGGGCGGGGCTATCTTGCTCTCAGCATGGTTGTATGGCGGCGCCGGCCACGATCGCCTCAAGGGCGGCGCCGGCCACGATGTGCTCCTTGGCGGCGCCGACGACGACCTGATGGTGGGCGGCAGTGGCCGCGATCTCCTCATCGGGGGTTTCGGCGCCGACCGCATCGTGGGCAACGCCGATGACGACATCCTCATCGCCGGCCGTACCAGCCACGACACGAATCCCGCCGCGTTGGACGCGATCATGGACGAGTGGACTCGCACCGGCGCGGATGCAACGTACGAACAACGGATTGCACTCGCGTTGGCGCTGCTCAACAGTGGCACGGTCTGGAGCGACGGAGACGTCGATATCCTGACCGGCTCGGCGGGCCTGGATTGGTTCTGGTTCGACGAACCAGATCGCGACCGCGCTACCGACCTGCGCGACGAGGTGTTCGCACATGACCTGGATTTTATTCTGTCCTGACCGCATAGCTTTGCGTTGCTGGCCGGCTGGAACGAAGACGCGGCCGGCAGCGACGGTCTCGACATCAGCGAAGAATCGACGATCAGCGTTTGCTTGGCGGGAGTAGGCTACGACTCGTCGCGAAATGATCTTTTCGAGTTTTTCCCGGTCTTTGCTCGCGTGACGGGCACTCTCGACACAGGCGAGGAGTACTTCCTGAACCTCCAAGGCTTCACCACGATGACAGGCCGATCCGAGTCGGGCTACGGCGACACCGACACGGTGATCCTCCGGGGCTCGCGCCGGGGCGATTGGTTCAAGGCCACCACGACCGGCGCGCGGATGCTTACGCTCAATGCGTGGCGCAACACCCAAGGCTTTGACATCGTCACGATCTATGGCAGAGGCTTTCAGGACAAACCCAATACGCTGATTCTTGAAGATACCCCCGCGGCAGACACGCTCCGATTGAGGCCGCTGGAAACGACATTCGTTGCGCCGGGCCAGTACGACCTTTCAGCCTACGTCTGCAATACGGTGGAAGCCACGCGTGTCCACCGCAACACCAGCGAAGACCGGGTGGTACTTAACGACTCCGAAGGCAACGACACGTTGGTGGGTGACCCGGCACAGGTCACCATGACGGGACAGATCCCCATGAGCGGCCCCGAATTCTCTTACAAGGTCACAGGCTTCCCGGATGTAATGGCCTACAGCTCGAGCTCTCCCGATGATTACGATACGGCGTTCTTCTCTGATTTCACGGAAGAAGGCGACACCTTCACGACCACGTCCACGGTGGCCGAACTGACAGGGGAGGGCTACCGGCTCTGGGCGAGACTCTTTAACGAGGTCCATTACCGCGGCGAGGTCTACGTTTTCGGTGCCGGCGGGCAGGACGCGGCGACTCTCACGGACGCTTTGGCGGACCGGACTACCTCCGGGCCGCCGACCGAGATGGCGCTAGGCCAACTGGCGCAGATCCTCTGGCTGAACCGGCTGGAGAAGATCGAACTGGACAAGACCGGCGCAAGAGAAAGGGCCGGGAGCCAGCATATCGACACGGTGTTTGCCCACTGGGAGTAGGTCGTTGCGTTGCCGCACGCGATTCCGAACTGGTCATTGCTATGTGTCATATTCCTGCCGATTCGACACGATCGAGGAGATGCACAAGGCGTATGACCGGCACAAGGGCCACACAGCCCTGGGGGCCGACGCTTCGGCCTGGCGGCTGGTGAAGTAGACGGCGAAATCTGCTGGGGTATCATTTGGGTAGAGGGAAATAATCAGGATTTTGCGGAGGAGTTGCTGGCGTGAATCGAATTACCGTATACGAGCCGCTGAAGGGCGAACTCGATGCTGTTGCCCAACCTGTTGAGTTGATCGACGAGGCTGGTAAGCGACTCGGCCATTTTGTGCCGGCAAGAATTACCTCCCCCGGCGAGGAATGCCCATACTCTCTGGAGGGATTAGAGCATATGCAGAGCGAGGTAGGCGGACGGCCTCTCAAGGAAATCTGGACTTCTTTGGGAGCGAAATGAACTACACCGTGGTCTGGCGACCTACGGCTGAACGGACGCTCGCGCAGATCTGGACTGAGGCAGTCAATCGGCAAGCCATCACCGATGCCGCCGATTTAATCGATGCCATGCTTGGTTCCTCGCCGCGCGCGGTTGGCGAATCGCGTGCTGGAAACACACGAATTCTGACAGTCACGCCACTTTCGATCTACTATGACGTCCACGACGAGGATCGGCTGGTGGCAGTCTGGGCGGTGTGGCAGATTCGAGCAAAATAAGACGCGAGGGGCCTTGTAACCAACGCATCGAACAGAGCTGGCGGTAAGACGTGGATATGATGGAAACGCTCTTGGATGGGCGGTTCTTTCGCGACGCTGACGACTTCACCAACTGGCTTGATCTTGCTTCGCACGCACTGGCCGGCACAAGGACTACAGTCGCAGGCGGTTCCAGTCGGTGGCCGCCGAATGCCCCAGACTGGTCATCCGCGGAATCGGCCGCGAACCCCACTTGACCTGTCGCAAAAGATTCTTGGGGTGCTGTGCACCCATTGCGATCGGCAGGGTTTTCGCCAATGATGGTGGCGGGATGACTTCCCGTGTTGTCGTGCGAAGGGAGTGACGGAGACTGGGGAAAAAGAGGATTGGCTCCGCAACCGGCGGTGGTTCGGCATGAGCGCAGGCACAAGATGTTGCGGCGCATGTCCCCTTTTTCAGAACGACGGATCCGTGCATGGAATGGGAAAGGAGACAGGCCATGTCCAGGCGATGTTTACGGTTCGAGCTGTTGGAAGGCCGCGTGCTGTTGGACGCCGCATTAGCTCCGCAGCTCTTGCTCACGATGCGGTCCGGCGGGGTGGAGACCGTGAGACTGGCCTCGGAGGCCGCGATCGAACCGGCGCTGGCCTTCTACCGGAATGACCCGGCGGTGTTGGCCGCCGAGGTGGATTCCCAAGTGTCCATCGACTTCCTGCCGAACGATTCCCAGTTCGGCACGATGTGGGACCTGAGGAATACGGGCCAGTCGGGCGGCACGATCGACGCGGATATCGACGCCGATCAGGCTTGGGACTTGTTTACCGGAAGCCTGACGACGGCCGTGGGCGTGATCGACACGGGCATCGATTACTTGCACCCTGATCTATACAAGAATATCTGGCTCAATGCGGGGGAGGCGCCGGGGGGGCTGAGCGACACCGACGGCGACGGCCTGATCACGTTCTGGGATCTCAACGAACCGGCCAACTCCGGCAGAATCGGAGACATGAACGCCAACGGCCGGATCGACGGGCAGGACGTGCTCCGCGACACGCGCTGGGCCAACGGCCAGGACAATGACGGAAACGGCAAAGTCGACGACCTGATCGGTTGGGATTTCGTCAACAACGACAACAACCCCTTCGACGACAACGGGCACGGCACCCACGTTTCCGGAACGATTGGCGCCTTGGCCGACAACGGCTCGGGCGTGGCGGGCGTGAACTGGAAGGTGTCGCTGGCGGCGCTGAAGTTCCTGAGCGCTTCGGGCAGCGGCACACTGAGCGCCGCGATCAATGCCCTGAACTACGCCGTCAGCAAGGGGATCGAAATCAGCAACAACAGTTGGGGCGGCGGCGGTTACTCGACGGCCCTGGCCACGGCGATCCAGAACGCGCGGGCGGCGGGCCACATCTTCGTCGCCGCCGCGGGCAACGACGCCGGCAACAACGACACCACGGCAAGCTATCCGTCGAACTACAACTACGACAACGTCGTGGCCGTGGCCTCGACCGACCGGTACGACCGGTTGTCGAGTTTCTCCAATTACGGGGCCACGACCGTGGACTTGGGGGCGCCCGGTTCGCAGATCCTCAGCACGACGCCCAACAACACGTATTCGGTCTACAGCGGCACGTCGATGGCCACGCCGCACGTCGCGGGCACGCTGGCCCTGGTGTGGAGCCAGACTCCCACGCTGTCGTACGACGAGGTGATCTCGCGGGTCCTCGGCAGCGTGGACACGCTGTCGTCGCTTTCCGGAAAAGTGGCCACCGGCGGCCGGCTCAACGTCTACCAGGCGCTTCTGGCCGACGGTTCGGACGCATCCGGCCCCCGCGTCACCTCCGCCGTACCCGACGGCACGACCGCCGTTTCCGGCGTCCGCATCACGTTCAGCGAGGCGATCGATCCGACGACGTTCACCCGCGACGATATTGCCAACTTCACGGGCCCGGGAGGCGCCATTGCAGTGACCGACGTCCAGGCGGTGGCCGGGTCGGGCAACACGCGGTTCGACGTGACATTCGCGCGTCAGACGGCGCCGGGCCCGTACCAGTTCGATCTCGGCCCGGACATCCGCGACACGGCGGACAACCCGATGAATCAGAACGGCAACGGCTCCAACGGCGAGGCGGGCGATGCCTATCACGTTTCGTTCGGCGTGAGTTCGGTATTCAGCGGCACGTACACGAATTCCACGGCCGCCCCGATCCAGGACTTCACGACGACGTCCTCGACGATCACGATCGGCCAAGACATTTCACTGGCGGACGTGAATGTCCGAGTGAACATCTCGCACACCTACGACAGCGATCTATACGTGTATCTCCGCGGCCCGGACGGCACGCGCGTCGACCTGGTGAAATACCGCGGCGGCAAGGGAGACCATTTCACCAACACGACCTTGGACGACGAGGCCGCCACGGCCGTGCGCAACGGCAGCGCGCCTTTCTCCGGCACCTACCGGCCAGAGCAATCCCTTTCGGCATTGGATGGAAAGAACGCGCGCGGCACTTGGACGCTCTACGTTTACGACAGGGCGCGTTACGACGTCGGCACGTTGAATTCGTGGTCGCTGGTGGTGACCGGCAGCGCGGGCGTAGCCCGCACCGGCGTCGTCCTGGCTGCCGCGGAGCCGAGGGCCAAGGCGGCCGATGTTGCGCTGTTGCTGCGTGCCGATGCCACCGTGCTTTCGCGGGGGTGGTCGGAGCCCCGGTCCATTGCCGGAACGGCGGGCGCGGCCGCGACGGATGCGAGTCTGTCCCTGTTCATGGACCGCGGCTCGCCTGGG
>JABWBD010000135.1 GCA_013360685.1 Pirellulales bacterium
CAATCGCCCGGCGCGGGCGCGGTGGAGGCAAAACGTGCATTTCTCCATCACCCCCTTGGAACGGGGCCGGTTGGAGAGATAGCCCATTTCCGGATTCAGCTCTCCCTCCGGAATCTGTGGCTCGGCGAAGTTGAAGCGCCGGGCCCAGTAGGGGCAAGCTGCCTCGCAGTAACGGCAGCCGATGCACCAGTCGTAGTCGATCACGGTGATGCCGTCGGGCTCCTGCCAGGTCGCCTCCACCGGGCAGACCTTGACGCACGGCGGCTTGGCGCACTGGTGGCACTGCACGGGCATGTAGTACTTGTCGGGGTTCGGCACCGTGGCGGGGTCGTAGTGGTGGTCGGCCGTCTCGAGGTTGATGCTCCCCTTTTCCATTTCCAGCACGCGGATGTACTGGATCTGCGGCCGGCGAGACTGGTTGTTCTCCTTGACGCAGGCATGCACGCACTTGCGGCAACCGATGCAGCGGCTAATGTTCAAACCGTAGACGAACTCCACTCCCTCCAGCGGCGGCGGATCGCGGAGATCAGCCCTGACGTGGTGTCGCCGGTCGACCTCCGCGCGAATCCGCGAGAAGACCCGCTCTTTTTCCTCGGGGGTCATCTCCTTGTAGTGCTTCTGGAAAAACTCCTCCACACTGGGGATGTCTTCGGGATCGAGGTTTCGCAACGGCGACAAGGCCGCGGCAACCGCCGAGGCGCCGGCCAAGGCAGCGACCCCCTGGTGCAGGAAACGTCTCCGGGTCACCTCGGGCGGGTCGGTTCCGGCAGGCGAGTTAGAGAATCTGGATTCGTTGTGGCCTGCCATGCTCTAGTGGCCCTCCTCAACCGCGCTAGCTGCGGCGGCGGACGTTGCGTCCTGCCGGAGCCGCAGCGGGCCGTGCTCTGCCGAATGCCCGGCATAGTCCTGTAGCCCCATCCGCAGCGTATCGGGGCCTGGCGCCGGCTTCATGGGCGGGAAAGGCGGCTGGTGCGGGTCGTGGCACTCGATGCACTTTCGCCGCGTTTGCGGTCCCTTGGCCGTATCCCAGTGGCCGTTGGTCCGGCCGTGCGAGCCGTGCTGCCAGTCGCGAAACACCGGCCCGTGGCACTTCGCACAAACAAGCTGGGGCTGGTCCCAAGGGATTTCGCCGCCGAAATCGTCCACGAAGGCATCGCGGTTCCGCGGATGGTGGCAGTTAAAACAGCTCGCGTTGATGCCGTGCTTGAGTTGGATTTCCGTGTGTTGGGTGAGCTTGCGGCGAGGCTCTTCCGGCGAAGGGATGATCGCATGGCAATCGCTGCAGCGATAGGTATAGGCCGCCGACTTGTATTGCGGCACGAGGCTGGGCTGGCGAACGGGCGCGACGTCGGTCGCCCAGGCGGGCACCGGCACCGCGGGCGGTGCCACGTCCCTGAAAGGAACCGGATCGAGGGCGATCACGACCGCAAAGACGAACAGGACGGCAGCAACCCACAGGGCCCGTGGATTCCTCGCGGCGTATGGAGAGCGATTGGGCATGGCGCGCAGCAGTCGATTCGATCCAGGAGTCCCTTCCACAGCCCGCTGACCTCCCGGCGGGCTGTGGCCACGATTTTGCCAACTGCCTATGACAATTTGACGCCCATTATGCCTACAGCGAGCGGTCTCTGCAAGGGTTTCGTGAAAAACGTACAACCCGAATTCAGGCGAGGATAGGCCATGCCGGCCGAGGAGCGATTCCGCCACGCCGGCTTTTCCCGTACTTTCCTGGGCCTGAGATTCCAAGTCACGCCGGTCCTAGCGACCGCAGCGCCCGCCCCGAGACCGAACTTGGGTACCGCGTCTCCTCCGCTCGCGAAACAGTCGAAGCGGGTTAGCAGTGGCTTCTCGAAAAACAACCGCATGGGTGCCGTCATAATGGGTGATCCGCAGACAGCCCGCTTTCTTGCTTCGAAGCGCTTTCGGCCGGGGCTCTTTCACCATGCCGATTCCGACGAGCCGCTAGGCACACCAAGGGAACACGAGCGCCAAAAGTGTCCAGCGAACACGGCCAGGACTGTCTCAGTCCCGAAAAGCGCAAAAAAATCGCAAGTGGTTCTCGATCCGGTACAGTACCGGGGTTCGGAAGGGGCATGGCTCAAGAAACGGAGGCCAGTCTCCAGCCAAACATCGGTCAGCACGAGGAAATCTTGCATCGGCCCCGAGCGGATTCATTAGTCAAGTATGGGCAAGCCTTTTCAGCAATCGAAGCGGCGACATTCTACAAATACCGACAAAAAGGCAAAAAAGCCTTTCAACCTCTTCCGAAGTAATTCCGGGTCAGAGTGGACCCGGTCTTGCGTCCTCACTCGCAGCAGGTAAGGCAGTCGCTGCCTAGAGAATGAGTTTTTTTCTGGGGCACTCATGGACCAATTGCCTAGAATGGGCGAGAACGAACGCCACCGGACGACCGAATCGCTGGGCCTCCTCGCTCGGCGATCAAACGCGCCAATCTTCTCCGCACCCGTTGAACAGCCAGACGCTAGGTGACATTCATAAAGGTAACTGGGCTTGATGAAACTTTAGCCAGGTGTAGGAAAAAATGGTGGCATGTTGAGCTTTCTCGGTTTAACATGCAAGAAGGGCTCAGCAGGTCTGCAACGCTCTGCGGACCAGTCCAGGCGTCAACGCGCTAGCCTGCGTCGGCAATCTCTCAACGCGGTCCTCCCCTCGCCCCGGCGATCCCGGTGCATGGCGGACTGCCCATAGGAGAACCAACTCCCAGGATGAATCGGACGATGGAGAAAATGCTCCGCACCGTGCTTCAGAAGATCCTCTCCAGGCGAATGTACCTGGTTTTCTCCGCACACGCGGCGGTGATCGCCGTCTCGTATGTGCTGGCATTCCAACTGCGTTTTGACTTTGCTGTTCCTGAACGCATGGCCATGCTCCTTTGGCACACCCTTGCCTGGGTGCTGCCGATGAAACTGGTGGTTTTCTATCACTACGGCAGCTTTCACGGCTGGTGGCGCTATGTCACGTTTGCAGACCTGGCGTCGCTGCTCCAGGCCGCGACGCTTTCGACGCTCGGTATGGCCGCCGTCGATCACTTCCTGATCCCCGAACACCAGGTCCCGCGCGCCGTTTTGCTGTTGGACTGGGGCCTGACCATTCTGGTGCTCGGCGGGCTGCGAAGCGCCTGCCGGTTGTTACGAGAACAACTATGGCCTTATCTGATTGCAGGTCCGCGCCGTCCCGCGTTGATGATCGGCGTGGAGCAGGCGGGCGAGGCGATCGTCGGGCAGATCCACGGCCACCGGCGATTGGACTATCGGGTCATCGGTTTTCTCGACGAAAACCGTTCGCATCACGGCACGCGGCTCGGCGGAATTCCCTTTCTCGGCGCGCCCGGCGAAGCGGTAACGCTTGCCGAGGAACATGGGGTGGGGGTCATCCTCGTGATCGCCGGCAGCTTGTCGGGGCATCCCATGCGGAATCTGGTCCGGCAGTGCCGCGCGGCGGAGATCGAGTTGAAAGTGATTCCGCCGGTCGAACACCTGCTCAAGGAATCCTACCGGCTTCAGGTCCGCGAGGTCAGGATCGAGGATCTCCTGCGCCGCGAACCGGTCGAGTTGGACCGGGGCGCCATCGAAGCGATGCTGCGGGGGCGCCGAGTCATGGTTACGGGGGCCGGCGGCAGCATCGGCTCGGAGATCTGCCGCCAGGCCCTGGCCTGCGGTCCGGAGCAGATCATCCTGGTGGAGCGGGCCGAGAACAGTCTGTTCTACGTCAATGAGGAGTTGAAGAGGCTCGCTCGTCCCGGCCAGTTGGCGGCATGCGTTGCCGACGTCGGCGACCTCGAGCGCATGGAAGCCGTTTTCGACCGCACGCGGCCGGACATCGTGTTCCACGCCGCGGCCCACAAGCACGTTCCCCTTATGGAGAGCGATCCCGGCGAAGCGGTCAGGAACAATGTGCTGGGGACCCAGAAGCTGGCCGATCTGGCCAACGAGCATCACGTCGCGCGTTTCGTCATGATCTCGACCGACAAGGCGGTCAATCCGACGAGCGTAATGGGGGTCTCCAAGCAGATCGCCGAGCGCTACGTCCACGCCCTTTCGGAATTCTCGGACACGAAGTTCATCGTGGTCCGTTTCGGGAATGTCCTGGCATCGGCAGGAAGCGTCGTACCGATCTTCCAGGAGCAGATCCGAAACGGCGGCCCGGTCACGGTCACGCATCCACAGATGCGGCGGTTTTTCATGACCATTCCCGAAGCCTCGCAACTCGTCCTCCAGGCGGCGGCGATGGGAGAGGGGGGGGAGATTTTCGTGCTCGACATGGGAGAACTCGTCCCGATCGTCGATCTGGCCGAGGACATGATCCGGCTGTCCGGCGCGATGCCGGGCGAGATCGACATCGTCTTCACCGGAACAAGGCCGGGCGAGAAGCTGTTTGAAGAACTGTGCTGCGACGGCGAGACGCTCTCGCCGACGTCGCATCCCAAGGTCCTGGCAGCCGAGCACCAGCCCGTGGACCTGATGGAGATCCGCGAAGCTCTTTTGGAATTGGAATCGGTTGTCTACCAGCCGGGAGAGAAGGTCCGGGAAGTATTGCGGCAAATCGTGCCCGAATACCATGCACCCGACTGCTCCCGCCCCCGCAGCGCGGCGACCGCCGGCGCGGGGCCAGTGGCTGCACAGACGATGAATCTCACGACATAGGCCGCGCCGGCCTGGGAGGTGACCATGCCTACGAATGATCTGCTTAGCTCTCCCTTGCGGACTTCCGTGGTTGCGCTCTGGCGGTACAAAGGGCGGGCTGCGGCGGTTTTCATCGTGACGATGGCCGCGGCGGTTGCGGCGCTGTTCCTGGTGCCCAGGGAATATGAGTCGGAAGCAAGACTGCTCGTGCGGATCGGCCGGGAAAACGCCGCATTGGATCCGACGGCCAGCACCGGCCACACCATCGCCCTGAGTTCCACGCGCGAGACCGAGATCAATTCCATTGTCGAACACCTGCGAAGCCGTTCCTTGTTGGAACGAACGTTCGTGCTCGTCGAACCCGAATCCACGTCGGCGCCGCCGCTGGAACGGGAAATGGCGTTTCGCAGCTTCCAGAAGACGGTCCACATCGATTCCCCGCGAGCGTCGACGGTCGTGCTGGTCCAATGCGCGGCGGCCACACCCCAGCGCGCTCAGAAAACCCTGGCGACGCTTCTGGACCTTTACCTCGACGAGCACATGCGGATCAGCCGCAACCTGGGATCCCATGCCTTTTTCGTAAAGCAATCCGCCTCTCTCAAAGAGCAATTGGACGGCGCCCGCCAGGGCCTGCGGGATGCGAAGAACAAGGCGGCCGTGGCTTCGCTGGAAGGCGGACGGACGGCACTGGAGAGCCAGATCAATTCCGTCGAGATGAGACTACGCGAGGCAAACGCGTCGCTGGCAGCCTCCCGGGCCCGGTCGGCGTCGCTCCACGGCGAACTCGACGACGTCCGCGAGGCCCTGTTGGGACAGCTCGTCCAGGGCTCGCCCAACGACGGCCTGGCCGGCATGCGGCAAAAGCTCTTTGAACTGCGGGCGCGGCAGGAGGAAATCCTCTCGACCCACACGGACGAGCACCCCCGCGCGATTGCCATTCGATTGGAACTGGAGGGGCTCGAAAAGGCCCTCCGCGCCGCGGAACCGGACCGACACGAAATCATGCAGGCGATCCTGGCGCGCGAGACATCCGAACAGGCCTCGCTGGCGGCCCAAAAGGAGCAACTGGAATCCCAGCTCTCCCAGTTGAACCGCAAGCTGCTGGAGCTCAACGAGAACGAGAGGGTGATCGCGGGCCTCACCACCGAAGTCACGCAACTCGAGGCGACGTATCTCGGGTACGTCGAGAAGACCGAGGAAGCGCGGATGGATGAAGCGCTCCGTGCCGACCGGATTACCAACGTGAGCATCCTCCAGCCGGCCAGCTTCGTGCCCAAGCCGATACGTCCCCAGAAGGCCTCTGTGCTCGTGATGGCTTGCCTCTTGGGCATCTTTGGGGCCTTTGCTGTCGCCCTGATGTCCGACCAGTACGGTTCGCCGCACAGGTCGTCCGAAAACGGGACCGACGCAGGGGCCTCGACCGGTCGCGGTGTGTCCTCTGCAAAGCCGCACGGCGCGTCGCCTTCGGGCAAGAACGGGAAGCGTGGCGATCCTGAGAGGCACTATGTCAAAGTCTGAGTCTGCAGCGATGCCTCTCGGGGGCCTCGATCCAACGGAGTTCCGCGAGCCGCACGCTTCCCTCCGTCCGCTCCAAGTGCTGTCGTTGCGCCGCAACTTCTCCTGGGCCCTGGTGGGCAACGTCGCCTTTGCAGCGTCCCAGTGGGGAGTGTTGGCTGTACTCGCCAAGCTGGGGGATGCAGCGGTGGTCGGGCGGTTCGCCCTTGCTCTGGCTGTGACCGCGCCCGCCTTCATGTTGGCGAACCTTCAACTCCGCAGCATCCAGGCGACCGATGCCCGGCGACTCTACCGCTTCGGGCACTATCTCGCGCTGCGTCTGATCGGCGCCTCGGCAGCGCTGGCGGTGCTGCTGGTGGTAGCCGCTGCCGGGTATGCGCCGGATGTCGCGGCGGTCATCGTTGTCGTCGCCGTCGGCAAGGCGTTCGATTCGCTGGCCGATGTGGCCCTCGGCCTCGCCCAGCAACACGAACGGCTGGATCGCGGCGCCCGCGCTCGCATCCTGGCGGGAGCGGCTTCCCTGGCTGGATTGTCGCTGGCGGTCTGGTTGACGCACGACGTCCTCTGGGGCGCTGCCGGCTGGGCCGCCGGTTATGCGGCCGCCGCGCTTGCCTGCCCGGTCTGGCTCGGGAGGGACCTCCTCCGGGAGGCCCTGCATGCCGATGGTTTCGAGAAGGCGAAATCGATCCGTGCCCTGCTTCCGATCTGGGACGTGGCGACGTTGGCCGGCCTGGCGAAGCTGGCCCTGCCTCTCGGCATCGTGATGATGCTCGTTTCGCTCAAGTTCAACATGCCCAGGTACTTCATCGAGTCGGCATTCGACGAAAAAGCCCTGGGCATCTTTGCGGCGTTGGCTTACCTGATGACGGCGGGGCACTTGGTTGCCCTGGCCCTGGGGCAGGCGGCTGCGCCGCGGCTTGCCAAGCTCCATGCGGCCGGCGAATCGGGGCAGTTCTGGGCGATGGTGGGGAAGTTGATCGCACTGGCCGCAGCCGGCGGGGCGATAGCGGTCGGCCTGGCGGCGGCCATTGGCCGGCCCGTCCTGACTGTCCTTTATGCCCCGGAATACGCCGAGTATCTCGCCGTATTCGTATGCCTTGCCGCGGTGACGGGGATCCAGTTTGCCTCTTCCTTTCTCGGCGAGGCGATGACCGCTACCCGGAGTTTCCGCTCGCAAGTTCCCTTGCTGCTGGCGGTCGTCGCCGCGACCACTGCGGCCTGCGCCGTGCTGGTTCCGCGGTACGGGCTAATGGGTGCCGTGCTGGCCTCGGGCATCGGCGAGGTCGGCCAGGTCGCCGGATCGTTCGCGATCGTCCTTCACGCCATGCGGAGAGGAAGCCCGGTATGATCGCAGAAAACCCCAAGCCGATTCGGATCGCCCAGGTGGTCTCCGGGATGGTGCCCGCCGGGCTGGAAACGTGGCTGATGCGAGTCCTGCGGCGGATCGACCGCCGGCGGTTCCGCTTTGACTTCATCACCAACGTCGATCAGCCGTGTTTCTTCGACGAAGAGATCCTCTCGCTCGGCTCGAGAGTCCTTCGCTGCCCCTCGCCCAAGCGTCCGTGGGCCTATCGCCGTGCGCTCTTCCACACGCTCCGCGAGCAGGGGCCCTACGACGTCGTCCACAGCCATCTGCACCACTACAGCGGCTTCGTGCTCCGCGTAGCGCGGCAGGCGGGCGTGCGGGTGCGGATCGCCCATTGCCACAGCGACACTTCCGCGGCCCAGGCCCGCGCGAATCTGCTCCGGCGCCTCTACTTGCGGACGACGGAGCGCTGGATCGACCGCTGCGCGACGCACGGGCTGGCCGTAAGTCCGGCCGCTGGTTCCGCCCTGTTTCCCAAGTGGAATTCCGATCCGCGGTGGCGAGTGCTCTATTGCGGCGTGGAGACCGACCTGTTCCACTCCGCGGCCGACAAGGAGGCAACACGGCGAGAACTCGGCCTTCCGCCTGAATCGCTCGTCATCGGGCACGTTGGCACGTTCCGCGAGCCGAAAAACCACCGGTTCCTCGTCAAGGTTGCAGCGACCGTCATGGCGCGCGAGCCGCGCGCCAGGCTGCTGCTGGTGAGTGACGGTCCGCTGCGCGCAGAGATCGAAGCGCAGGTCCGCCGCCTGGGCATTGCGGACCGCGTGGTCTTTACGGGCGTGGTGCATGATGCCGTCCCCTTGGTGCGCGCGGCGATGGACGTATTCCTCTTCCCGTCCCTGTGGGAAGGGCTCCCCGTGTCGGTGATCGAGGCGCAGGCGGCAGGGGTCCCCTGCGTCCTTTCCGACGTGATTACCTCGGACGTGATTGTCGTGCCGGCTCTGGTCGAGCGACTGCCGCTCGCGGCCCCAATCGCACAATGGGCCGATGCGGTCCTGGCGAAAGCCACGCACACGCCGCCGGCGGTCCGCCGTCAGGCGCTGTCGGCGGTCGAGTCCAGCCCGTTCGACATCCGCAGTTCCGTTCGGGACTTGGAACAAATCTATGCCCAGCATTGACGCGGGAATGCGACAGGACCATCCTGCCTTGGCGCTGTCGTCCGCCAGGGCGCTGGGTGTTGCCGCGCCGATGCGATGGCATTTCCTGGCGCTGTGTGCTTACCTCGCCGGCCAGGCATACCTGATACCGCTCGTGGCCAAGGGACCGTCGTGGGCGATCTGGCCGCGCATTGCCGATCTGGCGATCGGGGCGCTGTTTCTGGCCTACATGGCGTGGCTGCCGACAGGAGAGGCGGTTTCGCCGGTCCACCGGCGCATCCTGGGAAGTCTGGTTGTCGGATGCGGCTATTGCTGCGTGTCATTTGCCGTTTTCACCATGATACGCCCCAGTCTGTATGGGTCGCCCCTTCCTTCCGACAAGGCATCGGTCTGGGGCGTCTACCAACTCGTAAGGCTGGTGCAGTTCACGTTTCTTTTCTACGCCGTTTCGGCCGTTCCGCTGGGACGCGCGCGACAGGGGGCTCTGGCGACGATCACGGCGGCCGTCCTTGTATTGCTCTGCGCACTCGTTCCCCTGACCTATTTCGGCGCCATCGACCATAGGGCGCTCGTGGCACACTTGCCCGACGATCCGGGGACCGCTGGTCCCTGGGCATCGTTCGGCGCCGCGGGCGACTCGGGACTTGGAACAATCAGCTACAACCATGCATACGTGGGTTGCCAACTGATCTTGCTGTTCGTACTGCGACTGAGCCTCACCGCGACCCGTTTTGACTGGATCAATGCTTCGCTCCTGGTTTTGACATGCCTGGCGGTGTTCCTCTCCGGCAGCCGCGCTAGCTTCGGCGCGATGCTGGTGCTGGCGGCCACTTGTATGTGGCTTTGGACGAAACTCGGGCACATGCGAGCGATCGTGAGCATCGCCGCGATGGGGTGTGCCGTCGCCTTGATCGTGACGCTGGCCCCCAGCCGGCAAATGCCGGCCTCCGTCGGCAGCGTCCTGGGCGAGAACGATGAAATCCTCGCGCGGCAGTTCTCCACGTTCCAGGGTTACGAGGCGGAGAACCTGTCGGGCCGGACGGAGATCTGGTCGGACCGGATTCGTTTTCTGAATGAGGAGCCGCTCTGCTGGGTTTTCGGATCCGGTTTCGGCTCGGCCGTCTCCAGCGGGGCGCAGGGCCACATGCTGCCTTTGAATACGGTCCTGGAAATCGGGGCAATCGGTCTTCTGGTCGGCCTCGTCGTGTTGCTCCGCATCATGACGGCCTTGTGGCGCATGGAGCCGCCGGGCCGGCCGGTGTTCTGGGGCACGGTCGCACTGCTAATCACCTCGCTGACGCAGGAGACCTTCTATCCTGTGCCGGCAATGGGCCATTTCCCGGGGTTCTACCTGTTCACGGTGGCAATCGCCTTGCGGCTTGCCGCGGACGCGAGCGTGGATGAAAGTTCGCTCCGCGCGAGCGAGGCAACGGAGGACTGAACGTTGAACGAGAACGCCAAGAACCGAAGCGCGGGATCTGCCCAGCGGCCGGACGGCGGTGCCATCGGCGCACCGTGCCCGCACGCCCTGCTGATCACGATCGATACCGAAGGCGACAATCTCTGGTCGACGCCGGAGACGATCACCACGCGCAATTCCGCGTTCCTCGGGCGGTTCCAGTCGCTCTGCGAGAAGTACGGCCTGAAACCCACGTGGCTGACCAACTGGGAGATGGCCCGTTGTCCGGTCTTTCGCGAACTGGCTTCCGATGCCGTTGCACGTGGCGCCGCAGAGATCGGCATGCATTTGCACGCCTGGAATACTCCTCCCTTGGAGCCGCTTACCGAGGACGATTTTCTCCACCAGCCCTTGTTGATCCACTATCCGGTTGCGCTCGTGCGAGAGAAAATCGCGCGGCTCACCGATCTGCTCGAAGACACCTTCGAGGCAAAGATGGTCAGCCACCGCGCCGGCCGTTGGGGGCTCGACGAGACGTACGCGCGCCTGTTGGAACATCGCGGATACCTCGTCGACTGCACCGTAACACCCCATGTCTCATGGCGGTCCGAGACCGGAGATACGGATTTCCGCGGATGCGATTACACTAGCTTTCCGGGTCATGCCTACCTGTTGGATCTGGATGACATCCGCCGACCCGGCTGTTCGGCGCTGCTCGAAATCCCTATGAGCATTGTCCCCGGACCAGATCCCTTGATCGCTCGAGTGCTGCGCCGTATCGGGAGGAAGAGCCGCCCGCTGCATCGGTTCGCGGACCGGTTCTTTCCACCGCAGTTCTGGTTCCGCCCCAATCGGCACAACGGCCATGCCCTGCGGGAATTCCTGGGCCGCGACTCCGTAGCGCAAGCCGGATACCTGCAGTTCATGATGCACTCCTCGGAACTGATGCCGGGAGGGAGTCCGCGTTTTCCGACGGAGAAGAGCATCGAGCGGCTGTACGAGACGTTGGAAGAGCTGTTCGCCGCGGCGCGGACGAGGTTCGTGGGAATGACTCTGGCCGAGTACCGCCGCCGTTTCAATACCGGGCACTCCGAGTCGGCGCAGCCGGCAGGCACACCCGCGGCCCGGAGCCTGGCATAACCCACGATCGAGACCCCCGGAAAGCCGATTCATGGACCTCGTAGTCAGTTTGGAACATCGCTTCGATACGACGCCCGACGGGGCCGTTTGGACCCGGACGATGTTTCCTCGGTCGTTCTGGCGCCGCTACCTCGAGGTCTTTGATCGTGTGCGGATCGTGGCGCGGGCGAGATGCCTCGAAAAGGCGGCCGACGATTCCCTGCGGGTCGACACGGAAGGGATCGAGTTGTATGCGGTTCCGTACTACCAAGGTCCTGGGCAGTACCTGCGGCGAATGTTTCAAGTACGCCGCGCATTGGGCAACGCCGTCGGCCCGCGGGATGCCGTCATACTCCGGGTCAGTTCTCCGATCGCCAACGGCCTCGAGCGCCGCCTCAATCGCCAGCGGCGTCCTTTCGGCGTGGAGGTGGTCTGCGATCCTTGGGACGTTTTTGCCCCCGGGGCGGTCGGCCATCCGCTGCGGTGCCTGCTTCGCCGGCATTTCGCCGCTCGTCTGCGGCGGCAGTGTCGCCGGGCGTCCGCGGCGGCCTATGTCACACAGGACGCGCTACAGCGGCGCTATCCGCCCGCGCCGGAAGCGTTCAGCACGTACTACTCCAGCGTTGAACTGCCGGCCGAGGCAGTCCGAGCGACTCCGCGCGCGGATTTCTGCCGGCAAGGCCCGCCGCACCTGATCGCCGTCGGTACGCTCAGTCAGACCCACAAGGGGATCGATACCCTGATCGATGCCGCCGCGCGCTCGATCCGCAGCGGCTTGCCTCTGCGGCTTTCGATCGTCGGCGACGGCATCTACCGCGCGGACCTGGAAGCGCTGGCCCGGTGGACCGGCTGCGCGGACCACACCCGTTTTCTCGGGACGGTTGCCTCGGGCGACGCGGTCCGCCGGTGTCTCGACGAAGCAGATCTCTTCGTGCTGCCCTCCCGGAGCGAGGGAGTGCCGCGGGCCATGATCGAAGCCATGGCCCGGGGACTTCCTTGCATCGGCACGCACGTGGGAGGCATTCCGGAGTTAATCCCGGCAGAAGATCGCGTCGAACCCGGCGATGCGGAGGCCCTAGCGGCGAAGATCCGCGAAATACTTGTGGATCCGGACCGGATGAAACAAGCATCCCGACGCAATCTCGAGGTGGCGGCCCGATATCGCGATGATCAGCTCCACGGGCGGCGGATTGCCTTCTATGAGGCCGTCCGCAGCGCAACCGAGAGATGGCTGCTCCGCGGCGGACCGCTCCGCCGGCACGAGCAGCCTAGTGAGGATAATCGGGGCACGGAGGCAGATCGGTCGTTGCCCGGTGTGCCGAGTCCCCAGGCCGGCCCCTGGCAACCTTTGCATCACTGAATCGTAAGAAGGAGTGAGCAATGGAAGTCGTCATCCTGGCCGGCGGCCGTGGGCGCCGCTTGTCCCCCTATACCGTCTGTTTTCCCAAGCCGCTGATGCCCGTCGGCGAAATGCCGATCCTTGAGATCGTGCTTCGGCAGCTTCGTGCCGCCGGCTGCCGCCGTGCCACCCTGGCCGTCGGTCATCTGGCAGAACTGATCAAGGCATTCTTCGGCAATGGTGAGCGGGTCGGGATCGACTTGCGGTATTCGTGTGAGGACGAACCGCTGGGGACCGTGGGCCCGCTGGGCCTCTTGGACGATCTGCCCGAGCACTTCCTCGTGATGAACGGCGACGTGCTCACCACGCTCAAGTACGACCGGCTCTTCAGCAATCACCTGGAGAACGGCGGCGAGCTGACGATCGCCTGCCAACGCCGCACGACGCAGGTCGACCTGGGCGTGATTCATTTCGACGACAAGCTCGAGGTGACCGGCTACCAGGAAAAACCGAAGATCCCCTACGACGTATCGATGGGGGTCTATGTCTTCAGCCGCTCGGTTCTCGATACGTTCCGCCCCGGCGAGTACCTGGACCTGCCGGACCTCATCCTCAAGCTCGTCGCCCAAGGTCGCAAGGTCAAGGTGTTCATGTCCGACGCCCTGTGGCTGGACATCGGTCGGGTCGAAGACTACGCGATCGCCAGCGGCACTTTTGAGGAAAACCGAGACCTGTTTCTTCCCGCTGAGCCGGCGGCCGTTACCGGCGACGCGGCCGTCCTGGTCGCGAGGTGAACCATGAGAATCCTGATCATCGGCGGCGCGGGATATGTCGGCTCCGTCCTCACCCGCTCGCTCTGGGAGCTGGGCCATGACGTTACCGTGCTCGATCTGTTGATGTTCGGCAAGGAGCCGCTCCGGCCGCTGGTCTCAGAGCCGCGGTTCCGCCTCATCGAAGGCGACCTCCGCGACGAGCCAACGCTTGCCGACGTGGTGCCCGGCCACGACGCCGTCTGCCTCCTGGCGGCGATCGTCGGCGAACCGGCCTGCAACCGCGACGAGCAGAACGCCGTCCAGACCAATCTGGAAGGGGCGCTGAAGGTGCTCGAGGCTTCGCGAAGGGCCCAAGTTGCCCGTTTCGTTTTTACCAGTACGTGCAGCAACTACGGGATCTCCGATCCGGCTGAATTGGCCACCGAGGAGTCCCCTCTGCATCCGCTTTCGGTCTACAGCCGGACCAAAGTGGAGGCGGAAAAGGCGATCCTCGCGGCCGCAGGCGACGGATTCTGTCCGACGGTGCTGCGGCTCAGTACCGCCTTTGGGGTCTCGCCCCGCATGCGGTTCGACCTTCTGGTGAGCGACTTCACCCTCGCCGCCCATCGCGACCGCAAGATCGTGATCTACGGCGAGCAGTTCTGGCGCCCATTCGTCCATGTCCGCGACGTGGCGGACTCCGTGCAAATGGTCCTGGATGCTCCGCGCGAGGTGGTCCATGGCGAGGTCTTCAACGTCGGCTCAAACCGCGCCAACGTCCAGAAACGCGAACTGGGCCGGATGGTGCAGAGCGAGGTGGCCGGGTCCGATCTGGAGTTCATCCCCGGCGGCACCGACCCCCGCAGTTACCGCGTCGACTTCACGAAAGCGGCCGCGCGGCTCGGCTTCGAGCCGAAATGGACCATTCGCCGGGGCATTCAGGAGCTCTACGGCCTGCTCCAGGAAAACCATTGGCCGAATCCCGGCGACAAGCGCTACTACAACTGATCCGCCTGTGAATCCAACATGACGATCGCTCCCCCGCTCCGATACCCGTTATCCGACATCGACTACGACGAGCAAGAAGTCGAAGCCGTCGCCGAAGTCGTCCGCGGCAAGTGGCTCTCGCTCGGCCCAAGAACGGCCGAGTTTGAGGAGACCCTGGCCGAGTTTCTCGGCGCGAAGCACGCGGTGGCCGTTTCGAACTGCACCGCCGCGTTGCATCTGGCGATGCTGGCCTGCGGACTCGGCCCCGGCGACGAGGTGCTCGTGCCGAGCTATACGTTCGTCGCCACCGCGAATGCCATTACCTACGTCGGCGCCACGCCCGTCTTCGTCGACATCACGGGACCGGGTGATCTCAACCTCGACCCTGGCGACGTCGAGGCGAAGATCACGCCCAGGACCAGGGCGATCGTTCCCGTGCACCTGGCCGGTTTTCCCGCCGCGATGGATCGGATCATGGCGATCGCGCGCCGGCATCATCTGGCCGTGATCGAGGATGCGTGCCACGCGATCGGCACGCGGTATGCCGGCAGCGGCGGCAAGTCCTTCCCCGGCCGCATGGCCGGCACGATCGGCGACGCAGGCTGCTTCAGCTTCTTTGCGAACAAGAGCCTGGCCACGGGCGAAGGAGGCATGCTGGTCACGGACGACGACGCGATCGCTGCGCGCGTCCGGCTGGCCCGCTCGCACGGCATGAGCAAATCGAGCTGGGACAAAGCCTCCGGCCGCGCGACGGATTACGACATCGAACAGGTCGGCTACAACTACCGGTGTACGGAGCTCACGGCGGCCCTGGGGCTGGTGCAACTCGGGAAGCTGCCGGCTTCCACGCGCCGGCGCAAGTCGCTGGTCGCCCGTTATCGCCAACGGCTCGGCGGAGCCGGCGGACTTGCGGTCCCCTTCTTGGACCGGATCGACGACAGTTCCCACTACATCTTCCCGGTCCTCGTGGCCGATGCCTCGCGCCGGAACGAGTTCCGGCAGCGTCTCCTGGCCCGCGGCATCCAGACGAGCGTCCACTATCCCCCGGTGCACTGCTTCACCCACTATCGCCAGGCATGCCCCGACACGCCGCTCCTGGAACGCACCGTGGATGCGGCAAGCCGCGAGGTGACGCTTCCCCTGCATCCATTGCTCGATGAGACCGACATCGACGCGATCTGCGACGGAGTGCTCAACGAACTCGGAGAGATGTGATGCGATTTCAGCAGCGACTCAAGCGACTGCTCGACGTGACCGCGGCCATGCTGGCATTGCTGCTGCTCGCGCCTCTGCTGGCGGCGGTTGCCCTGGCGGTGTACCTCGCGATGGGCCGGCCGGTCCTCTTTCGCCAGCCGAGGGCCGGTTTGCGCGGCAAGGTGTTCACCTTGTACAAGTTCCGCACGATGAGCGATGCTCGCGACAACCAGGGCCGTCTGCTTCCCGACGACTGCCGCGTGACGGGAGTCGGCCGGTTTTTGCGGAGTACAAGCCTGGACGAGTTGCCGGAGTTGATCAACGTCCTCCGCGGCGAGATGAGCCTGGTCGGACCGCGCCCCCTCTTGCCGCAATATCTTGGCCGCTACACTCCCGAGCAGGCCCGGCGGCATGAGGTGCGGCCCGGATTGACCGGTCTGGCCCAGGTCAAGGGACGTCTCCTTCTTGGGTGGGAGGAGCGATTTCTGCTGGATGTTTGGTATGTCGACCACGCGACGCTCGCGATGGACTTGAAGATCCTGCTCGTCACGGTCTGGAAGGTCTTGCGCCGCGAAGGAACCACGGCGATCTCCGAGGAAGTCCTGGTCGAGTTTCAGGGGACCGCGAGGCGGGAGCCTTTGCCCCTTGCGGAAAACCGGCTGCTGGAGCGTTCCTCCCTATGAATCCACTCACCGCGGACAGACAACCTTGCCTGAGGGCGATCGTCTTCGACTTGGACGACACCCTCTACCCGGAACACCAATATGTCCAGAGCGGCATCCGCGCGGTGGCCGCGTGGGCCGAACGACAGTTCGGAATGCCTCGGGAACATGTCTTGGAGGAGCTCGAAAACAAGATCCGGACAGGTGTTCGCAACCGGACCTTCGACGGCTGGCTGGCCGCGCATCGCCTCGACCCGGTACGTTGGGTGCCGGAGATGGTCCGCGTGTACCGAGAGCACAATCCGCAGATCGCCCTGTTTCCGGAATTGGCCGCGATGCTGCCCCGCTGGCGCCGGCAGTATCGGCTCGGCCTGGTGACGGATGGATACCTTGAAGTCCAGCGCCGGAAGATCGCGGCCTGCCGTCTGGCCGATTTCTTGGACGCGATCGTCTGTTCCGACGAGTTGGGACGCGATGCGTGGAAACCGAGCGCCCGGCCCTTTGCCCTCGTTCTCCAGCGGCTCGGGGTCGCGGGCGACGAAGCGGTCTACGTGGGCGACAATCCCGCCAAGGACTTCCGGGGCGCGAAATTGCTGGGCATGGGGACCATTCGCGTCCGGCGCCCCGGCGGGTTGCACTCCAACGTGGAGCCTCTCTCCGACGAGGATTCACCCCATACCGAAGTCTCGCAATGGTCGGATGTGGACGCCGCCCTTGCCATATTCGGCAGATCAACTGCCGCCCCTCCTTATTGTTTGATCGAGAGACCATGACCCCGGAAGTCAACATCCTGTTTACCAGCGTCGGCCGCCGAGTGGAACTTCTCCGCGCGTTTCGGCGCGCGTATGAGAGCCTGGGCATCGGCGGCCGCATTGTTGCGACGGACATCGCTCCCTATGCCCCGGCGATGAAGATCGCGGACCGCGGCCATCTGGTGCCGCCCTTGAGATCTCCCGACTTTGTTCCGGCGCTTCACCGCATCCTTCAGCAAGAGCAAATCGCCGCCGTGTTCCCCCTCATCGACCCGGACATTCCGGTCCTGGTCGAGAACCGGGACTTGCTGGAGTCCACCGGCGCCCGGCTAGTCGTTGTCGCTCGTGAAGCGGCCGAAACGACCTCCGACAAATGGAAGACAGCGGCGTTCTTCCGACGGCTTGGCATCCCGACCGCGGAATCGTGGCTTCCGCACGAGATCGATGCGGGCCGGTCCGCCTATCCGCTTTTCATCAAGCCGCGACGCGGCAGTGCGTCCCAGCATGCATTCAAGGTGGAGAACGCCCGCCAACTGGAGTTCTTTTCGGAGTACGTCCCGGATCCCATCGTGCAAGAGTATCTGTCCGGGCCGGAAATCAGCACCGATCTGGTCTGCGATCTGGCCGGAGAGGTCTTGTCGGTGGCGTCCCGCGAACGGATCCAGGTCCGCGCGGGCGAGATCGCCGTGGGCAAGACGGTGTTCGATCCCGTCATCGCGGCGACGTGCATCCGGATTGCGAAGGCTTTGGGGGCGATTGGGCCGATTACCGTTCAGTGCATGGTCAACGGCGGCAATCCGAAGTTCACGGAAATCAATGCCCGCTTTGGCGGCGGAGCTCCCCTGAGCGTCGCGGCCGGCGCCAACGGGCCGTTGCTGCTGCTGGCGCGGCTCGCGGGCTTGCCGGTGGATGTGCCTCCCCTGGGAGCGTACCGGCATCCGCTCTACTTCTCGCGATTCGACGATTCCTGGTTCGGTACGATCGAGCAGGACGGCGGCGCTGCAAAGGTTGCGCCCGACAGCCGCCTGGATGGGAACGTCGGGAGGGAGCATTCCACCACGGACGCGCTGCAGGACGGCGATTCCAGACCACTCTCCTCCGACTTGCCGCGTTCAAAGCCCGGCCGCCGCGTTTATCTTTCGCCGCCGCACATGTCCGGACTGGAACGGGAGCTGCTGCTGGAGGCATTCGATTCGAACTGGATTGCGCCCTTGGGCCCTCATGTCGACGCTCTGGAGGAGGAGTTCGCCTGCGCAGTCGGCGCCGGTGCGGCCGCGGCGGTGGCAAGCGGAACGGCGGCGTTGCACTTGGCGCTTGCGGTGCTGGGAATCGGCCCGGGAGATCCGGTAGCCACGTCGACGCTGACGTTCGCTGCCTCCGCCAACGCGATCCGCTATGTCGGTGCGGCCCCGGTTTTCATCGACAGCGAGCGGCGGACCTGGAACATGGATCCCGAATTGCTCGCGGAGGCGTTGGAGGCAGGCGTCCGGAGCGGACGGCCGATCAAGGCCGTGCTGGCCGTCGACCTGTGCGGGCAGTGTGCCGACTACGACCCCATCCGCAAACTGTGCGGGTTCTACGAGATTCCTCTCATTGAAGATGCCGCGGAAGCGCTGGGGGCGACCTACCGGGACCGGTCCGCGGGGACGCTGGGCGACGTCGGGTGCTTTTCGTTCAACGGCAACAAGATCATCACAACCAGCGGAGGCGGAATGCTGGTCAGCGACCGCGCGGACCTGGTCG
>JABWBD010000546.1 GCA_013360685.1 Pirellulales bacterium
AGGGTTCCAGCGCGCAAAGAGATCGCGGCCGCCTCAAGACCGCAGCATCAGATCCCGGCTAACCGTCGGCTCGCCATCGAGCAGGCAATAATGCAATCGCAGGCGGTCGCGATAGACCTCGGACAAGACGTAACCGAGGCGAAACTCGTTGACGCTGTAGCCGGGCGCCTTGTCGAGGCCGCGGTTTTGGTTCCAAGACGCCGACGGCAACACCACTTCCTGCACACCGAAAGTGTCGTCCCATCCCCGCAGGCCGCAATGAAAGTGGCCGGCCAGGAAGGCAACGACATGCGGATTCGCTCGTAGCAGCATGGCGAACGCCGCACGGCCTTCCTTGACGTACCAGCCGACATCGGGATGCTTGTTTTCGTGATAGATGACGTGAGCCACCAGGATCACCCGCTGGCCTTTCCTGCCGGCGCTGTCACACTGGTCCTGCAACCACCTCAGTTGCTCCGGCGTGACGAGACCATCGTGACCGGGGTTCGGCTGGGCATCACGGAAGCAAACGAAGCGAACGCCTTCTTGCTCGACGCTGAAATCCGTCTCCGCCTGGACGTGCTTGCAGAATAGCTCGTCCGGGTCGTGGTTGCCCGCCACGGCATACCAGTCCTTTTTCAGTCCCTTGACGATTTCCTTCCATGCCGGGTAGCGTCGGTCGTGGCCCGGCTCTTGCCCGTTGTCCACCAGGTCGCCGCCGAATAACGTCAAGACGGCCGGCGATCGATTGATCGCGTCCACGAGCCGGGGCAGGGTCTTCTCCTCAGAAGGGCTTCGGCCTAGGTGTGTGTCGGTGACGAAAGCGAAAGCGAACTCGGGATTGCCCGCCGGCTCGGCAGATCGCGCCCCTCCGGCTAAACTGACCAAGGCGCTGCTTGCCAAAGCCAGAAATCGTCGCCGCTCCAGGCCCGACGGCGGCCCAGGCGTTGCGGATACCGAGGTGGATTCGGGATACATCGTTGCTCCTCATCCTATTTACGCGGAAGTCCCTTCGCTCCTTTGGAGGAGCCTCCTCGGGATTGGATTCGGTGTTCCCCTCGCCTACCGGCTACTTTGCCGCGGGGAACATCCGGCCGATCACCTCCAACAGCGCGTCGGCCTCGAGGGCGTGGCCGGCGTCGTTGGGGTGCATGCCGTCCAGAAGCAAGTCGTCGACGGATCGGCCCTCGACTCGGCCGTACTCGGTGAACATGCGGAAGCTGTCGACCAAGGGGATGCCGTTACGCGCGGCTACCTGCCGCATCCGCTCGGCGTAGTCTTTGAGCAGAAAACTGAAGCCGTCCGGGTCGGCAGGGTTGTAGGGAGGTTTGCCGTAGAGCTCTTTGAGCTTGTCGGTCCAGCGGATCGGGTTGGAGGTCATGAGGATGACCTTGCCGCCCTGGGCCTGGATCCGCTTGACGAACTCCTCCAGACGGCGCTCGTATTCGTCGATCGGGACCCGCGGCGCGGTCGCCCCTTTCCAAACGTCGATGGCCGAGTCGTTGATCCCCAACTGGATGATCACGAGGTCCGGCCGCTGGGCCAGCACGTCCTTTTCAAAGCGGGCAGCGGCCGACCGCGTGTTGTCGCCTCCGACGCCCGCGTTGATCATTTGGACGTTCCGGCCCTGGTCGGTCAGTTCCCACTCGATAAGCATCGGATAGACGACCAGCGATCCGCGAGGGGCCGTGGTTGACGATCCGAAGGCGACGATTCGAAGCGGCTCGCCGTTGGGGCCATCCGGGCGACGGAGCAGGTCCTCTTCGTTGACGCGGATCAGGTTCTTCACCCACTCTCGTCCGGCCACGAAGCTGACCCATATCTCTCCCGGCCGCCGTTCATACATCTGCGGATAGCAGAGCCGCGGCCCGCGAGCCACGGTCAGCGGTTCCGACCACGTCTTGGCCTCGTCGTCCGACAGGGCGATCTGGAGCGAGTTGCGCCAGTTCTGGGCCGGGAGTTCCGACCCCTGGCGGTGCGGCTTTTCGCCCGGCTGAAGTTCTGAAAGGGGCCGCATCCGGCCGTCCGGCGGCAAGGGGTTCCATACGAGCGCAAGCCGCCCGCTTGCCAGGCGCAGCAGAAAGCCCGGTGCCGTGGAAGCGGCGATGTCCGTGGGCTCGATCTGCCGCCAGGTCCGCCCGCCGTCGGAGGAGAATGCTCGCCAGAAACGGTCTCGCGGCGTGCGCATGAGCATCATCAGCCGGCCGTCCTTGAGCTCGGCCAGGGTGCCCTCGAAGATGCCGTCGTGGTGGCCGCGCCCGCCGATGTCGATGAGATTGCTCCGCTGCCACGTCTTGCCGTCGTCGGCGGAGACCCAGGTGTACTGGCAATGGCGGCCGGGGTTGGGAACGTACTGCTGGATCGGCACGACGATCTCGCCCGTGCTGGTCTGGACGATGTCGTTGAGCGATCCGCAGTAGCCGTCGGCGACTGGCTGCCGATCGATCCAGGTCTTGCCTCCGTCGAGACTCCGGATGGACCAGACGGTGAGACTGGGATCGACGGCCTCTCCGGTCTTGTCGTCCCAGGCCCAGTGCATATTCCCGAAGTCGCGGTAGACCCACAGGATGACTCCCTTCCTGGTTTTCAGGGCGATCTGGCATTCGTAATCCTTGGTGAGCCGCCCGGGGCCGTCGCCTTGGTACATCGTGGCGATGCGTTGCCAGGTCTTTCCGTCGTCGGAACTCAGTTCGACCGTGCCGCCATCGTCGCTGCGGAGGCCCATCAGGCGGCCGTCATCCATTGCAATGAACGAACCGGCCGCTCTTCCTTGCATGACGAACTTGCACCGGGGGCTGAGGCGGTACCCCAATTCGCGCCAGGAGGGAGTGCCTTGATCGGCGCAGGCGGCCAGGGCGGCATTGGCGACCAGGCAGACGGTTGCCAGGCGGCAGAGAAGACGGGATGTCATGGCGGGTAACCTCATCATGGTAGGTGTCGGGAAAGCAGGGGCGGCAAGAAGCTCTAACAAAATTCCGACTGCCCTCACCCCTGCCCCTCTCCCGAAGCGGGAGAGGGGAGTTGAGTTATGGCCTCTAGGTGCCTGCTATTATGAGCTCTTGGGTGGCAGAGGGCCAAGACCGGGGAACGCCAAGAACGGACATCAGGAGATCGGCCCCGGGAAGCCATGCGACAACGACTTGTCGCCGCAGGGGAACCGGCGCCTTGCGTGGGACTTGTTTGCCGTTTAGACTGGCGGCCATACCGTCCGGTCTTGGAGCCCGACGGGTCTGTTGTCGATAGCTGCCGGCGAGACGGGACCGGAGTTGCCAGCCAGCACTTGGGAGCGTGAGTATGAGTCAGCATTGATCCCCGGCCCGGACGGATTCTATCCCTATCCGATGCCGGGCGTGTACAAGCCGTATTGAACATTGATTGGACCACTGACAAGGAGCATCGCATGATTTCCCGCCGTCGTTTTCTCGTTCAGACCAGCGCCGCGGCAGGGGTGCTGGCCGTGCCGGCTTTCGTTCGTTCGGCGTCGCCCAACAGCCGCTTGGGCGTGGCCTTCATCGCCTGCGGCGGCCGCGGCGGCGGCAACCTCGGTGAAGTGGCCAAGCAGAGCACGGTCGACGTCATCGCCCTGTGCGACGTGGACCAACGTGCCGTCGAGAAGGCAGCGCAACGGTTCCCGAAGGCACGAAGATACCGCGATTTCAGGAAGCTCTACGACGAAGCGAAGGACTTCGATGCCGTCGTCGTCAGCACACCGGAGCACACCCACGCCTATGCCACGTCGAGGAGGCCCGCCGGATCACCATCGCGGCCCAGAAGGCGGGCGTGGCCACGCAGATGGGCACCCAGATCCACGGCATGCCGAACTACCGGCGCGTCGTCGAACTGATCCAGAGCGGCGCGATCGGGCCGGTCCGCGAGGCGCACGTGTGGGTCTCGCGGGCTTGGGGACGCCAGTCCAAAGAGGAAGCCGATAAGTACAAGGACATCGTCTACGTGACCGAGCGGCCGACCGAGGCCATGACCCCGCCCGCGTACCTGGATTGGGACCTGTGGCTCGGGCCGGCGGCCGTGCGGCCGTTCCACGCGGTCTACTTCCCGGGGCCGAAGTGGTATCGCTGGTGGGATTTCGGCAACGGCACGATGTCGGACCTGGGGAGCCACTGGAACGACTTGCCGTACTGGGCCTTGAAGCTCGATGCGCCCCTCTCCGTGGTTGCCGAGGGACCCGAGCCGCATGCGGAGATCGCCCCGGCCTCGATGACCGCCATCTACGAGTACGGCCCTCGCGGCGACCTGCCGGCCTGCACGCTGCATTGGCACCAGGGCACCCACAAGCCGGCGATCTGGAAAGAGGGAGGCATTCCGCAATGGGGCGATGGAGTGCTGTTCATCGGCGAGCGCGGCATGCTGCTATCCGACTACGGGAAGCACGTGCTCTTGCCGGAGAAGGACTTTGCCGACTTCAAACGGCCCGCGCCGTTCATACCCGACTCGCCGGGCCAGCACCAGGAGTGGCTCAACGCCTGTACGAACGGCACGCCGACCGGCAGCCCCTTCAGCTATGCCGGCCCGCTCACCGAGGCCAACCACTTGGGCAACGTCGCCTTCCGCGCCGGGAAGAAGATCGAATGGGACGCCAAGAACATGCGGATCACGAACGATGAAGACGCCAACCGGTTCCTCCGCCGCAAGCCGCGAGCGGGATGGACGTTGGGCTGAGGAAAGACTCAGGATGGGAGTTAGGCAGGAACCGAGCTTTGGTGGATGAGTTCGCGATTCTCCAGATTTCTTGCCGGACCATCGGCAACCGGTGGTGGTGGATTCGTTGATGGTTTCGCTCGAACACGTTTGGACTTCCGACTTCCGAGAGTGCGACTCGATACGTGCTGCGAGTGGCAGGCCGTCCGAGTAAGGGAAGATTGGAGCAGGCGGAGCCTGCGAGATCGTGCGTGCCCAGGCGGAGCCTGGGCACGAGTTGGAAATGATGACTGGGCGACGATTCAAGTTTGGCGGCAGGTCCGGGTGTGGGATGACGGCGGCGCGGCCACGCAACGCACCCGATTTGTGTTGCATGGACTTACGGCGAGGCGCGGCGACGTAAGCGTTTGGAGGTGAGGAAGTTGTGCAGGGAGCGTTTGACGTAAGTGGATCCGCTCTTTTGGGCCAAGTGTTGCATCGGATCGGAGCAGGGAACAGGGAAGATGGGAGATGGAAGATGGAAGATGGGAGATGGAAGATGGAAGATGGAAGATCGAAGTTAGGCAGGAACGCAGGAATAGAGACTTGGCGGACAAGTTCGCCGTTTTCCAATTTCTGCGGTAGCGGATGAAGCCGGCGCGCGGTGTTTGGGGCATGAGGCATGGAGCACGGAGGTTTGGCGAGTTTGAGTCTTTTTGATTTGGCGGACAACGTCGCGATTTTCCGGTTCGAGGGACGGGAGGCGATCGGAATTTCGCAACGCGCTTCGTCCGCTTCGTCGGTGGTGCAAAATCTCGGGCAGGGCGTCTGGCCGAGATTGTCTTGGGTGCAGGAGTTGGGGCTTTGCGGATTTGCGTAAGTTGGCGCCGCCAGGCAGCGGGGCGTTGCAGAATTGGATTGCACACGCAGTCCCAGGGAGGGTTCGTGGGGCGTTTTGTGCGGGCTCATGTGGCGTAGGAGGTGTGGCAACTGGGAATCGCATTGCTTGTCGTCGCCATGGTGGCGTGGTTTGGGCGGCTGTTGGTGATTTCCTTGTGGCAAGCCGGCTTTTCGCGCGGCTACGGTCAGAGCAGGTTGTTCTGGACGTATGTATATCATATGAGGTGGCTCAATTTCAACTAAATTCTTGGCGCGGGAGACGGAATTTCGGAAAAAAGTCGAAAGAGTCGAGAGTTGAGGGTCGAGAGTCGAGAGCCAGAGTGGGATGGGCGCTGCGGGGAGGCTTGGGTGGGCGGAGGGTGCCGACGGCGATCTGAGGCTGAGACAGGCGTGGAGCACGGGACAAGTCAGTGATGTCCTTGTGTTTCTGTCCGTATGCGGGGAAACAAGGAGCGCACACGGATTGAGAGACACGGATGTTGAGAGATGCATGCGGCCGACACGGCGACGGGGGCCGCGAATAATCCGGGCTAGCGGCGGGACCGGATGGGCCTTCGGCTTGCGGTCGGACGGGGCGAGGAGTGGGCGGGGTTTTGCGACAATCTCGAAGTGTTGCGAAAAAGAGTCGGACGAGACGCTGGGACGGAAGTGGCAGGGGGACTGGGAGTTGCGCCGCGGGCGCGGAGCGCAAGTGCCATATCGGCCGGAGGAGGGGCGTTGCAGAAATCAAGGATGAAGGGGG
>JABWBD010000136.1 GCA_013360685.1 Pirellulales bacterium
CTAGATTGCCGGTCACCGCGACGGACGTGCCGGCGGCCGCGTCGTAGCGATAGATCTCCCGGTCCTTGCCGTCGAAGCCGGTCCAGACCACGCGCGAGCCCGAGATCTGCGGATCCTCGTCCTTCAAGCCCGCATGGTCGTAGACCAGCGCCGAGACGTTGGTAATCACCTTCGTCGCGATGTCGTAGACGAAGATGTCGCGGCCCGTCGGGGTGTCCTCCCACCAGGTCACGTGCGTGTCGGAGACCTGCGGATCGCCGACCAGGTTCAACGTGTGGGTCACCTGGACGGTGGTCTGCGTATGGATGTCGTAGAGATAGATCTGCGAGTCGTCGCCGGTGCCGCCGGGGCCAAAGACTCCGTCGTGACCGACCCAGACGACGTTGGAGCCGTGGACCTTCACGGACTGGCTGGAGTAACTGTCGTTGGTCAACTGGCGCGTGGCGCCCGACACCGTATTGTGGAGGAAGACGTCGCTGTCGGTACCGTCGATCGCCGACCAGGCCACAAAGTCGCCCGAGACATCGTAATAGTAGTCGGGCAACTCTTCGGTCACCACCTGCCCGACGAGGAATTGCGTAAATGCCGCGAAGAAATTCGTCGGATCATTTCGGAAAGCTGAGATCTGGAACGAGCCGCCGCCGGTCGCACGGGCCATGGCGCCATAGCGGGCGTCGCTGTTGCCGTAGTAGAAATCGGCGGTCGTCAGGCCGATATAGCTGAACAGCGCATTCTGGTTCACCAATGCGGCCATGGCTGCCGTGAACTGGGCGTCGGTGCCGCTGTCGGGTTCATCGGTGAGCATCACCAGCGCGATCTTGGAGCCCGGTCGGAAGTTGAGCGTGGTTGCCGGATATCCTGTCGGATCAAACTCGTTGAGCCCTTCCAATACGGCGACGCTGCCGTTTTCAATCGCCCCCCGAATCTGAATGTTGAGAAATGCTCCGGCCGGACTGGTGAACGTGCCGAAGTCGGTCACGTCCTGCGTCATCACCGCCTCGTCGGACGTATCCCTGGGGAATTCCACCAGTGCGTACTCCGCGTTGATGCCGGCGGCCAACATGGCCGAGTCCATCAAGAGCAGGTTCTGCTGCACGTCGTTGATGCTGCTGCCCATCGTGCCCGACGTGTCGAACAGGAAGATGATGTCCACCTGGTTCGTGCCCTGCTGTTCCTGAGGCACGGTGGTGGCCACTTCGGCCGACGTCCAGGCGCCCGTGGGTGTTTCATGCGGGCCGATCACGAGTTGGCCGTTGCTGACAGGCACATAGTCGTTGTCGCCGGTCTTTGCGTCGTAGCCGGCTACCGTTCCGTCCAGGGTGTGGTAGTCGACCGTGACCGTCGCGCCGTACGACTTCTTCACGTGCACCTCGACCTCGACGGTCTTCGTTCCGGAATCGCCTTCCGCCACCACCGCGTTGCCCACCTCCACGTGCGGCTTGCGGTAGTTGCCGAAATTGGCGCCCTGGAACTCCTCGCCCGGCTCGACCAGCGTCACGGTATAGTAGCCTTCGGCATGGCTGGTCGAGGTCACATTCTCAAACGGGATGTTGCTGCCGAACGTGACGTTCACCGACGCGCCGCTCTCCGCGGTCAACGTGATCACGTCGTCCACGGCCGCCGCCGTAACGTTCAGCCGCGCCACGCCGTTGATCGCCGTGGCGATCGCGTTGGCCATCTGCGCCGCCGACCAGGTCTGCCGGAATGGCACCGGAGTGTTCAGAGATCCGACGGGGGCCGATCCAATGAGGTCGAACTCGAACGTGACCGTGTCCGCTCCATCGCCGACGGTAAAGGTCCTCGTGTCGCTGAACGCCGAACCCTCGTCGGTCCGAATCCTCCAGGTCCCGGCCGGCAGATTTGCCGTGGCGTTCGGAGAGGTCTGCACCCACTCGGCGCCCGGCAGTTCCTCGCGGACCCGATACGTGCCGTCAAACAGACCCGTGAATTGGTAGTAGCCCGTCTCATCCACGTACGGCGTCGACAGGTCGTCGGCCAGCGTGTAGGTGTAGGGCTCATTGGCGTCGTGGATTCCCCAACCCGGGTCCCCAGGCTGGTTGAGATCCAGGTAAACCTTGACGCCGGCCAGCCCCGGTTCGGGAACCACCGGCCGCCCGGTCCCCGGTTCGAACCGGTAGGCGAACTGCTCGATCTGCAACAGGTCGGAGAGTTCTTCGGCGGAGTCGGGCCGCATCAGGCTCATGGCGTTGACGCCGTCGCCGGCGTTGAACCCGATCTGCGCTCCCAGGCCGCCGAAGCCGTCCGTGCCCGTGGCGTCGCCCGTGGTCCACTCCATTCTCTGGTAATGGAACACCACGATATCGCCGCTCGGGTCGTCCTCAATGTAGAGCGAGAAGGCATTGCGAGCGTCGGTGTTATTCGCGTCCGTCTGGTCGAAGTAACCGACGTCCAGCCAGTTCACCTGGATGTAGGGCTGGTTGCGCACACTGGTGCCGCCCGTCACCCGCACGTCGCCGGCGCTCGTCCGCGTGTCCGCGTCCGCCCAGAAGGGCGCGATGATCGGCGTCGAGTTCGGGAAGCCCTGCGGGATGAACTGGTTCTGCGGCGCGCCGAAGCTGATGTTGCCGTTGTTGTTGATGTAGAACGTGTTATACGTCTGGCCGTAGAAATCGAACGAGAAGCCCAATGCCTGCGCAATCGAGCCGTCGTCCGTGTTGGAGAGCACCACGTTGCCCGCGGTGACCGCCGCCAAGTCGCCCGGCGACACGAACAGAGCCGTCCCCGGGTTGCCCCAGACGCCGTCGGCATTGAGGTCTTCGAACTTCCGGCCGCTGATCGTGCCCGTCCCTTCCTTGATCTCGACTAGATAGTCCTCCACCTCGCCGTCCTTAGCCAAACCCGTGGGGTTGGCGACATCCGTATCGTCCGAAGCCAGCCGCAAGCGCATGTAGGTGGTTTTCGCCTCGAGGCCCGCGGGAATCGAGAAGGAAAGACGGTTGAACAGGTCCGTCACCTCGGTTGGCGGCAGCACTTGCTCGGAAACGCTATTTCCTGTCGCGTCCGTGAAGTTGGACCACACGCCGTCGCCGTTCAAATCGATCCACGCACTCAGCCAGGCTTTCTGACTGGCGGCAGTCTCCTTGACGACATTCACTTCTAGGTCCGCCGACTTTCCGGATACAAGTCCATCGACGCCGATCCACGGCGTCACCTGGGTGACGAGCGACAACAAACCGTCCTCGTCATCACGGATGGAGTTGCCGACGACGACGTCGTCGCCCAACGCGTCCAAGCTTGGCTGACCGTCCGCCTCGAGGTCTACCATTGACGAAGCCGGCGAGCGCGTGCCGAGATACAACTTTGGAACCGGCTCTCCATTGAAATCGGTTTCCACGGTGTGGCGCGCTCCGTTATCGGCCAGCAGCGTTCCGTAGCTCTCCGGCGCGTCGCCGAAATCGAGCCCGGCGTCGTCGTTGAGGATTTCGACGTCGGCCTGGTCGTTGCCGACGAGGGCATCGATCCCCAGGTTCACGACGGTCACGCCGTCGATGTAGAGGCGGAAGAATTCGTTGGGCTCCTTTCGCGTATCGCCGTAAACCACCAGCGGAATCGAAGCCACGATCTCCGCTTCTGCTTGCCTGGCAATGTTGATCCGGTAGTTTTGGCCGTCGTAGCTTCGCCAGACCGCCAAATTGCCGGTCACCAGCGGGGCCCGGTCTTCCTTCGCGGGATCCTGGGAGACATTCTGCGCGATGGCTCGCAAGGCGAGGTCGCGGTGCACGATCTCCCAGTTGCCGGCCGCGGTCGCACCGAGGCGCTGCGACTCCCAGACCACTCGGCTGCCGTCGATCTGGGGATTCGCGTCGTCGATCGCCGCGTTCGCCGAGACATTGGCGATGGCGCCCGAGGGAATGTGATAGCGGTAGATGTCCCAATCGCCGCGGTCGGCGGGGTTGCCCGGATTCACGCCGTCATAACCCTGCCACACCACGTATTCGCCGGAGACTTGCGGCGTGTTGTCGTCGTTGGGGCTCGCAAAGGTCCCCGAATCGGTGATCTGGATCGTCGTGCCGGCGCCTGTGGCCCTGTTGTACTGGTAGAGGAAGATATCGTAATCGGTGCCGTTGCGCCCGCGCCAGACGACGTTCCCACCGACCAACGCGCCGCTCGTATTGAGCACGCCGCCGATCTGGACCGAGTCGTCCGCCAAGTTCGAATTCGAGGTCACTTGGACCGCTCGGTAGGTGCTGGGATTGGCCAGCGCCTTTGGATGGTCGTACAGATAGACCTCGTAATCCTTGCCGTCCCAACCGTACCAGGCCACCAGGTCGCCCGAGATCTGCGGCGCCCTGTCTTCCATGCCGGTATGTCCGGTGACCTTGGTCGACAGATTCGAGACGCTGCGAGCGGCAACATCGTAGAAATAGATCTCCGAGCTGGCGCCCGTGCCGCCCACCCAAGTCACGTAAGCGTTTCCGCCCGCCGGGCCCGCGGTACTCGACACCTGCGGATCGGAGACGCCCGCGGTCGTGTTGGTCAACTGGCTCTTCTCGCCGGTTCCCGTCACCGTGTCGTAGGTGTACAGGAAGACCTGTGAACGATTGGCCGTGTCGCGGCCCACCCAGACCACGTAGGCCTTCAAGCCGTCTGCCGAGAGATGCACCTTCGGCGAGTAATCGTCGCGCGTGTTCTGCGTCAACCGCTGGACGAGGTTGTTGGCGGCGTCGTAGAAGACGATCTCGCGAGCGCCCGCCGCGCCGGCCTCCCAGACCACGTAGTCGCCCGCCACGTCGAAGCTCGGGACGACCTGGCCGGTCGTTTCCAGGACCATCGGACTCCACACGCCCACCGGCGTTTCCTGGGCGGGTTCGATATAGATCGACCTGATTTGCGGCTCTTCCCGGTAATCCCCGTCGGCGACCTTCGCCGAACCGTCCTCCGTGTAGTAGTCGATCTTGAGCCGAGAGCCGAAGGAACGGGTGACATGGACGGTCACATTGGCAATCGTCTGCCCCGCGTTCCCTTCCCACACGGCAACGTTGGAAACGCTCACCTCCGGCACCACGTAGTTGCCGAAGTCCACGTCCCCGACCGCATCGCCCTCGCCGAGCTCGATAGTCCAGAACCCGTTGTCGACAAGACCGTCCAGATCGCGCAGATCCAGCGTGAACGCTCCGCCCGGTGCCACGGCCAGTGTGACGGTGTCGCCCGAGACCGTCGCCGACACGTCCAGCGCCGGTGCAGCCGCGACCGCGGCGCCGATGGCCGCGGCGATGTCCTCCCCCGAAACGGCCGCGGATATGTCGACTCCGCGGAGCGTCGCCGTCGGAACCACGCTGCCGTCGATGTCGAGCGCGAAGGTGACGGCGGGATTGACACCGTCGTCGACCACGAAAATCTTGCCGTCTAGTTGCGGCGAGTTGTCTTGCAGGACCCTGAGTTCCCTTGTGCCGGCCGGGACATGTTCCGGCTGCGCGGGATAGGTCTGGACCATGTCCACATTGGTGAGAAGCTCGCGGACGCGGTAAGTCCCTTCGAACAGCCCGGTAAACTCGTAGTAACCGGTCTCATCGATCAACGGCGTCGAGACGAGATCATTCCACGTCGTAGTCTTCGGCTCGGGCTTGTCAAACGCGTCGAGGCCCCACACACCGTCGTTGTTCAGATCAAGATAGATCTCCACTCCGGACAGACCGACCTCCGGCTGCACCGGCACGCCGCTGGCAGGATGGATGCGGTACGCGATCTGCTCCCGCTGCAGCAGATCCGAGAGTCCCTCAGGACTGTTCGGCCGCATCACGCTCACATAATGCGCCGGATTGCCGTCGCCCGCGTCGAAGCCGACTTGGCCGCCTTCACCGCCGAACCCGTTGCCGACGACCGTCGTGCTCGGGTCGCCGGTCGTCCAGTTCATGTCGACATAATCAAAGACGACAATGTCGCCGTTGACGCCGCTTGGGTCGTCCTCGATGTAGAGCGAGAACGAGTTCCTCTTATCGATGTGCTGGTTGAAGTAGCCGACATCCACCCAGTCGATGCGCACCCACTTCACCGGGTCGCCTGGGAGGCTCTGGCCCCAACGGACCTGGCCGCCGGCGCGCATGTCCACGTCGGCCCAGAAGGGCGCGATCACCGCCGCCGTCGTCTGCGGGAAGCCTTGCGGGATGAACTCGCTCAGCGAGCCGCCGAGTGAGATGTTGCCGTTGCTGTTGATGTAGAACTGGTTGTAGGTCTGGCCGTAAAACTGGAATCCGTCGGAGAAATTGAAGTCCAGCGCCCCGGTGGAGCCGTCGTCGGTCGACGTGAGCACTTGTGTGCCGAAGGTCCCAAAATTCGGCAGGGCAATGCTCTGCACGGCCGGCGCCGCATTGGCCAGGCCGCCGCTGGCGTCGAGATCGACGAATTTCTTTCCGCTGATCTTGCCGGTGCCGACAATCGTCGAAACCGTATAGTCCTCGACCTCACCATCGGGATACTGTCCGAAATACGACGGAGTCAGGCCCACATACTTGGGACCGTAACCCGGTTGGCCCGGCTGCGCGCCCGGTGCACCGCTGGTGAACCGGAACCGCGCAAAGCTATCCACCGCGCTCAGACCTGCCGGAAGCTGGTCGTCGGTAACTTTGATCTTCTGCCACCAGCGTCCATCGAAGAGTACGAAGTTGGGATCGTTGGGCTGAGGCGGATTGTTCAGGATCGGAACATTCACCAGGAAGTGCTCCGAGTGAGCCACTTGGCTGGCATCGGTGTACACGCTGTCCCAATCGCCGTTGTCATCCCAGTCGATCCATGCATTCAGATACCCGTTCGAGGCGGCATCAACGTAGATCCACGATCCGGCTCCCACTTTCAATTTCCCATAGAGGGCATTGTTCGGATCGACCGACCCAATGCGGATGCCGTCTTCGTCGTCCAGGTTGTCCAAATCGTCGCCCAAAGCCGGATTGGCCACATCCACTTGCGCGTCCGATTCGATATCGATGCCCGCGCCCAGGTGGACGTTGGAGCCATACACGTATCCATGCCTTGCGCCGTCGTCGGCAAGCGCCGTGGGATACGTGTTGGCCGGCGCGTCACCGAAGTCCAATGCGGCGCTGACGAGTTCGACTTCGTAGTCCTCCACCTCTCCGTCATCCGCAAGGCCGTAGTGGGTCAGGCTTGGGTCCGTACTGAGGCGGAACCGCGCGATGCTCGTCCCCGGCTGGATAAACCAGGGCACACTAAAGTCCACAACCTGACTTTCCGAGACGAGCTCCACGTGGATCGCTTTTTCCGAAGCATCGAACGTGTTGCTGCCGTCGAAGTCGATCCAACCCTGGAGCCAGTAGCGGTCGCCGGGCGAGACGGGCAAATTCGATGTCACGAGGACTTGCGCGGCCGGGATCAGGTCGTTCGTGCCGCCGCCGGGGCGCGTCGTCTGGCCGGCTCCGGCAACGAGCACGTCGGTCAGAAACTCGATGCCGTCCTCGTCGTCGTTCATGTCCAGAAGGTCGTCGCCGGTGGCGTCGGCGGTCGGTTGCCCGTCGATGTCGTCATCGATTGCGCCGGTTCCGCTGCCCAGGTGCAAGAGTTCGCCGCTGGTCCCGATTTCGGCGATCTTGTGGCGCGCGCCGTCGGCGTCCAAGGTGGTCAAGTAGCTGTTTGGCGCGTCGCCGAAATCGGTCAGCGCATCGATGACCCCCAGCAGCCAGTCCTCCACCTCGCCGTCCAGGGCCTCGCCGGTCACTCCCAGTCCGCCGGCCGTCGAAAAACGGAACCGGCCATAGGTCGAGCCCACCGACAAACTTGGATTAACATAGACGTAAAACCGATTTGCCCCTGCATCCAAAGGAATTGAACCCCTGACGTCGTTCAACGCAGGACCGACCGGCAGGCCGTTCACATCCAGCGAACCGTAGACGACGATCTTGCCGTTGTCCGTCCAATCCTGGTCCTGGTCGAAGTCGATCCAGGCGTCGAGGAAACCGTCAACCGAAGCGTACACGGTGAAGCCGACGTACTTGCCCAGCAACAATCCCGTGTCCGGAATCACCCCGTCGTCCATCGTGTCGGTATTGTTCAGCCGCGGGCTGGCCTCATCGCTCACTCCGCCGGTCGCCGGGCCAAGGTAAATCTGCGCGTTCACCCGGTGCCGCGCACCGTCCAGGGCGGTCCCTTCCTTGTACAACGTCGGATACATTCCGCTCCCGTCGTCCGGCGCATCGCCGAAGTCGAGGCCCAGGAGGCTCACCAGGAACTGCGTCGTCCCCGACGCCAGCGGATCTCCGGCGGCATTCGGCCGGTTCGGCTGCAGCGGATTCGCGGCCAGATCCTGAATGCTGCTGAGTAGTTCAATCCGGTATATGTACCCCGGCGTCCAGACGCCGTTGGACGGCAGCAGCCGGATCTTGTTGGTCGTCGAGTTGTAGATGAAGAAATAGTCGCTGTCCAGCGTCAGCCGCGTCCCGGCGTTGAAGTCGGTATCGGCGGCATCGTGCCGGTAGACGTCCACCGTCGTGGCCAGGACGCTGCGGTCGTTGATCCCGGCGCCGATGTCCGTCAACTGGATGGCAAATTCAAACACGTCCTCGCCGATCAGCGCTACGTCGTGGCGCCGGCCATTGACGTCCAGGTCGTCCGGGCTGAGCGGATCGATCGCATCGGCCGGGATCACCAGCATCGCGCTGGGACCGGCGTCGTCGACCCGATCGATCGCGCCGCGATCGATGTGCGGGTTCTCGCCCAAGCCCGGATCCACAGAAAGCGCTCGGCCCGGTTCGCGCTTCTGGCCGAACAGGTCGTAGTCCGGCGCCACGATTGGCGATACGGCAATGCCCAAGGGCTCCAGGATCTGGTCAAAGAAGCTCTGCCGCTCTTCCACCGATTGAATCGACGTGTCGATGGCCGCGGAGTACTCCTTCAGGTAGAAGTTGGCGTTTGCCGGATCCACGAACAACGCAGCGTTGGCCGCGATCACTTTCTCGAAATTCGCGAAGTCGCCCACCGTCGGCTTGTCGCCCACGTTCTGGTACAGGTTGCCGCCCAGCACCGTGGAGATGGAGCTCGCGTTGATCGTCACGCCGTTTTGCAGGTTGGCAAGAATGTTGTTGAGAATGGTTGGGCTGGCGTTGGGCCCGACTTGCACGCCCACGCCGGCCCGAGTCGGCTGGCCGTAGATCGTGTTGTTGACGATTCGCCCGAACGGCATGGCGGCCGTCGGCCCGGCGGCGTTGTCGCCGTTGAACTGGATGCCGCCCGTGCCGCCGAAAGCCACCACGTTGTTCTCGACCAAAATCCCAGGTACGAGTTGACCGGGCGCATTGGCGGTCCGCGGGGCGGCGGGGTGCGCCAGGTTGGCCGCGCCGAAATCCCGCTCCGATGGTCCGACGCGGATTCCGAACTGTTCCGAGTAGAGGACCGTGTTCCGGTCGATGATGATCTGGCCCTTTTCCCGACGGTGGTTCTGGTCGCCGTTGGGGGTGCCGGTGTGGAGCGAACCGAGCTTATTCGGCTCATCCAAGTCGAAGCCGCCCACGGTCCCCGCGCCGGAAAGATCCACCCAGGCGCCGTTCCAAACCTTCACCGAAACCGCTCCCGAAAGGTCAACCCACTTGCCGTTCCGCCGCGCACTGGCGGTCACCCGCAAGATGTTGGCGACGGTCGATTCGTTGATCGCCTGCGCGATCTTCGCCGCGATCGCGGTGGAGCTGTCGCCGGCATTGAAGTAAATCGCCTTGCCGCTCACGCCGCCGCCGCCGCCGATCGTCTCGTCCAGCAGAACAAACTCGTAGGTGTCCAGACCGTCGTAAATCGAGAACCTCCGCCCGTGTGGGATCGCCTCGGCGGCCGGCACGATCAGCGTCAGTTCCTGGACGTGGCGGTCGTTGGTATCGTAGGTGTCGGTCATCGTGGTGACCGGATACGACTTGGCCCCCGATGCCTCTCCATAATGCGTTCCCTGACGGATCTCCAACTGGTAGTCGCCCGTCACTACCATCGCCGTTTCCGCCGGGTAGATGTCGGGATTGGGAACCGGTGCAATCGAGAAGCCGGTGTCGTTCCCCCCCCGATCGGCGTTGGTCACCATTTCGCCACGCTCGGCGAAGCCGATCACGATGTCGTCGATGTAAAAGCCTTCATACTGGTTGTCTTGTCCCCGTTCGTAGAGTTCGTAGCGGTTGTCCGACCGGCCGTCGGCGCTATGATCGATCCAGCCTTGCAGATTCGTGTTGGGTGTCCACCCCGTTTGCTCGCCCTGCAGAGCCCCCAGGTTGTCGCTGTCGGTGCTCAAGCCCAACGGTCCCTGCTGGAGCACGCGATGACCGATCACGTGCATCGAGTCGCCCGTGGTCGGATCAAGATCGGCGTTCACCGCAAGCGGGGAGTCGTTTGCATCGCGGACGCCGTCCCATTGGATGATCGTCTCGTCGGCGTTGAGCATCACGAGATTCAGTTGCACCGGGGTGGAAGCCAAATTGTTGGCCGTCCCGGCGTCGAAGAATGTCACCGGTCCGGTGAGAATAATTTCTCCGCCGCCGGTATGGCTTGCCGATATATTCAGTTCAAAGCCGGCATCGGCGTTGACCGCGTTGATCGCCGCGGCGATCCGGTCCGCCAGCGTGAGCAGGTTCGCGCTGTTCTGAATCTGGTTCGGCGCTGTGGGCGCCCCGGCGACGAACGTAAACGTCACCGTCTTGAAATCACCGCGGTGTGTCACGCCCCGAATCGAGAAAGTGCGGCCATCTGTCGGCCGGCCGTCCACGCGGATTCGCTGCGGATCGGTAAAATCGTTGACCGCGCCGCCTTGCCGCTGCACCGTGCGGCGAAGCTGCTGGTTGACGACCTGCTTGATCACCTCGGATACCTGCGCGGCGGTCATGTCTGCCGTGATCGGAACCCGGATGTTCTGGCTATACGAAACACCTGCCGAATACGTGGGCAGGCTTCCCAACGGCGTAATACTTCCCGGAGCCGATCCTTGCACGTAGATATCTTTCGTGTCGCCGGCGCGGAACGTGCCGTTGGCGACAACCATCGCGCGCGTCAAGAAAACGCGATTGGGATCGGCCGCATTGCGGATCGTGCGGATATCCAGTCCCGAACCCGAAATCGCTGCCTCGATCGCCGCGGCCACGTCCGCGGTCGTCATGGCGTCGGTGATGTTGATGTTCCTGTAAGAAACATTCGTGTAAACACCGCCGGGCGTGGGAGCGATGCCGTTGGGAGTCCACCCGGATTCGTTCTTGGAAAACTCAAACCGCACATACGTGTCCACCCCGTCGCCGACGTCGAAATATTCGCCGTCGCTGATCGTCTTGCCGGCTACGTTGGGCAGCACCAGCGAGTAGCCAAGGTCGAATTCGAATCGCTGCGGATCGCGCAGGCTCGCATCGATATTGAAGCTGCCGTTCCATTTCCGATTGCCTTCGATCGTAAAAAAGCTATTCGCCGGCCGCGAGTTCTCGTTGCCGTCGGTCAAGTTGTAAGCGGCCACCCCGGAGAGGTAATGGTGCCGATAGACTTCCGCTTGGTAGACGGTGTCGTTGATTTCCAGGTCGGAGGCCGTGCTGAAGTCGAACCGCAGCCGCAGGTTGTCCAGCCCGGCGTAGCGGCTCAGGTCGACGCGGGCCTGCCGCCACAGCCCATCGTCGACGATCTCGTCGATCACCCGCGTCGGATCGGTCGGCGTCTGCATCAACTGGTTGATGCCCGTCAACCGCCGGTTGCCCTGCGTCGTGTCGGTGTTGGTGGCCACCAGGTCCCAGTCGGCGCCGTTGTTGGAGATGTAAACCTTGGCGCCGTCGAAGCTGTTGCTGTTTTCGGTTTCCGCCAGGTAGGTGAAATAAAGCACCGGCTTGTCCTGGGCGTCGTAGCCGGCCAGGCTGAACACCTCGCTGGTCATGCTGCCGTGCGCGCCGCCCGGCAGATTGTAGCTTTCGTAGACTTCCGTGCTGCCGGCGGTGCTGTTGCGCTGCGAGTGGAAGTTGTACGAACCCGGCTGGGCAGCCTCTCTGCGTCCCGTGGCCAGGTTCTGCTGCACGGCATAGCCGTCGAGATACTCTCCGCTATAGTTTGTCGGATTCTCCAACCCGAAGTAAAGGCTGTAGTCGCCCTCGTAGGGATAGTTCTGTTCCCCGTTGCGCGTACCATCGGCGGTACTCGGAATGCCATGGTCCGTCGAGTGCCAGCGATTGTACGTCATGTGCCAGAGATTGTAGTCGATCGGCGAGAAGGCGATCCCCGCCACGCTGCTGCTGGGCAGCGGCACGCGCTGCGCCCCGTCCTTGAAGATCGGCAGCAGGTTGCCCTCCATGTCCAGGGCGTACAAATACTGGCTGTCGGTCGCGAAAAGCGTGGTCGCGTACATGCCGTCCTGCACGCTCGGCGGTCCTGCCGCAAGGCCGGTAAAGACGATGGGCGTGTTCGTTGGGCCCCAAGTGACCTCCTTGATCTCTTCAAGTTCGGGACCATACGAGTTCTTGTTGATATAGTAATAGCCGCTCGACGGGTTGACCGGATAGAAACCCCAATGACCGGTGCTGTCCGGATCCGGAGTCTCCACAAAGCCTCCCCCGCTGGTCTTGAAATTCACTTTGTAAAGCCTGCCGTCGTTATCAACGGCGAACATCTGCCACACGCCGCCGACGTTCGTTGCACTCGCCTCCACACCGTCTAGCCGTCTTCCGTTTGTCTCCAGATAAGCCAGCCCCGTGATGCTCGCGCCGGCGTCCGTGGGGAAGAGCTGCCCGAAGGGCACGATATCGCTGGTGACGCGTGGTCCGCCCAAGCCACCCGTGGGAGCCACAGGGTATTGCACCGCGCCGCCATTCGCCCGCAGCACGTACATGAGGTTCGTCGTAAAGGTTCCCGCCCCGGCTACGCCTCTGGCATTGCCGACGGCAAACACGTTGCGGACGTTGTCCGCCGGGCCGGTGGTCGCGTTGTCGAAATCGTGTACCAATGCCTCAAAGCGGACGCCACCGAAAGGATCGACTCGCAACGACGTCGGGTTCGCCGGGTCTTGCTCGTACGTATTGATGCCCGTGGTTGCCAGCACCGTCTGGGTGTTGGCATTTTCCGTGCTGATCCGCACGTAATCGCCGTTCTGGACGTTGGTGCCGCGATATTCCAGCGCCGTCAACCAGCCGTCGTCCCGCATGGCGATGTCTTGGTAGAGGAGGTCTCCCCCGGTTGGGTCCGAAGAGTCGGAGACATCCGTCTGGAAATCGCCGGTGAACGGGTTGATCGTGTAGATATCGCCCCCCGTAGTGATGTAGGTAACCACGTCGGCGAGGTTGAATTCATTGGGAACGATCGTCAGCCGCTTGCCAAGGTACTCAGGAATGGGGGTTCCGCTAGGATCAAAGCTGTCGTAGTTCTGGTCCGGATATTGCGAATCCTCCGTCACGTACGGCGGCGTGGTGTTCCAGTCGCCCGCCCGCCCGTCATTCAGCGGCGGTAGGATATGCTCCGACACAATCCGGTTGACCGAATTGATCGGCTCGCGGCGGGTCTGCGACGAGGCGTCGGTCAGTTCGTTCGACGTGGCTAGCGCCGAAGTGACGGCAATGTAGTAGGTGCGGCCGTCGCCTTCCGACAAGAAAGCTGGACCGATGAACGGATCCCCGCTGCCGACCGATCCGCGCGAGAGGTTTTCGATGTTCGCCTCGGCAATCGGCTCCGGCCGGTCGTCCGACACATTCGAACTATCGCCCGTGAAGAGCAATGTTCCGCCCGCGTCGTAGACCCACATCCGCAGGTCGGGGCGCGACATGCCGTCGGCATAGTCGATGTCGAAGATCATCGACCAGAGCGAGGCAAAGCCCGACTCGCCCGGAATCGATTGCATACCGGTGTGGTCGAGGCTGAAGCGGTACCAGTCGACGTCGTTCTGGCTCGTCAGCGATCCCGCCAGCGACAGGACCGACTGGTCGCTATCCAAGAGGTTGCCGATATTCTGGGCGCTGCCAAACGTGCTGCTGGCGTCGCCGTTTTCGGTCGTCTCGCCCAACAGCGGCGAGTGGCCGGGGAAACCGTAGACTTCGATGCCGTTGGTGGCATAGCGGATTTCCGCCCCCTGCACGGTCGAGCCTGGCACTTCCTGGAATTCGCGCAGCCGCAACTGGAGCTGGTAATTGCCGCTCGTGTTGGCCAGCGTCGTAAACGGAGTGCCGAGCTTGTAATTGGTCTCGCCCTGAAGGTGCTCGAACGGCTGCGGTCGGAAACCTCCATGCGCGCCGTCGATCCGCACCGTGCCGTCGGGCATCACCACCGCCGTGATTGACGGGCTCAGCGCGGACATGTTCGTGTTGATAGCGTCCGCCATCTTCTGGGCAACAACCGCGGCAGAGTCGGCATTGCTGATGGGGATAAGGACCGTGTAGGTCGCGTCGGCATAATTGCGACCGGTGACCCAGTTCGCAGCGTTGGAATTCTCGAATTCAAAGACAACGGTCCGCAAGCCGTTCCCCACCGCGAAGGTGGCTCCATCGAGGATCTGCGAACCGTCGACGATGTCCCCGATCGCCAGCGAGCTCCTCACCCGCACGTAGTAGGTCTGCAATTCGCCGGGTGTGCCGGGCAACACCAGCCGCATTCCCGGGTCCCGCTGGTTCGTCGTGTAGAAATCGGTCCGTTGCCACGTGTCGCGGTCCATCGTCTTCACGTGAAGTTGCTGGTCGGCCTCGTACAGCAACCCGCGGTCGGTGCCCGTCGGGTCCGTGTCGCCTACCGTGTTCTGCGAGAGCAGTTCCTGCACCGAATTGTCGCTCCGAGCCAGGACCTTGCCGTCTTCATCGATCAGTTCGACGATCGCATCGAGGTGGTGCGTCGTCCGATCGATGTCCAGCCAGATCTCTGTTCCCGCCGGCGCGTCGAAACGGTATACGTCGGCGTCGTTGGCGGCATCGGTGCGGATCGTCCCGTGGATCTCAAATCCCAGCCGCAGGTTGTCGTCGCCGGCTTTTTCAAAGCGGTCCGCGGTGATCGGGCCGTAAACGGTCGGATCCACGTTGGCCGGGTTCGCGGGATCCGGATAGCCGGCCAATTGCCCCAGAACTTGCGCAATGCTCCAGTCGAAGTTCGCGTCCTGCGAAGTGCCCGACGGATCCTCGATCTCGTTGACCACCGCCACATTGCGGTCGTTGCTGTATTTCTCGAGCTTCACGCTCCGCCAGTCCCCCGGCCGTCCCTGGCTGATCGGGAAGCCCGTGGCGTTGTACAGGATGCCGTTGTTGTCCGTGTCGAACTGCGGACGGTCCAACAGGTCGAAGCCCGCGCTGACCGTATCGTCGCGCAAAGAAGTCAACACCACCGGTTGCCCGGGCATCCCCACGATCTGCACGGTCCCGCCGATGCGGTCGTCGATCTCCTGCGTCGTGCCCAGCGCCGTGAATGCCGCCTCGTCCAGCCGCCCATTGCTATTGAAATCTTCCCCCGCGTCCAGGTTCCCGTCTCCATCCAGGTCCTCGCTCAGCAGCTTGACGACCAGGCTCTCCTCCGGAGCGCTTTGCAACCGCAGCCCGCCCACGTGGTGGAAATTGGGCACGATGATCTCGCTGCGCAGAATATGGACGATGTCCGTGTCGTCCCAGATCGATTCGGTCGTCAGCGTGCCGCCCCGCACTTCCATGCCCAACAGCCCAGTCAGCCCGACCCCCTTCGCTTTGGCCTCGTCCTCGATCATCATCCGGTTGTCGCGCACCAGCGGTCCGAAGTTGGCGTCGTAGGCGTCCAGCGTCGAGGCAAAGCCGGTGCTGCGTCCCCAATCCGGCACGTTGATTGCCTTCAGCGAATTGGCGTCGATGCTGATAATCGCCCCGTTGTTGTTGAGGAAATCATTGCCCACGATCACCGGCTGCGCGCCGCGGACGTAGATCGTGGCCGGATCGACATAGCCGCGGCCGTTGCGGTCGCCCGCCGAACCCGCCTGGTTATTTTCGAACCGGCTGTTCGCGATGCGAACGTGCGCTTGCCGCACCTCCACCGGGTTGAATGTCGCGAAACCGCCCTCGATCGCCGCCGTCCCGCCGCCATAGGCGATGATCGCCTGGTCCATGCTTCCTTCCGACAACGGTCCGAAGCTCAAGCCGGCCCAGTCTCCCGGCCCCGGGGCCTTCCCGCTGATGTTCTCGCTGGAATTGAACGTCCCACCGGCGCCGAACCGGTTGTCCAGCACCGACGTGAAGACGACCTTGTAGCCTGGTGCCCCTTCGGCCGAGCCCGCGCGCCCTTCGGCGATGAGCTGCGCGCCCATTTCCGTCTCAATCCGCGCACCGTCGAGCTTGATGATCACACCCGGGTCGATCCGCAACCGAGCGTCCTGCCGCGCCTCGTGGCCCTGGAAACCCTCGACCGAGACAGTCGGCCCTTCCACGTGGAGCGTGACTACCGCCGCCGCGCTGGTCGCGGACACGTCCAACCCCCGCGCATCCGCCGTGGCGCCTGGGTCCAGCGGACTGACGTGCGCCCGATTGATCGCGTCGGAGATCAGTTCCGCGATCCGGTCGGCCGTGTACTCGTCGCTGGCAATCGGCGGATCGCCGCCCGGATTCAGCGGAAGCTTGCTGTACCGAATTGCCACATGGCCCGGAGTTACGCCGTTGGCCACCATGCTCCACGTGCCAGTGCCGGCGTTGTACGTGGGAACCAGCAAGTCGAACTCGAACGTCACTCGCGTGCTGCCGTCATAGAGCGAGAACCGATCGCCATCGTTGATCTGGTTTCCTGTCTTGGCCGTGATCCGATAGCCGTCCGCAGACAACGTGAGCGTGTTGGTGGCTTCCGTCAGAACGGCCCCGCCCGGCGTCCCGTTGATAATCAGGCTCTGCGACAGGATGTGAACGATATCCACGTCGTCGAAGCGGCTGGCCACCTCGAGTTCCGTAATGGGCCGGCCCGCCTGCGTGTCGATCCGCACAAACATGCCGTTGAACGTGTTGGCGTACTCTTGGGGCGCAAGCGTCGGATCGGTCCGGTAGATGCTCGTCAGCAGGTTGTTGCGGACCTCCGGGCCCACCCGGCCGTAGTCGGCGGTGAACGGAGCGCTGGGATCCCAGTTCTCGAATTCGCTTTCGCGGAATGCGTTGGGATCGCCCGAGATCGCCGCCCCCGCGCTGTTGGTCATCGTGTTGTATGTGACGGTCGGTCGGGCCTCTTCCATGTGGACCGGGGCGTACACTCTCCGGTTCACACCACTGCCGATGCCGCCGCCGCCATACCGGATGTCGGCGTGGTTGACGTAGTTGACGAAGATCCCCTGCGTCTCCGCCAGCGCCCGTGGCGCGCTGGTGCTTGCCGGATCATAACCCTCGATGAACTCGCGATCGATCTTGTTGCGGAAGATCAGCCCGGTCCAGTCGCCCTGCGCGGGCTGGGTGTCCTGCGCTTCGGTGTCGTTGCCGATCGTCTCGTCGTGGTAGGAGGTGAATATGACGCTGTGCTCGGGCGTGCCCAGCACCTGAAGCGCCCCGCCGCTGCGGTCGATTCCCACGGCCGAACTGCCCACGTCGATCCCTGCCTCGCGCATCTTGAACACCGCGCCGGCGTCGATCATCATCGTCACGCCCTTGGGCACCAGCAGGTTCGCCCCGTCCGCCAACACGTTCGCAGGCGTCTGGTACTGTCCCTTGCCCACCTCGTAGGCCAGATTGTCCCGGTAGGTCGCATCATTGTCCAGATCGTCGTTGTCGAAGTTATTGCCCACGACGCGAACGATCACGCTCGTCTCCGCCAACCCGGCCGCGACCTTGGTCGTGCCGATCTTGGCATTCACCTTCGCCTGCGCGAGATCGAAGGCGTCTGGCACCAGCGGGCTGTCGATGGTCGGGAACGGGTGCGCCAGCGAGCCGTCCGCGCCGGCCGCGCTGGCCGCCTTATCGACGAAAATGGTGTCCGCCTCCGACTGCACGTTGAACCAGAAGTTGTACTCCCCGCCCGGCACGCCATCGGCATCTCCGTCGAAAAGCACTCCGGTGGTATCCACCATGTGGCGGCTGCCGTTGCCGGTGAACGTCCCCGGGTCATCCGGGTTGACTCCCCCGGGTGCAAAGTTGAGCCGCAGCTTGTAAGCGCCCTGCGTCGTGCCTCCGATTCCCGTCTCTTCGAGGTTCCCGTCGTAGTCCTCGTTGCCGCTGGCGCTCACTCCGATGTAGTAGTCGCCCTTCTCCAGGTAAACTTCGAGGAAGGAGTCTTCGCTGTAGTAGTCATCGTTGCGCGCAACCAGATCGTAACTGACGACCGTCTGCGTCTTTGTCGCCGGCGCACCGTTTTCCAGGACCGTTACCTGGACGTTACGCGTGTTCTTGCGGTACAACGCAATCGCGCTGTCCAGCAGACTCGCCTGGTCCATCCGTTCGGCGAGCACTTCGGCGGAAAAGGTGCCCCCCTCCGTCAGCGAGAACTCATAGAAGTCGACGTCGAGGCTATCCTTCCGGTACATGTATTGCCCATGGACCACGTCGGCGTCTCCGGGGAACACCGGCTCGAACTCCCGCCCGGCAAGGGCCCCGTCTTCCGCGCCCCCCATCACAGTAAATTGAGGAAGGTCGTACGCGTGGCCGTAGCCTAGCGCGTGCCCAATCTC
>JABWBD010000137.1 GCA_013360685.1 Pirellulales bacterium
TTCCTGCTCTTCGACGCGGATGTCGATCAGTTCGGCGAGATGTTCGAGGGCCTCCAGTCGCCTGTCGCGCAGGCCCACCGCGTCGCTGTTGGCCGCGCCGCCGATCTCCGTTTCGGAGATGCGGACATTCAGGGTGCGTACTTCCTCGATGAGGCGGTTGATGTCGCCTGCCATGTTGTCGACGCGCTGGTTGGTGTCGAACCGCATCTCGCCGACGCGGTTGGCCAGCCGCTTGATATCCTCGGTGAGCGTCTTGCCCTGGAGCACGGCGAGGTTCCGCACCGACACGCTTTCCGGCTGGTTGAGGATCTCATTGATGCTGCCGAAGAACTTGTTGAGCATCGTGCTGAGGTCCGTGTCGTCCAGTTCGCCGATGGCGCCTTCGAGTTGAACGTAGGTTTCTTCCTGGGCTTCCGCCGAGGCTTGATCGCTGACTGCCCCGCGGAGCCGCTCCTCGAGAAAATTGTCGATCTTCTGCGTGATGGCGAGGACCTGCACGCCCATCCCCATGAGCAGTCCGCCCACGCGCTGGGTCGGCGCCGGGGAAAGCAAGACCTCTTCGCGGATATAGCCGGGCGTATTGGCGTTGGCGATGTTCTGACCGACGACTTGCAGGGCGATGCTGTCGGCCTGCAAGGTGTTGCCCGCCATCCGGATGGAACTATAGAGCGACATGAGGCCAAATCCCGCATTTTCACAGGATTCCCGCTGTTTACTAAACCGCGTGGTCTACTAGGGTGCCGCCGGCGTGAACGGGTTCGTCCTTTCCATAGGTCGGCTTCATTCGGCCGCCGGTCGCAATAATCTCGACCATCTGGGCGAGATGCAGCAAAGTGCGCTGGACGAGGACCCAGTTGGTCAGGCTATGGTGGCGAAGGAGGCGAGCGCGGCCGGCCGACTGCCTCACGCGTGCCCGGAGGTCCGCTCGCTGCGGTCCGGGAAGCGCCGCGGTCAGCGACTCGATGCTGTCGGAGGGCAAGCCCTCATCGGATGCGCGGCGGAGAAGCCCTTCGCGACGTTCCAGGCACTGCTCGAGCTGCCGGACCACCCGCTGTTCCTCTTGGCCGATCGCCGCCAGTCCTTCGAGATCCTTGGCGACGATGCACTCGCGCTTCTTGGTCAGGATCTCCAGCGTCGCGTCCTGCACCGCCGAAAGGTCGGTGAGAAAGTTTGCCAGTTCGGTATCCCATTGGTTATTGGTCATTGGTCATTGGTCATTAGTCATTGGTCATTGGTCATTAGTCATTAGTCATTCGACGCAATCCGGCCTATCGGCGGCTGAGCGTGAATAGTTCGTACATCGGTTCGGAGAACTGTTGCGAGGCGGCGTCGCTGAGTTTCTCGGCCAGGACCTGATCGAGTTGATTGCGGAAGATCTCCTCGGCCTGGCCGCCGTGGAAATAGGCCGGCTTGCCCACCGTCTTGCGCATCGCCTCGAGCATTTGGCCGAAAAGCGTCTGCCCCGCAAACGATTGAAAGGCCCGGCGTGTCTCCTCGTCGGATCGGCCGTTGGTCTCTGGCGGCTGGGGAAACGGGCCCCTTGGTACGGCATCAAGAGCACCGCGGGAAAAATCGCCGATACGCATCCCATCCCTCCAACCAATGACCCATGACAAATGACGAATGACCAATGACAAATGACGACTATTCGATCACGAGTTCTGCGTTGAGTTTGCCGTTGCGTGCCAGTCCCTTGATGATGTCGATCACGTCGGGCGTTGGAACCCGCACCGCATTGAGGGCTTCGACCAGGGATTTCAGTTTCGCGTTTTGCGGGTCGTTGGAGTCGACCGGCACAAATCGGCCCGCCGCCGGGGCATTGGCGGTTTCGATCACGACGTTCTTGTGGGTTACGACCACCGGTCCGATTTCCACGTCGCCGCTGATCACGATGCTTCCGGTCCGCTCGTGGATCACGACGCGGGGGCCCGTCGGCACCTCCGTGACCGGCAGGCTAAGGATCTGCGAAACGAACAGCACCGGGTCCTCCACGTACTGCGGCGGCAGGGACACCTCGACGCAGACCTGGTTCTGGGCTTTCGCCAGCGGAACGCCGCTGCTCTGGAAACTCAACTGGCTGTTGATCAGCTCCGCGATCTCTTGGGTGACCTGGAAACCGGCATGGTTCGGGTCGAGGACGAGCGTGATCTTGCCGTCTTTGACGAAGACGTTGAAAAAATCCTCTTCCAAGCGGCAACCGCCATGGACCCGGGCCGTGGTGGGCAGATCGAGGCTTTCCAGCGTGATCGGGCCTTCCGCGAGAGCGAAGACGCGGGGGTTTTGCGGATCCGGGCCCAAGAGCGGCGTGAGAAACAGCCGGCCGCCGGCCAGGCTCTTGGCAGATCCCACCGAACTGATCGTGCAGTCGATCTTGTCCCCTTGACGGGCGCCGGCGGCGGGCACGGTCGCCGTGACCATGACGAGGGCCACGTTCTTGGCGTCCTTGAGCTCGGCGGGCCCGTTCGAACCGAGGGGGCTTCCCATCAGTTGCATAGCCGTTGCCAGGCTGCGGATGGTCGGCAGGAAGTTGGCGCCGTCGCCGGTTCCCTTAAGCCCGACCACAATTCCAAGTCCCTGCAACGTGTTCTCTTCCTGCCCCTTGACGCGGCAGATACTCTTGATGGTCGTTCGGGCCTCGGCCGGGTATGCCAGCAAACACGCAAGGACCGCGGCAGCCAGCACGGAAAAGCAGCGGGCAAGGAGCAAGGGGCAAGGAGCAAGGAGCAAGGAGTGAAGAGCATGGGGCAGGCGATCCGGCAGCAGAGAGTCTGCTGACTTGCCACTGGCTGGCTTGCGCGGCGGGAGTCCCGAGGGAGTCGGGCTCGATTCTCGATTACGGCAGACCATGGTTTCACTTCTTTCCACGTCAGAATTGCATCAACAGTTCACGATGTCCGATGACGGCCGAACCAATGCGTCAGCCCCATTTCGTGTCCCCACTCCCAACTCCATGCTCCGTGCTCCCTGCTCCATGCCTCTCAAAACGGCTGGTACGCGTCGAGCCACTTGAGGAACCAGCCGCGGCGATAGCCGTCGCGGATATGGCCCGCTTCGCGTTTGTGGATTCGTAGGTCGGCCACGTTCTCGCTGAGGACCGTATTATTGGGCAGAACGTCCTCGGGCCGGACCACGCCGCAGAGAGACATCTCCCACACTTCCTCGTTGTTCCGGATCATACGATGGCCCTCGATCACAATCGTGCCGTTGGGCCGGATGTCGACCACCTCGGAAGCAATGCGGAACTTCATGGCATCGCGGGTCTCCAATTCCGCCTCGGCTCGGTACTTGCTGTCGAGCGAACCGCCAATTGTGGGATCGCCGTTCGGCTGGGGAGCCGGTTTCACGTCCAGCCCGTCGAGCTTCAGCCAGTCCGAGAGGACCATGTTGAGGTCCGCCTTCTTGCGACGGTCCACCTCACCCTCGCTGATCACTTGGGACTTCTCGTCAACCACGACCGTGATCAGATCGTGGATCTTGATCTCTCGCGGCTCTTTCGTGGGCTGATAGGTCCAGGAATAGGTCGGCAATGTCAACGGCCGCCGCTCGTCAGGCGAACCATAAAGGCTCGAGCTCTGGGCGTTTGCGACGGACACGAGCAGGACCGGCAGAAACAACGGCCACGGTCCAATTCGGCTGCCTCGCCAGACTTTGCTCTTCATGTTGCGCCGATCTCCGACGGATTGGGGGATGATTGGGTGGATGATTGGATGAATGGATCAGGGGATTGGTGGATTGGCGGGGCGGATCGCGGCCGTCGCATCAAATGGCGCTGCGTTGCTCTCCTGCCCGGCAACCGTAGATGCCTGGGCGGCACGGCCGTAGATCTCCAGTTCGCGGATTCCGCTGACGCGTGCGAAGAACACCTGGCGGTCGGCCAGCGTCTCGACGCCGATCAGATCGTTCAGACTGCCGTCGTCGCGGGCGCGGGCCGCCGTCCGCACTCGGACCGCTCCGCTGCGCGCGTAGACCGTCACGATTTCATTCCTCCGCACCAGGAGCGGCGTCCGCACCATTTTGCTTTCGATGACCATTCCTTCCCCGATTGCTTGAGTGGCCTCGCTTCCGACCACCTGGTCGATTGCATGGAAGCAATCCGACTGGGCAGGGGCGGAGGCGCTACGCCGCAATTCCACGTCGGCGGCAGTAATCAGCGCTCCGCGCGGGACGGAATGGGTGGTAACGACAATCGCTGGAATCGCACGGATCTGAACATCGATCGCGATGCGTTCCGATTGCCCGTTGGCGCCCACGGAAATCTCCAGCCGCTGTGTACCCGACCAGGGAGGCGTCCCGCCTTGGACCGTAACTGCTCCGCCGCTGTTGTGGATCCGGCGGGCCAACTCGTCCGAGACGGACAACCTTACATCCCAGGCTTCGTCGTTGCCGGCGGCCTGATTGAGATAGGCAAGCACGGCCTCGCGCAACTGCCGCTCGGCTCGCTTGGCCTGAGGGGGAGCCAGCGGTTCGGCGGCATCGGCCACGCGAGGCAATTCCGGGGCGTGGATGGTCACCTGGCTGTACCCGCTGAAGCAATGCTCCGCCAGATTGATTCCCCGCAGCAACAGCAGATCCTGGATTTCCCGCACGCGGAGGAACCGCGGCTGTCCGACGGGAGGCGCCGGCAGGAGTTCCACGCGAGCCAGCGCCGCGGCCTGCTGCGGATCGGATGCACGGACTTCGGCGACATCGCCCAGGGTCACCACCCTGCCGCTCGGCCGGCATTCTCGACGAATCTGCACATCCGCCGCGATGCCGAGCGTTTCGCCCGCGGAAAGCAGAGCGACGGCGAAAAATGCAACGGCGGCAAGCCGGCCCTGAGCCGCTCCCCTCACCCGCTTGCGGGAGAGAGGCCGGTTTCTCGTTCTCTTCGCTTCGTTGACGCTTCCCAGCATGCTCAGCACTCCAGCGATTTCGCTTTCCCGCGAGACCTCTCCGGATCGATGGGACCGTTCCACTACATCCGCCTCAGGTTGGCGATCAACTGCATGATCTGGTCGCCCGCCTGGATCGCTTGGGAGTTCAGTTCGAACGCTCGCTGCGTGGTGATCAGGTCGATCAATTCATGGACCGGTTCGACGTTGGAGGCTTCGAGCATCGTCTGGCGGAGCACGCCGACGCCCTCCTGGCCGGGCGTGCCGGGCGTGGGAGAGCCGGAGGCGTCGGTCTCCGAGTAGAGATTCTCGCCCAGTTTCAGGAGCCCCTCGGGATTGATGAACGTTACCAGCTCGATTTCACCCACCTGGGACAACTGCGACGTGTTCGGTTGCCGGACGGAGACCCGCCCCTGGGGGCTGATTGCGATGGCCGTGGCGTCCTGAGGGATGATGATGGGCGGTTCGAGGAGCCGGCCGGTGCTCGCGGAACCCATCACCAGTTCGCCATTGGCGTTGATGGAGAAATCCCCGGCCCGCGTGTAGAGGATTTCGCCGGTGCCGGGTTCCACGACCTGGAAGAACCCCGGTCCTTCAATGGCAACATCCAATTCGCGGCCGGTTTGCTGAAAGGCCCCCTGCCGGAATTCCGTTTGGATGCTGGCGACACGGCTTCCGAGACCGACGGAGACACCGGTCGGAGTGTACTGTCCGGCCGAATCTTCCGCGCCGGGCAACTTCTCGTGCCGGTAGAAGAGGTCCTCGAAGTTGGCGCGGCCGCGTTTGAAGGAGGTGGTCTCGATATTCGCCAGATTATTGGCGATGACGTCGAGTTTGGTTTCCAGCGACGTCATGCCCGTCGCGGCCGTATAGAGAGTTTGAACGCTCATACTGAACTCAACGGGGGCTTGCTTGAAAAAAATCCAAAATCCAAAATCTAAAATCGGTCTCACGGTCTCAAGATGCGGTTCACCAGGGCCGACAGCATCTGGTCCTGCGTCTGCATCATGCTCAGATTGATTTCCACGGCCCGGGAGGCCTCGATCATCTCCATCAGTTCCGTCGTGGGGCGAACGGCGGAGGCTTCAAGGTAGCCGCTGACGACGTGGCGCTGGCCGGCCGCGACCGGCTCGGTTTCGGCAAGGGGGCGGAAGAGATTTTCTCCGGTCTTGACAAGATCGCCGAGCGAGGCCGGCTTGACGACCGCCAGGTTTTGCACGACGCCCCGTTGCCGGATCGTCCCCGAAGGGGTCAATTCCCAGGGGCCGTTTGCCGGTTCGATCTCAATGGGGCTTCCAGCGTCGTTGAGCACCGGATAGCCCTGCTGGGTGGTCAACTGGCCGTCGGAGGTCATCTGGAAATCGCCGGCTCGCGTGAGAAAGACCTCGCCGTCCTTTTGAACCATGAAGAAGCCGTCGCCCTCGATCGCCATATCTGTGGGAACCATGGTCCGCTTGAGCGGTCCGGCCGAGTAGTCGGTCTGCGTCTGCTGGACCAACACGCCGCCGCCCAGGTCGTCGACCGAACCGTTGCCCGGCATCCCGGCCCCCTGCTCGATGGCCTCGGCATAGCGGGCCTGGAACAGCGCAAGGTCGCGTTTGAAACCGACTGTATCGACGTTGGCCAGATTGTTGGCGACCGCTTCCAGCCGTTTACTCTGGGCATGCGCGCCTTCGGCGGAGATGTATAATCCGTACGGCATACGCCTTGAGACCCTCAATCCGGCGTTTCCCTGATTCTTCCGGGGCCGCGAGTGCGGCTTGACAGAGACGGCCGGGGAATGCAATCGCCGTGCCGGAAAGAGCGTCGGCAATCGCCTGGGCAGCGAGCGGAGTCACAACCTGTTGATTCGCAGGGAGATGCGTTAAAGGGGCCCCCGAGCGTCCGCGGTGGGGCCGAGATGGGGTTCGGCGCCGCGCACCGGCAGTTGCTGCCGGAATCCGGCCATTCCCGCCGGATGGCTTGCCAGCATGACTCGTCTGGCGATTTGGCGAGGCTGCCAACGCTCTGGTGGCAGACACTTCCCTTATTCGCCGACCGAGGGCGCCGGCTGGAGTGCGATGGTTGCCTGGTTCAGGTAACTGCACGTGCACCAGCTTGCTGCGTCGGCCAGAACGACCAATCCGCCCGCTGGGATCGCGTTGATCCAACAGCCGGGCCGGATGCCGCCGTAATTGACGGTTTTTTTCTCGCCCTCCAGGTCATAATAGCCCAGCGTGGCCGAGCGATAGACCAGCAGCCGCTTGGATGCGGCCAACAGACCGCAGCCGTAGGACCGCGTGAATTCGAACGGCAGCTCCCGGCCGGTGAGCAGGTCCCACTTGCCGGGGCCGGCGGTGGAAGTCTTCGCGTTGGGCTCGCCCGGCTCGGCGTAGATGACCGTGTCGTTGAGGATCGGCCGCGAGCGGTAGGCGACCGCGATATCCCAAAGTTTCTCGCCGCTGCCGGCGCGATAGGCGGCCATGCGGCCTCCCAGCTCGGAATCGAGCTTGAAGCGGGTCGGTTGGAAGGACATTACGAGCACGTCGTGCTTCTCGCTCAAGGCCAGGAGCGTGCCGAAGACCTGGTCGTCCGTCTTCCACATCATCCGGCCGGTCCGCGCATCGAGCGAGAGCAACCGTCCGGCGGGCAGATCGCGAGGGGGCTGCGGTTCGAGCACTCGCGGCGTGTCGTCGGCCACCAGCGGGCGATCCACGAGGTACACTCGCTCGGGGCCGATGGCGATCGCATTGTGCCGCAGCGAATGCTCCGCCTTGTAGGTCCAGAGGACCTTGCCGCTCTGGGCGTCCATGGCCCAGAAAAGGGCCGATTCGCTCAGCATTCTGGTCATGTCGAGCTTGTTGAGGTACGATCGCCACGACTCTTTGACGAGGTGTTCCTCGTTGGCCAGCGAGCCGAACAGCAAACCGTCGCGATAGGCAATGTAGCCCCAGGTTCCCGGCTTGCCGTCCGGACGAAGCGGGGCGTCCCACTGGGCAAGTTGCCGGCCGGTCGCCGCGTCTAGCACGAGGCACTTGCTCCCGGCGTGCAGGTAGAGGCGGTCCTTGCCCAGGCAGAAATTGCTGCCCGTGGCCGCCGCGCCGGTCAGGTGGTCCTGATGGTACGGCCGAAGAATGTCGGCCAGGGGTATCTCCCAGAGCGTCGTGCCGTTGTAGAGGTTGACGGCCCGCAAGGCGCTCATTCCTTCGACGAACATCCGTCCGTCGGCCACCAGCGGGGCCGGGCCGCGGCCGTGGCGGCTGGGCATCAATAGGTCCGTGTCGCGAAACCAAAGCATCCCCAAGGGCCCCCGAGGCAGCAAGTCGCCCGAACAGAGCGTGTTGGCCGCGTCGGCGTACTGATGGGTCCACGGGGCAGCGCCCTCGAGCGGGCCTCGGACCGACTGTTCCAGCTTCCCGGGCGGGCCCAGACAGGCGACCCCGCCGAACGGCCGTTGCACGCGGGCGATCGACTCGCGCGGCACGGCGCCGGGGCCTTCGACCGTGCTGCGGCCGGAAACCACGAGATCGGCGAAATAGTCCGGATAAGGCAGTTTCGCCGGATCGCCCTGGTGGACCGTCACCTGCACGCCGTACACTCCGGCCGTATCCAACATGCGACGCGCAGCCTGGACCCTCTCCGGGTCGGAGTCGATCGCGTAGATCCGGAGCTTCGTGCGGCGGGCCAGCGCCAGGGCCAGGCGCCCGTCGCCGCAGGCCAGGTCGAGACAGTAGCCCTGCTCCACACCGCAGCGGCTGATGATTTCATCGGCGGCGCCGGCGTAGAGTGGGTCGTCGGCCGGTGCGGCCGGCTGGGACGCGACGGGATTCTTCTGCGGTCCGGACTTCGTGGTTTGCGCCGTGCCGCCATCGAAACAGGCGATGACCCCGCGATCGGTGCTGACGTAGAGTCGGCCGTCGGCAGCCGCCAGGCCATAGGCGATCCCGTCGATCTGGCCTGTCCATCGGGTCTCACCGGATGCCGCGTCGAGGATCGTCACCCGGTCCTTGCCGCCGGCGATGATCTGGTCGCCCGCCGCGATCAGCGACACCGGCGGGTCGGGAAGCTCCACGCTCCAGGCCGGCTTGGCCAACGCTTTCACCTGGACCGTCTTCCCCCGCGCGTCGACGCGGTCCTTTTCGACCAGCAGTCCGCGACGGTCAATGGCCGAAACCGTACTTCCGGAAGAATGGACAAACCACTGCGGATGGACGGCGACTTGAACGTTCACGGGATAACCGGGAACCGATTCCTGCGGGCGCTCACCGATCCGCTTGCCCAACGTACACAACACCGCACCGTCGGCCGTATGGAACATGGTCCCGCTGTTGACGAAATACCCGTCCGCCGCGACCACGTCCGATCCGCCTTCGGCCCGATTGGCCTGGAGGTGGAAATAACGAAACTGGCCGCTGGCACGATCAAACGCCGCGGGAACGGCCCGACCCGTCGGAACCAGCAGGGTCTCGCCGTCGATGGCCAGCCATCCCTGGGCGGCGACGCCGCTGACGGCCTGGGCGCCGCCATGCGGTTGAGGCATGTCGATGTTGCCGGACGAATCGTTGCACCACTCCTTCCGCCCGGTGGCCGCATCCACGGCGTACAGAAAGATCCCTTCCGAGGGCCAGATGCCGGCGGCGAAGTAAACCTGGTCGCCGACAACGACTGGGGCGCCTCGTGCGGGCCAGCGGGAGATCATCCGGTCGTTGCCCAAGAGCATGTCGGCCTCCGGGCCGCCGCGCAGCTTCCACTGCACCCGGCCATCGGCCGATGACAGACAATAGAGATGACCGTCGTCGCTGGCCACGAAGATCCGGTCGCGCCAGGCAGCCGGCGCGAACCGAACGGGCCCGTCGGCAAAGCAAGTCCAGCGCGGGCTCCCGGTCGCTGCGTCCACGGCCACGATTTTTCCGTCCGACGAGGTCCCGTAGTAAAGCGTGCCGCCGGCGATTACCGGTTCGTAGGCTCGGTCGTACGGCATCCGCTGACTCGTCGGCCAGGCGGGCGTGGGGGCGTGCCGCTCGCGGATTTCCCAAGACAGAGAGAGCGATGGTGCCGGCGGTTGGGCCGAATATCCGCTTCGAGCAGCGTCGGCACGGTACATGGGCCAATCGGCCCCTACGGCGGCGATCGGCACGAAGAAAAAGAGTATTGAAACAAACATGCTCCGCATTTCGCTGTCTCCCGTGGTTGAGAAGGCGCATCCACCGTCTGGCAGCAGACACACGCACCTCGTGTGCCTGCCAATCACGCCGCTCCGGCAACCAGTCATTTTCCGTAAAACCAATCGACCGGGATCCGCGCCACGCGCAGTCCGTCGCGGCAGTGGTAGGCGATCACGGCCAGGTTCTCGTCGAGGAACTCGATGCACTGGTATCCAAAATCGTCTTCGGGATCGCTGGCGATGTTCCGGAAGTGGCCGAATGTCTTGCCCTCATCCGTCGAAATCGCCGCCGTGAGCGTCGAGCGGCGGTGGATCTTCGGGTCCTGCTTGTCGATGGACCGATCGCTGATCCAGATAAACAGCAGGTCGCCGGTCGACGGGATCCGCCGCACCGTGGGCAGCCCCGCGTAGGGCATCTTCAGTTCCTGGATCGGCTCGCCTTTGCTCCACGTTTCGCAGCGGTCGGTGGAATAGGCGCGAACGGGATATCCGGAGTACGTCCGCGCGAACATCATCACCCGGCCGTCCTTGAGTTCGACACCGTCGGCCTCCTGGACCTCGACGGGCATCATGTCGACCATATTCTTGCTTGCCTGCCAACTGTGTCCCAGATCGTCCGAAAAGAAGGCCATGCCCGCATAGCCGCTGTGGTCGTCGCTGCTGGGAAAATGTGCCTTGTATTCGGCCAAGGCCACGATCCGGCCCGTCGAGAGGGTCGACAACCGGTCGTTGTGGACGAGCACGTAGCCCGGATAGGGAGTCATCACAAAGGGATCGGTCCACGTCTGAGCTTCGTCGGCGGAGCGGCGGTAATAGTTGTGGCCGTGGTAGGGTGTCGTGGGATAGGTGCTGTAGATGTAGCTCAGCAGGATCTCGCCGTTGGCCAACCGCAAGAAACTGGGGTGCGCGAAGTAGCCTTTGGCAGGCGGCTTCGGCATGGGAATCAGAATCTGCGGCTCTTGCCATGTCTTGCCGCGGTCTTCCGATTTCATCCTCATAATGCCGACGCCGTCCCGGGTGTAGGACATCAACAGCGATCCGTCCTTGAGCTGCACGATGTCGCCGGGCATGCCGCGATATCCATGCGGCCCCCGCGGCAGCTTCACCACCACGGCTTCTTCAATGCCGTCGCCGCCCAATGCGACGGCGGCCAGCGACAGAACAACAACCAACACGCCGGTCAGATACTGCGGCTTCATCGATCGGTCTCCTCGGTGAGGGGAAATGGGGTGCTGGGGCGTTGGAATACTGGAATCCTGAGGCGGCTCTCGGTTCGCGCATCATTCCAGTATTCCATCACTCCATCACTCCATCCCTCGTTCGCTCCATCCCTCCATCACCCCGCCGACTCCGGCGTCTCGGGTGAATACTCGAAATCGGAATCGAAAAATGCTTTCCACGCGAAACCCGCCAGCGACACGATTCCCCAGGTGAGCCCGACGACAACGCCAAAGTCGATGATTCCCCGCCAAGGCTGCGGACAGAACGAGACCACGACGATGATCGCAATGATCCCCGCCGTCAGGCTGATCGAAGTGATCCGCAATCGCCGCCGCGAATGGAAGTAGCCCATGCAGAAAAACGGTGCAAGAATCGCCCGCAAAGGCGAAGGCCGGTCGCGGAGATAGCGGGCCCGCGCCGCGGTGCGGGGCGAGAACTTCTTCTGGAATCCCCCATATCCTTCGGCAACGCCCATGAATGCCGTCCAGAGCACAAGCGCCATCCATTGCCACGGGCCAAGTCCCATACCCAGGCCTTCGATCGCCCTGGGAGTGAGCCGGTAAACCGCGAACCCAAGCAGGAAAAAGACCCCGGCCAGTCCCCAAAGCGGTGCTATCCAACGCATGAGCATTCGTTTCCTTCATGAACACGGCCGCGGATCCAGCCACCGCACCATCGCGCCTTCGTCCACGACTCAGAAAACCAAGTATAAGAGAAACCCTCGCAAGCCGCCACGCACCTCCATCACGACCACGCGCCGGCGGATTACTTCAAGCACACGAATGCGTATGTGCCATTGCCAAACCCACCCTTTGTGTGGTAGGTTGTTGGAAACAAGGCGGGCCGGCTCTTTTCCCCGCCAACCACCTACACAAGGAGCGTGTCGAGGTCGCAAAGGATGGCGAAATCACAAGTCCAGGCGGACCAGCCCGCCGTAGCCAATTCGCAGATCGCCCGCGATACGGTCGTCGTCGTCCTCGCCGCAGGCAAGGGGACCCGCATGGGACGAAATGACCTGGGCAAAGTCTGCTTCGACATCGACGCCGTGCCGGCCATCAACCGCCAGATCCGCGTCTTCCAGGCTCGCGGTTTTTCGCGGTTCCTGCTGGTCGTCGGCGCCCGGGCCGAGAAGGTCATGGAGACCGTCACCCGCGAGTTCCCCGGCGTCTTCTATGTCCACCAGGAACCCCAGCTTGGCACGGGCCATGCCGCCAAGCTGGCCGCCGAGGCCCTCGACGCCTTTGGCTTCCGGGGCAACGTCCTGGTCACCATGGGAGACAAGTATCTCGAGCCCACGGCCATCGATGCCTTGCTCGGCGGCTTCATCAAACAGCAGGCCGATATGGCCCTCCTGGTCGTTCCACCCAGCCGGGCCACGCAGGACTCGATGGGCCGCGTATTGATCAACGGCGACGGCCAGGCCCTGGCCATCCTGGAGCGGACCGATCGGGCAAGGCTGGAGATCGCCGAGGCCCTCGACGAGATGCTCGCCACGCGGGGAAGGCTCACCGGCGCCACCGTCCGCCAACTGATCGATGCGCACCTGCCGGATCGCAAACGCCAGGCCCGCGCCGTCGGCCCCCTCTTGGAACTGGCCGAGTGCGAAGGGCCCATCGATGCCGAGAAGCTGGCGGCGATCTCGCGGCAGTGGCGGGACTGGTTCGAGGTGGACGGCAAACGCTACGGTGTCCGCCAGATCCGGCGGCTCTCGAAGTACACCAATCCCAGTCTCTACCTCTTCCGCGACGAGGCCTTTTCTGAGGGCGTCCGCCGCCTGGACAACGACAACGCCCAAGGTGAATACTACCTGACCGATGTCGTCCGGCACCTTGCCCAGGCAAAGGGTCCTGACGGCCGGCCCCGCTTTCGCGTGCGGGCCGTGCCGGTGGAGCATCCCGAGTGGATCCAGGGGTTCAACTCGCCGGACGAACTGTTGGCCATCCAGGATTACCTGCGTCGCAAGAAGCCCGCGGCGGGGCAGGCGGCCGGCACGGCGGCCAGGCCGCAGCTCAAGCCCAACCAGTACGCCACGGTCCAGCAGTGGCTCCAGAAGATCCAGCAGGGCCGCGGGAGCATCGGCCGCTGGCTCCGCCGCATCTACGGCGACCACGCCGACCTGCACGAGGCGAAACTCCGGGACCTGGCCCGCGCGCTGGAGTGCTACGGCCGGCGGTTCGGCTTCGAGGAGAAGGTGGCGATCGTCCGCGCTCCGGGGCGGGTGAACCTGATGGGTCGCCACGTCGACCACCGCGGCGGCACGACGAACTTCCTGGCCATCGACCGGGAGACCGTGGCCGTGGCGGGGCTCCGGCAGGACGACCGCGTCGTGGCAGTGAACGTCGAGCCGGCCCGGTTCAAGCCGGTCGAGTTCTCCATCGGCGAGGTGATGGGCCGCTTCGCCTTCAGCGACTGGCTGAACTTCATCGAGAGCCCCTGGGTGAAGGACATGCTCCGCAATGCCGTGGGCAACTGGGGCAACTACCTCAAGGCGGCCGTCCTGCGGCTCCAGCACCGCTATCCCGAGGTGAAGGTGCAAGGGATCAACCTGGCCGTCTCGGGCAACGTGCCCATGGCCGCCGGGCTCTCCAGCAGTTCCACGCTGGTTGTGGCCGCGCTGCAGGCGGCCATCGCCCTGAACAATTTTGAGCTCACCAGCCAGCAGTTCGTCGATCTCTGCGGCGAAGGGGAGTGGTTTGTAGGCTCGCGGGGCGGAGCGGGGGACCATGCCGCCATCTACTTGGGCCAGCGCAACAAGATCGCCCACGTCGGCTACCTGCCTTTCCGTGTGGAAAAGACCCTCGATGCCCCACGGGATTACCAGGTGGTGATCGCCAACAGCCATATCCGTGCGGCCAAGAGCGCCGGCTCCAAGCACCAGTTCAACGCGCGGATCGCCGACTACAACCTGGGGCTGGCGCTGCTGAAGCAGCGCTGTCCGGAGATCGCCGGCGTGGTCGAATACTTGCGGGACATCGATCCGGAAAAGCTGGGCTGCCCGACGAGCACGATCTATCGCTGGCTCTTGAAAGTCCCGGCCGTGATGCGGCGGAAGGATTTTCAGACCGTGCTCTCGCGGGAACACCGGGACCTCGTGGCGGCCAGTTTCGCCAGCCACGACGAGCCGGCCGTGTATCATCCCCGCGGCGTGCTTTTGTTCGGGATCGCCGAGATTCTCCGCAGCAGGTTGGCCGTGGGCCTCTTGGAGTCGGGGCGGATCGAGGAGTTCGGCCAGCTCATGCGGATCAGCCACGACGGCGACCGGGTGAGCCGCCCCGGCATGGACGGCAATTACCGGCCCGTCGAGGAGGACACGAGCGATGCTCACTTGAACCGGCTGATCGAGGACCTGGCGAGTGAGGATCCGCAGCGAGTGCTCGATGCGCAGCTTTACCGCCAGCCGGGCAGTTACGCCTGCAGCACGCCGGAGATCGACCGTATGGTGGACATCGCCTCGCGGGTGCCGGGCGTTGCCGGCGCGCAGATCGCGGGGGCAGGTCTGGGCGGCTGCATCATGATCCTGGCCCGCAAGGAAGCGGTCCAGCGGGTCCGCAGGGCCCTGGTCCGCGACTACTACAAGCCGGCCGGGCTGAAGCCGGCCGTGCTCGCCTGCACGGCGGTGGAAGGGGCGGGGTTGGTGGAGTTCTGAGACGAGAAAGAATGCGTCGGACATGAAATAGGAATCTCATTCCAGCGGAATGGACGCAACAGACGAGCAGCACTCTGTCCCACAACCACTCGACGAAGACAGACAACAGGCCCCTGGCTTTGTCCGCCCAGGTGCGTTATAATTTGTGGGCAGGTTAGCCGTTGCTAAAGGCCGACACGAGGCATATCATGGATATGCAAGAGTATTTGAGAAATCGGCGGCAGTTTCCACACGATGCCCTGGAGAAGTATGCCGGCCAACATGTTGCGTGGAGTCCGGACGGAACGCGGATCATTGCCAGTGCCGAGGATGTCTTGAGACTGGTCGAGGCGATTACGGCATTGGGATTCGACTCGGCCGAGGTGGTCATCGAACCGATACCGTATCCTGACGAAATCGTTTTGGGCGCCGGACTGGACTCGTGAAAACGCCCAACCTACTGAGTCGTGCGAATTTCGCCGGTTGTCTGCAATTCTTCGGCGCCGAGTTCCGGGGTTCGGACCTGCAGGTCATCTTGACTCCGAACTCATCCTTCTCCGGCCGGCGACTCTCACTCTAGCGGCAAGTGGATGCAGCTTCCTGGACGAAGCGGACCTCCGTCCCGGCTCTTGTCTTTTAACCCGTCCACCTGTCGAGTAGAATGGGCCCTGCTTCCCGAAAGCCCGTTTCCCGCAACCGCGCCCGTCGCCGCCCGGAAAGGAGTGTGAGAAATGCCGGATCGCATGACCCGTCGCCAGTTCGTCCGTGACACGGCCGCAGCAGGTGCGGCCTTGGCCGCAGCGGGCCGCCTCCCGCAGATCGTCTCCGCCGGCAATGCCGAGAAGGCCGACACGCGCGGCATCCTCAACTACAACGCCGACATGGAATACCGCCGCTGCGGAAAGACCGGCTGGATGGTCTCGGCCGCGTGCCTGGGCGGGCACTGGAAACGCGTGAATGCCATGGTGCCGGGGTTGTTCCAGGGAGCGAGTTGGCTCAGCGCCAACGTCGACAACCCGGACTTCCAAAGGAACCGTTATGACGTGGTCACCCGCTGCATCGAGCGCGGCATCAACTACATCGACGCCTGCACCGGCGCCGAGATCCAGGCGTACAGCAAAGCCCTCGAAGGCCGTCGCGACAAGATGTACCTGGGCTGGTCCTGGTACGAACGCGAAGCCCGCAATCCCAACCAGTGCAACGGCGATGCCCTCATGGAGGTCTTCGAAGATTCGCTCCGCGTCTGCAAGCAGGAGTATGTGGACCTCTACCGCATCGTCTGCGGGGTTGATGGCCGCCGGGGCAAGAACGGCGAGTGGATCTATCCACACACGGAAGCGGAATCGGCCGGCATCGCCGAAGGGCTGCGGCGGGCGAAGAAGTCGGGGAAGGCCCGCGCCACGGGCATCTCTTCCCACGATTTGCCCTGGCTGAAGTACATGATGGAGACGTTCCCGGACGTCATCGACGTGGTGATCACGCCCTACACCGCCAAGACGAAGATGCTGCCCGGCGACGAGACCGGCTTCTATGCCGCCGTGAAAAAATGCGACTGCGGTTTCTTCGGCATCAAGCCGTTCGCCGGCACTTCGCTCTTCCGCGGCGACAGCTCGCCCGGCAATCCCCACGAAGAGGACGACAATCGTATGGCGAGACTCGTCATCCGCGCCATCCTCTGCAATCCGGCCATTACCGCCCCGATTCCCGGAATGATCAACGTCCAGCAAGTCGACAATGTTTCGTTAGCCGTCATGGAACGCCGCGAATTGGACCACGAGGAACGGGCTGAACTCGACCGCGCCATGGATCGCGCCTGGGCCAACCTCCCCTATCACTACCAGTGGTTGAAGAATTGGGAATACATCTGACCCTGCTCCGCTCTGCCCAAACCGCACACGGCACTGCCGAGTCCATCCCGGCGGGAAGTTTGCATCCAAGAATAGAACGATCTCGATATCAAGGGAGTCGAGGCATGTCCGGGAAGCTGCCACACGCCCGATGGTTCATATTGCTCACGATCCTGCTGCTTTGGGCCGCATCGGCGGCCGCGGAAGAGCCAATTCCGGTGCTCGACTACCTCCACCAGCGAGCTGCCCGACTCGCCGCGGATCTCCCGTCCCTGCCAAGAACCAAGGACGCCTGGGAAGAAGTTCGCCAGGAGACGGTACAAAAACTCGCGGTCTTGCTCCGCCTGCCGGATCGCGAGCCGATGAAGGCCGAAGTGCTTTCAATCAGCGAAAGGGATGGCCTGGTCCTCGAAGAGGTTGCCTGCCTCTGGTCCGGCCGGACGTACCTCTCCGCCACCATCATCCGAGGCAAAGAGCCAACCGGGCGGCGGCCCGCGATCCTCATGCCTTCCGGCTGGCTGGGACACCATACCTTTCTCCCCTACCGCAACTTCGTCGAGCAGATGGCCCGCGAAGGCTTCTTGGTGCTGTTCATCGATGATCCCCGCGCCGGCCGCCGGCACGCGCCTTATGCCGGCCTCTACGCCGCTGCCTCGGCCGCGGGCATTCCCGTGGCTGGGATCCAGGTCTTCGACGCCCTTCGCGGCCTGGACTACCTCGTCACGCGAGACGATGTTGACCCGGGCAAGATCGGCATTGCCGGGCTCGGCGAAGGCGCGGTGCAATCCTATCTCGCCGCGGTCATGGAACCGCGACTGCGGTTCGTCATTGCCGTCGGTGGAACTACGACCTGGCAGGCCCTCGCGCAAACGGCGGCGGCCGGGCAATCGCCATGCGACCCGTCGGCCTGCGTTCCCGACGTATTTCAGCTCGGCGATCTCGGCCGGATCGCCGCATGCCTGGCGCCGCGGCCCGTGTTTATCGCGGGCCCCTTCGGCGCCGGCCCCGCGGCAGCCGAAGGTTATTCTCAGACCATACGGACCATGAAAGCCGCCTACCGCCTCCACGACGCCGAGACGCGTTTACACGAAGCCGAAGGAGGACCGTCCGACGACATGGGCCCGTACGCCCCCGACGCCGCTGGCTGGCTCCGGGGGCAAGTCCTCCCCTCGCTGCCATCAAGCGACGCTCAACCTTCGCCCTGCGCGAAGCCGGAAGCCGCCGACTACAGCCTGCTCGCCGCCATCGATCGGCGGACAGACGCCCTGGCCGCATCGCTGCCCGTCGCGCCGCAATCCCAAGCCGCCTGGAACGAATATCGCGAGCAGACCGTCGCCTGGCTCCGGAAGGCGTGCGGCCTAGATGGTTTGAAACCGACTGCGGACAAGGTCGTCGATACCACGGAAGACGGGGAATTGGTAATCGAGAGAATCCTCTTAGGTATCGATGCCGATTTCCAGTGTCCCGCGGTGCTGGTCCATCCGGCCGCTTCCGACCCGCAGAAACGGGTCGCGGTGGTCTTGTCGCACGACGACCGCCAGTCCGCCGCCAGCCCTCGGATCGCCGAAGCCGCGCGAAAGCTGGCGGCCGCCGGCTGCTGGGTGGCCGTGCCCGAGCATGCGTCGGTCGATCCGCACAGCGGCCAGCCTCTGGCGAGGCCCGATGCGCGGAGTTTCTACGGCGACG
>JABWBD010000138.1 GCA_013360685.1 Pirellulales bacterium
GGCCGTCGCGGCGGCCGCGGTCGCCGGCCACTGGCAGGTCTCCCCCGCGCAGCCGCCCGTGACGCCGAAGGGAAAGGAAATGATCTGGGACTGCCACTGCCATCTGAGCGGCGTCGGCGGCGCAACGGCCGAGGAGCGGACCTCGGAACTGCTCCGGTATGCCGACCGGGTCGGGATCGAGCGGCTGGTGGTCTCGATGGGAGTCAACTGGTCGCACGATCCCTCGCCCGACCACGTCCGCAGACAGAACGACGACGTGCTGCGCGCCGTGGAGGCCGGCAAGGGCCGCGTCCTCGGATTCGTGCTTCTGAATCCGAAGTATGCGCAGGAGAGCCTCGCGGAGTTGGACCGCTGCGTGCACGACGGACCGATGGTCGGTGTGAAGCTCTGGGTGGCCATGAAGTGCAACGACCCGCGGATCGACCCCATCGTTCGGCGCTCGGTCGAACTGAAGGCGCCCATCTTGCAGCATACTTATTTCCGTCTTGGAGGAAACCTGGCGGGCGAGTCGAGTCCCGATGACCTCGCGGCGCTCGCCGCCCGGCACCCCGACGCAATCTTCATTAGTGCCCATACGGGCAACGACTGGGAGCGGGGCACGCGAGCGGTCCGCGCCGTCAAGAACGTCTCGACCGACATTTGTGGATGTGACCCCACGTCGTACATGGTCGATATGGCGGTCCGCGAACTGGGGGCCGAACGCGTGCTGTATGGCTCCGACGCCGGGGGACGGAGCTACGCTTCCCAGTTGGGAAAGGTCTATGGGGCCGACATTACGGACGAGGAAAAACGGCTGATTTTGGGGCTGAATCTCCGGCGATTGCTGGAACCGATCCTCAAGTCCAAAGGAATGCAACTTTGATCACCGACGTCAACGTGAATCTCTCCCGCTGGCCGTTCCGCCGCACCCCCTGCGATGAACTGCCGAAACTGATCGAGCGGCTGAAGCGGTGCGACGTGGCCCAGGCGTGGGCGGGCAGCCTCGACGGCCTTCTCCACCGCGATATCGGCGGCGTCAACGCCCGGCTCGCCCGGGAGTGTGCCGAAGCCGGCGCCAACATCCTCGTCCCGTTCGGATCGGTCAATCCGACGCTTCCCGACTGGCGCGACGACATCCGGCGCTGCCACGAGGATTACCGCATGCCGGGCATCCGGCTGCACCCCAACTACCACGGCTACAAGCTCGACGATCCGCTATTCGCCGAGTTGATCGCCGCGGCTGCCGAGCGCGGATTGCTCGTGCAATTGGCCGTGCGGATGGACGATACCCGCGTCCAGCACCCGCTCATGCCGGTGCCGGATGTCGAGCTGAAACCGCTGGCGGAAATCGTCGCGAAATGGCCGAAGCTGCGGCTCGTCGTGCTCAACAGCACGCGGGCCCTCGCCATGCCGGCCGCCGCGGCACTGTCCAAGGCGGGCGACGTCTCGTTCGAGATTGCAATGTGGGAGGGCGTGGGCGGGATCGAAAACCTGATCGAGGCCGTCTCCGTCGAACGGGTCCTCTTCGGCTCCCACTTCCCGCTGTTCAATCTCGAATCGGCCGTCCTCAAGCTCCGCGAGTCGGTGCTCACCGACACGCAGCTCGCGGCGATCACGCGGGAAAATGCGAGGCGACTGCTCCAGGCCGGTTGATGTCACTCCACCCGGTCCAAAGGCAACGGCTCTCCGGCAGCGAAGAGATCATCGTGCTGGGTCTGGGCAATGCGGATCACCACGAGTTTCTGTTCGAGTTTGCCGGATTCGGTGAGCGTGAAAAAGGAGTGGCCGATGCTCCCCGGGCGCGACGGGAGGCTGCTCAAGACAACCATGTGGCCCGGCCCAAGGGTGGCCGGGATGAGCAGATCGTCGAAAGTCCGGCGTTCACGGCCGGCCTCCATCCGCAACGAACCCTCGCCGCCCACCCAGCGTTGCCGGGCCTCGCCATAGTGAAGCTCGGGGATCAGTTCCAAGCGGACGCGGCCGTCGGGCTCGGGCCATGCCGTGACCGCGAAGACTCCTTGCGCTTTCGCGTATGTGCGGCCGCCGGGGTGGCCCGAATCGCACAGGAGCACCGGGAGTTCCTCGTACTCGCTTGAGGTGATGACCTCGCTCCGCCGGCCGGCGCGTGCCTGCAGGTGGCGCCGGAGCACGCGCGGCTCGGAATCGAGGCCCTCGACCCCGGCCCCTTCGTTTGCACTCGTCGGCGCCGGCTTGTCGTCCAACTGCATCAGGTGCGCTAGGGCAGGCGGGATTTGACCGCTGACCAATCCCACCCGAAGACCATTCTGCGCCAACTTCTGCCGCAGAAGCGGCGGAAAGTGCTGCTCGTCGATCTCCGCCCAAAGCGATTGATTCGCCTCGGGGTCTCCAAACCCCACGCGCAGAAAGAAAATCTCCAGCACCGTGCTGTCCGACGACATCTGCGCACGCGCCAGCGGCGACTTCTTCGCCTCGTGGGCGATCGTGGTGCAGCCGACAACGGCGGCGACCATGGCTACCAACCCGATGCGACTGCCCAGAAGCAACATGCGGCCGGTGGTCGAGGTGACGGTTTTCGATCGAAAGCCTCAAAGGTCGACAAGAGGCGGAAGGCTATCCCCGAAGCCGAGAAATGTCAATGGGAGTGATGGGGAACTGGGGTGATGGGAAACTGGGGCAGAGGGAGCTGGGGCAGTGGGGAACTGGGGCAATATGGCAGGGGTGGCAGGCTCTTTGCCAGTAGCATCTCCGCGCCGTCCGCCACGATATGGCGCAATAGAGGGGTGGAATCATGGGCAAGTCGCTTGCGGATACCGTCACTCCATCGCCCCATCATTCCTTTGCCCAGTTCTCCCCATGGTTGTGACTGGGCCGGGCTGGAATGCTGGGATTGCCGTGCGGCCTACTCGGCCGGCATGAGTCTTGGAGTTCAGGAGATCGAGCAGGTTCGACTACGGCTTGCCTCCGCCTTCGACAGACGTTTCCTCGGATTCCACGGCCGGGCCTGCCTTGACGCCTTCCTTCTCGGCGGCGGCTTCAAAGGCAGGCTTCTCGGCCCGCTTCTGGACGCGGTCGTGGACGCCGACGAATTCAAGGATCGCGCGCGGCGCAGCATCGCCAAGCCGGGGAGTCGCCAGCGTGAGGATGCGGGTGTATCCGCCGGGACGATCGGCATAGCGCGGGGCGATCTGGTCGAAGAGGATCTTCACCGCCTGCTTGTCTCCCAGGAGTTGAAGGACGCGGCGCCGGGCCGCAACGACCGGGGCGATCGCCCGGTTCCACTCGGACCATTTCGGACTCTCGCGCCAGGCCCGCCACTTTTCCGAGTGACGGTCGGAATTCGGCCCGAGCTGGTCGGCCGTTTCCTGGTGAGGCAAGCTGCGGCGCGCGATCGTCACGCACTTCTCCACCAGGGGACGAACTTCCTTGGCCTTGGGGACGGTAGTAATGATCCGGCCCTTCGTCTTCGGGGCGCCGGTGTCGTCTTCGCCGTCGCGCTCGGTGAGAATCAACGCGCTGGCCAGGTTCCTCAGCAGCGCCCGTTGGTGATTCGGGTTTCGGCCGAATTTACGGCCTCGTCTTCGGTGTCGCATGGTCGTTCGTACGGAATCAAGTGTGTTCTAGGAGGTAATCGTGGCCTGACGAGCGCGTCACGAGGAACTGGTCGGCGCGGGAGGAAGCCGCATTCCCAGGCGGAGCCCCAGGTCCGTCAGCTTCTCGCGGACTTCATTGAGCGTGGTTTCGCCGAAATTGCGGACTTCCAGCAACTGGTCTTCCGTCCGGCTGACAAGGTCTCGGACGGTATTGATGTTCTCGGATTCGAGGCAATTGGAAGCCCGCACCGAGAGATGCAGTTCCGACAGGCTCATGTTGAGCTTGGTTTCGACGCCCGGGTCGAGTCCGCTGAGCGCGGGCCTCGCCTCGGAATGCACCCGGCTGCCGAGTTCCTGGTATTGCACGAAGGGATTGAGATGCTTGCGGAGGATCTTGGCCGATTCGACCAGCGCCATCTCGGGGCCGAGCGAGCCGTTGGTCCAGATCTCCACCGTCAGCTTGTCGTAGTTCGTCTTCTGGCCCACGCGGGTCTCTTCCACCTCGTACCGGACGCGGACCACGGGGCTGAACGCGGCGTCGACCGGAATCGTGCCGATTTCCTGGATCTGCTGGCCGTGCTCGGCGGCGGGAACGTATCCGCGGCCGGTCTCGACCACCATTTCCATGGCGAAGGGGACGTCGTCGGTCAACGTCGCGATGACGTGGTCCCGGTTGATCACTTCGGTCTGGTCGTCGGTGCGGACGTCGGCGCCCGTGACCACGCCGCGAATGTTCTTCTCGATGCGGAGCACGCGAGTCTGATCGGTATAACTCTTCACGATCAACGACTTCACGTTCAGCACGATGTCGGTGACGTCTTCGACGACGCCCGGCAGCGTGGTGAACTCGTGCTGCGCCCCGTGAAGCTTGATCCGCGTAATCGCGGCCCCTTCGAGGCTGGAAAGCATGATGCGGCGGAGGCTGTTGCCCACCGTGACCCCGAATCCCCGCTCAAACGGTTCGGCAAAGAATTTGCCGTAGGTCGGGGTCAGCGACTGCCTTTCGCACGATATCTGACTTGGTAGCTCAAGTCCGCGCCATCGAATTCGCATAAGAAGGCTCCGATGAAAAATAAGCGGCGATATGTCTGTCGCGTTCGGACTACCTGGAGACAAGCTCCACGATCAGATTCACCTCGACCGGAATGGAAACGTCTTCCGCTTCCGGCAGGCGGAGGACATGGGCTTCCGGCAGCGGGCCGTCGACCCTCGCCAGGAAATCGGGGACTTCGCGGCCGTACTCGGCCATGCTCGCCTGAACCAACTGGACGCTCTTCGGCCGGTTCTTGACGGTGAGCACGTCACCCGCGCGAACCAGATAGCTGGGCACGTCGACGCGACGACCGTTGACGAGGATGTGACCATGGCGGACGATCTGCCGGGCCTGGGCGCGGGAAAGGCCCCAGCCCAGGCGATGGACGATGTTGTCCAGCCGGCGCTCCAGGAGGCTCATCAGCACCTTACCCGTGTTGCCCTTGGTCCGCTCCGCACGGTGGAAGTAGCGGCGGAACTGGGCCTCGAGAACGCCGTAATAGTGCTTCACCTTCTGCTTCTCGCGAAGGTGGACGCCGTAGTCGGTCAACTTGCCGCGGCGATAGTTGTGCATGCCCGGAGGCGTTTGCCGCCGTTCGACGGCGCACTTGTCGGTATCGCACCGCGTGCCCTTGAGGAAGAGTTTCATGCCCTCGCGGCGGCACATGCGGCAGACAGGTCCTGTATTACAGGCCATACGGAATCTCGCTTCAAAACTACAATGGGTATTTCAGGAATGGGGTGGGTTGCGCTGCGGGCCGTTGCGGCGTTGGGGGCTTTGAGCAGTCTCGCGGCGCCGATCTGCCGGCCTCAGACGCGGCGGCGTTTCTTGGGCCGGCAACCGTTGTGGGGCAGCGGGGTCACGTCCTCGATCGACTTGATGGTCAGTCCGGCGGCCTGCAGGGCGGTGATCGCGCTTTCGCGGCCGCTTCCCGGTCCCTTCACGCGCACGTCCACTTCCTTCACGCCGAACTTGACCGCCTTCTCCGCGGCCTGCTGGGCAGCCATCTGCCCGGCAAACGGCGTGCTCTTGCGGCTCCCTTTGAAGCCGCTTGTGCCGGAACTGGCCCAGCAGAGCGTGTCGCCCTTCGTATCGGTGATCGTGACGGTCGTGTTGTTGAACGTTGCCTTGATGTGGGCGACGCCCACCGCCACGTTCCGCCGTGTCTTGCGACGTTTGGATCCGGTTGACGCACTGGACGCAGATGACTTGGCCACCGTGTAAAGCTCCTCCAACGATGTAGTTTGATCCCCGGCTGCCGCGCCGGCGGAATGCCTAGCGTAGGTCTTTCACGCCCTTCTTCCCGGCCACGGTCTTCTTGGGACCTTTGCGGGTGCGGGCGTTGGTTCGCGTCCGCTGTCCGCGGACTGGCAAGCCGCGCCGGTGACGGAGTCCGCGGTAGCAACCGATGTCGCGCAGCCGGGCGATGTTCTGGCTGGTTTGCCGCCGCAACTGGCCTTCCACCGTGTAGTCCTTGTCCAACAGCGCCGTCACACGCGCCAATTCGTCCTCGCGGAGTTCGCGGGCGCGGGCCTGGGGGTCAATCCCCGTGCGGTGACAAAGTTCGCGGGCGATTTTCGGCCCAACGCCGTACAAATACTGCAGGGCGATAATCGTGGGCTTGTCGTTGGGAATGTCAACACCTAGTACACGCGGCATACTGGAAGCTCCCTTTTGCGGCCTCTCGCGGCCGCGCTATCGACCAATCGGGGTCCACAGACCCGCTAAATGCCATTCGCCAGAGGGGTTGTGCGCTCAGCCCTGCCGCTGTTTGTGGCGGGGATTGCTGCAAACAACGTACACGACACCTCCGCGGCGCACGATCTTGCAGTTCTCGCAGATCCGCTTGACGCTGGCTCGTATCTTCATGGCGGCGACTACTCTTCCGATCTTGAAGGGGACAAAGCGTTGTAGTATAGCGGCTATCCGGTCCACTACTCAAGGCCCAGGGCGTACACCGGAAAAAAATCCGCGCCATTGGCATGGGATCCACAAGGGTGAAGGCCACAGTCCAGCGCCGACTCGCTCTTCCGGCCACCTGAATCGGGCGTAGGACACCCACCTCTCTAGCGGCACAGATGCCTCGCGACAGTCCCGAACGATCTCTGGGATTGGCAGGGATGGATTGGGGCGTTGCCAAAGCTGTTCAATTGGGGGGTTCCCGGAGAAAGACTCATTCTTTTTCCGTGGGCCTCTCCTTTGCTTTGGCCGTCTTTTTCGCCGGCGCATCTTTGGCCGTTTCCCGCCTTCCCGCCTTTTCTTCCGTTTTCGGCTTCTCTTCGGTCTTCGGCTTTTCGCCGTCCGCGGGCTCTTTCTTCTCCGCTTTCTCCTCCGTTTTCTCTTCCGTTCTGGGTTCTTCCGCGGTGTCCTCTTTCTGGCCTCGCTGCGCAGCGCCCCGTCGTTGCGGTTTCTTCTCGACAACGCCCAGTGGTTCCGAAAGCGCAATCGTCATCTCGTCGACCTGGGCAACCTGTTGGCCCATTTGCTGGCCAAGTTGGCCGCCACTGGCTTCCACCTTGTCGCCCTTCCTGGCCAGGCTATAGAGATTGGGGCCGGCGATCTCGACCTCGATCTCGGGCTGTTCGGCCAGTTCAAACTTCAAGATCGGTTTGAAGTAGTTGTTCGGTGCACGGACCATCAGCTTGCCGTTCTTCACGCCGGTGATCTGACCGGAGATCTGAAAAGTCTCCATTGCCGCGCCGGCGGGAGCCGATGGTTCGGCCGCGTCCTTTGCCTTCTCTTGAGTCTTTGCGGCCAGCGCAGGATGAACGGGCCCCTCCAATCCTCCCGCGCCTTCGGGGAACGCCCCGAGTACCTGCGTTTCGTCCGGTGTGAAGACCTTGAGCTTGGCGATTTTTTCGTCGATGCGGCTGTGGCGCTTGTCAACCTGGGCGGTAAAGGAAACGTACTGGCCCGGCGCAAGGAACTCCGGAACCGCGGTGCCGGTCAACTTCACGACCGCATTGGGCAGGATCTGCAGCCTCCAGACCTGATTGTCTTCGGACTTGACCTGCATCCAACCGGGAACAATGGCTTCCACCGTCCCAGAGGCTTTCACCGGCGGCAGTCTCGGCTGTTCGGCGCCCTCTCGGCGGCCTCGCTCCTGTTGTTGCCGTTGACCGAACGGCGGCCTCGCTTGGAACTGGGCCCGTCCGGTGTCCACGCTCAATCCAGCCATCGCACCCACCAACAACCCGAGACCGACGACTTTGCGACCGCAGCATGTCATGGGGAGTTCCTCCCAAAAAGACCACCGCGCGGCCACCCAACGCATGAGCAGCCACTCGGCCTGTTTGTTGGGCGTGGTTGAAGAAACGGGGACGAGCACCCGGCCTTCTGAAATCCCCCGGCTGCTGGTTGGCGTCTGGTCCGGAGCCAGTCCCTGCTACTTGAACCACGCGGTCCTTTGAAGATAACCCGCGGAGAGCCGGTTGACCATCCTTTGCGGTCGATCGGCTGAGGTTTTAGAATCAACGACCCGCCAGATTTTCAAGTAGGTTCCGCTTGCCGAGCGGAACCCGGAGGATCCCATCCGGCAGACGGGATCTACCGCGCGCGTCCCTGACAATATGCCGAGTCGTTGTTTAGAATAGCGGCTTGGCTAGAGGACCGACCGATTGCGGGGAAAATTCTTCGCAACTACCCCATACACCCCATATTGACGAGCAGTCCCGATGTCGTCTGCGCAGGAACCGATTACCGCTCCCAAGTTCACTGCCATGAAAGCGGCCGGTGAGAGGATCACGATGGTGACCGCTTACGATTTCCCCACGGCCGCACTGGTAGATAGTGCCGGGGTGGACGGCATCCTGGTGGGGGATAGCGTGGGGATGGTTGTCCAGGGCCACGCGACCACGCTCCCCGTGACGTTGGACCAAATGATCTACCACGCGGAAATGGTCGGCCGTGCGGTCCAGCACGCCCTGGTGATCGTCGATATGCCATTTCCTACCTATCATTTGGGAGCGCAGCGGGCCATCGAAGCGGCGGGGCGGATTCTGAAAGAGACCCGCTGCCAGGCCGTCAAGTTGGAGGGCGGCGCCGACCAGGCGGCGGTCATTGCCGGATTGGTTTCCGCGGGCATTCCCGTGATGGCCCATTGCGGCCTGCGTCCCCAGAGCGTTCATCAGATGGGCGGTTACGGGGTCCAGCGCGACCGTGAGCGGCTTGTCGCCGACGCGGTCGCGGCGGAGGAGGCAGGGGCATTTGCCGTCGTCCTAGAATGCATCCCCGCCGACGTGGCTCGGGAAATCACGGCTTCTCTCCGTATTCCCACCATTGGGATCGGAGCTGGTCTGGACTGTGACGGCCAGGTGCTCGTTCTCCACGACATGCTCGGCTTGACCTCGGGGCGGGTGCCGCGCCACGTCAAAGCGTATGCCGATCTCAAGCAGCCGTTCGTCGCAGCCATCGCACAGTATCGCAGCGAGGTCCGCAGCCGCACGTTTCCCGGGCCGGACCAGACGTTCCGCTGAGCGACCCATGAGGACCAGCGGTCTCCGGCGCGGGTATTGAACCGGGCGGGGGCGCATGGCAGACTGGATGGTCCGGCGAACCTGGATGGCGTGCATCCTTGAGGCCGGTTCGATGTTGCGATTCCAACGGGAGAAGCGTCATGGGAAATACCAACCGTCGTACGTTCATGAAATCGTCGGCCATGGTTGCCGGGGCGGCTGCAATTGCGGCGCCGTCGGTGGTGTTGGGAGTGCGAGGCGCCAACGAGCGGATCCGCGTGGGCATGGTGGGCCTGGGCGGCCGGATGATGTCGCACATCGGCAGCCTTGCGGGAATCGCCCAGAGCGACAATGTTGAAATCGCGGCGATTTGCGATTGCGACCAGAGCAAGCTGGACGCCGCGACGAAGACCTATCCGGACCTGGCGGGATTGAAACTGGCCGTCTACAACGATCAGCGGAAGCTGTTTGACGACAAGTCGGTCGACGCGGTGAGTTTCTCCACGCAGGACCACTGGCATGCGTTGCAGACGATCTGGGCCTGCCAGGCGGGCAAAGACGTCTACGTGGAGAAGCCGCCGACCTGGTGCATTTGGGAAGGCCGCAAGATGGTCGAAGCGGCGCGCAAGCACGGCCGCATGGTGCAGATCGGCACGCAGAACCGGTCCAGCCCGAACGTCGTCGAGGGAATGCAGAAGCTCAAGGAAGGCGTGATCGGCAAGCTCTACATGGCGCGTGGCATGACGTACAAGATGCGGGGCAACCTGGGCAAGCACAATCCCCGACCCGTCCCGGAGGGATTGAACTGGGACGCCTGGGTCGGTCCGGCCAAGATGGTCGAGTACAGCAACTTCAACCATCGGCGGTGGTACTGGATCGAGAATTTCGCCAGCGGCGACGTGGCGAACCAGACCGTCCACGACATCGACAAGATCCGCTGGGGCCTGGGGCTGGAGAACCATCCGGTCACCGTGATGTCGATGGGCGACCGTTTTGCGCCCGGCGAGGACGACGACGCCGATACGCCCAACACCCAGGCATTCATGTGCAAGTGGGAAGGCCACAAGGTGCTCGTCACCTTCGAGTTCCGGCACTGGTATACCAATAGCGAAGCGGGGATGCGCGACAAGTACCCGTTCGTGGCCGAGAACCAGTGTGTCGGGGAGATCTTTTTCGGGTCGGAAGGCTACATGATCTTTCCGGACTACTCGAGCTACTACACGTTCCTGGGTCCCAAAAACGAGCCCGGCCCCTTCAAGACGGCGGGCCCGGGCATCGAATGGCGGAACGAGAGCGTTCCGCACTTCCGCAACTGGGTATCGGCGATGCGCAGCCGCAAGCACGAGGACCTCAACGCCGACGTCGAGCAGGGCCATCTCTCGACGACCGTCTGCCACCTGGCGAAGATCTCCTGCAAGCTGGGCCGCAGCGTGCATTTCGATCCCAAGACGGAGCGGTTCGTCAACGATCCCGAGGCCGACAAGTACCTCAAGCGCGAATACCGCGAGCCGTACGTGGTGCCCGAAGTGGTTTAGGCGCGGGACGTGAGGCTAAATTGAGTTGCAGGTTTCTGGGAGGCCGAGCAATCCACGGTAGGGAACGCCCTCCGTGGCATTCCGCGGTGTAGGTTCTTCCAGGATCGTGCAAGGTCATTTAGACTGCGTGCGACAAATCCGGCCGTGGCCGGTATAGACAGCGAGAGGAAGAACGGTGTGGCACGGCACTCCGTGCCCTTCTTCACGAGGCGGAGCGTCGTGCCACACTCGGGAAAAGCAGGCGGAGCCTGGGAACGAGTCCAAAAGGATGAGGTGGCGTTGAGGCCCTGACAGAGCGCCGGCTGCCCTCACCCCCTGCCCCTCTCCCGAAGCGGGAGAGGGGAGATGAGGTACGGCTGTCGGGGAACGCCGATTGTCTGGGACTCGCCAGGAGGGTAGGTTATGGTTTGTTGTTTCTCGCCAACGGGATTCCCAGGTCGGCGCCCTGTTCTGCGCTCATGTTCGCTGGTGGATATCCGCACCCGCAAGGAAGCATCGTGATGTCGTTTGCTAAGAGTTGTGCGTGGGAATTCGACCGCGAGGAGCAATCCCGCGGAAAATCGCACTTTGACCGGGGCCGAGTCGCGTTGGAACGGTCGGCAGACCACAGTGCGTGTGCCGTTGTGGCCGACAAATCGGTCGGCTTTGAAACGTTCGTCGATTGGAGCGACGCGCGCGCCGGATTCATCGAGGTGAGGTGCGCCTGCTCCACGTTCGACGAGGAGGGCGTCTGCGAGCACATCTGGGCGACCATGCTCGCGGCCGACGCGAAGGGAATCGGCCCGCAGTCCGGCCCCCGCAAGCTCTACATCGTGGAGGCGGATTCGCCGGACAGCGAGCCTGAGGACGAGGATTTCGACGACCCGGACGATGAGGACTTCTGGGAGCGGTCGTCGCTGCACGGGCATGGGGGCCTGCGATCGCCGTTTGCCGGGCCAGGCGCGCGCCAGTCGCGGGGCGCGTCGGGCTGGCAGAACCGGCTCTCCGCCGTGTTCCAGGGCAACCAATCCTCCAGCCCCGGCGACGTGATTCAGTCGCTGGAAAAGCCGCGCGAAGCGTGGTACGTGCTCGACGTAACGTCCAGCCTCCCGCGCGACCGCCTGGCGATCAAACTGCTGCAGAGGGAAGCCAGGCAGACGGGCGAGTTCGGCAAGCTCAAGCATTTGAAGCTTCGCAAGAGCGAAATCCGCCGCTTCCCCTTGACCGAAGACCGCGAAATGCTGCGGCTGCTCTTGGCCAACGCCGAGGCGGACGACGGTTTTCTCGGCGGGGACAATCGGTCACGGTACGGGTACTACGGCAGGTACGAGCCGGCGACTTCGGGGGTGGCGCTGTCGGCCGAGGCTTACGAGCAGGTGCTGCCGAAGTTGTCGGCCACCGGCCGTTTCGTCTGGATGCTCGACAGCACGGGGCAGGACCCGGAGCGGGACCGCCGCACGGTGACGTGGGACGGAGGTCCGCCGTGGCGGTTGCGGTTGACGGTGGAAGCCGATGACCAGAAGAAGCGGTGGCGTTTCGTGGGCCAGCTCGTGCGCGAGGCCGAAGCGGGCCCGGTTTCGCTGAAGACGCCCGTGCTCCTCCTCTCCGGCGGCCTGGTGCTCATGGACGATCGCCTCGCGCGCTTGGATGCCGGCGACGACTTCGGCTGGATCGCCGCGCTGCGCGACGGACCCGCCATCGAGGTCCCCTACAAGGACCGGGGCGAACTGATGAGCCGGCTTTGGCAGTTGCCCAAGCGGCCGGAGATGGTTCTTCCGGCGAACCTCCGCTGGGAGGAAGTCCGCGTGGCGCCGCAGGGCAGGCTGACCGTGCGGTCGTCGAAGAAGAAGTACGGGCCCCAAGGCGTATGCGGAGACGTCGAGTTTCGCTACGGCGGCAAGACGATCCGCCCCAGGGATGCCTCCGCGGGCACGTTCGATGCCGAGACGGGGCAAGTCCTGGTCCGCGATCCGATGAAGGAGCGCGAGCTGCTGGTCTTCCTGGCGCAACGCGGGGCGCAACCCGCCGACCGTCGCGCGGACCGAGAGCACGACGTCTGGATTCGCACGCAGCAGTTCGCCGGCCTGGTCGATGCGCTGGTGGCGGCCGGGTGGGAGGTGGAGGCCGAAGGGCGGCTATTCCGCAAGCCGGGCCAGTGCCGGATGAGCGTCACCTCGGGGATCGACTGGTTCGACCTGGACGGGACATTCGATTTCGACGGCGTGAGCGCCACGCTGCCTGACCTGCTGGCCGCGATCCGCCGGGGCGAGAAGTACGTGCGACTCGGCGACGGTTCGCACGGGTTGTTGCCGCAGGAATGGTTGACCCGCTTCGGGCCCCTGGCGGACCTTGGGAGTTCGGAGGACGGCTGCATTCGGTTCCGCCCCTCGCAGGCACTGCTGTTGGATGCGCTGCTGGCAGCCCAGGAGCAGGTCTCGGTCGACGGGCGATTTGACGAGGTCCGCAAAAAGTTGCGGTCGTTCAGCGGGGTGATGCCCAAAGCCGAGCCGCGGGGCTTCTGCGGCGAACTGCGTGCCTATCAGAAGGAAGGGCACGGCTGGCTCCACTTCCTCCGCGAATTCCATCTGGGCGGTTGCCTGGCAGACGACATGGGCCTGGGAAAGACGGTGCAAGTGCTGGCCCTGCTGCAGGCGCGTCGCATGCGGCCGAAGGACGGCGGCGGGCGCCGCGCGCCGTCGCTGGCGGTGGTGCCGCGGAGTCTCGTGTTCAACTGGCTGGAGGAGGCCCAGCGGTTTACGCCCAACCTCCGCGTGCTCGACTACACCGGACCTCAGCGCGAGGGGCTGCTGGACCGCTTGGACGACTACGACCTGCTGGTCACCACCTACGGGACAATGCATCGCGACATCACGAAGCTCAAGGACGTTTGCTTCGACTATGCGATCCTCGACGAGGCGCAAGCGATCAAGAATGCCCAGTCGCAGAGGGCCAAGGCCTGCCGGCTCCTCCAGGCGGACCATCGCCTGGCGATGACCGGCACGCCGGTGGAAAACCATCTGGGCGAGTTGTGGTCGCTATTCGAGTTCCTGAATCCGGGTATGTTGGGGAGTTCTGCCGCGTTTCAGAAGATCTCGAAGACCACGTCGGTCGGCAGTGAAGACCTGGCCATACTTCGCCGGGCTTTGGCCCCCTTCATCCTTCGCCGCACCAAGGGGCAGGTGCTCGCCGAACTGCCCGAAAAGAGCGAGCAGACGCTCTACTGCGACCTGGAGGGCAAGCAGCGGAAGCACTACAACGAGCTTCGCGACTACTACCGGAAGATGCTCTCCGAGCGGATCCAGAACATGGGCATGGCCAAGGCGAAGATCCACGTCCTGGAGGCCCTTCTGCGGTTGCGCCAGGCGGCCTGCCACCCGGGCCTGCTCGATAAAAAGCGGCTCGACGACCCCAGCGTGAAGCTCGACACGCTCCTCGAGCAACTCCGAGAGGTGATCGACGAGGGGCACAAGGTCCTTGTCTTTTCGCAGTTCACGTCGTTCCTGTCGATCGTCCGCCGCCGCCTGGACGCGGAGGGGATCGTGTACGAATACCTGGATGGGCAAACGCGAAACCGCCAGGAGCGGGTCCACCGTTTCCAGAACGATCCGGCCTGCCCGCTCTTTCTCATCAGCCTCAAGGCGGGCGGGCACGGGCTCAACCTGACCGCGGCCGACTACGTGTTCATCCTCGATCCCTGGTGGAACCCGGCGGTCGAGGCCCAAGCGGTGGACCGGACGCACCGCATCGGCCAGACCCGGCATGTCTTCGCCTACCGACTGATCGCGCGCGACACGGTAGAAGAAAAGGTGGTCGAGCTGCAGAAGACGAAGCGGGACCTGGCCGAGGCGATCGTCTCCGCCGACAGCAACGTGCTGCGGAACCTCACTGCGGAGGATCTGGAGATGCTGTTGTCGTGAGAGGAAGAGTTGAAGGCTGCGGGTCGAGAGCTGACGGTCGAGGGTCGAGGGCCAGAGCGGATTTGGCGAGCGGAGCGTGGAGCGGGTCAAAATACGGTGGAGTGAGGGTCGGAAGAAGAGAGGAAAACCTTCGGTCATGGGGAGTACAACCGACGGCCGGCAAGGTAGGACAGCGATGCTGTCAGGCGTGCTACAGGTGCCATCCAGACAAAACGCGGAACAAACGGGAGTGAAATGATGTTGCGAGAATCAGCCGTTGTTGCCATGGGTTTCGTGGTCGCCGGATCGACATTGGCGGGCATTGCGGGGACCGCCATGGCCGCGGATGGGGGCGAGCCACTGCGGACGGCGAGCGCTGTCGTGGATTTCGGGCCGGACCTGGGTCAGAACTTCGGCACGTTGTTTGAGGCCGCGGACGCCTCCGGCCGGGTCCGCTTCGGGGCCGGCTTTCTCGGCGTCTACAACACCGTCGCCCGGTCCGATCGCTTCACCATTCAATTCTACGTCCGCCCGGTCAACGACGACAACAAGTTCGTTTTCGAGCCGCTCCCGCGCTACAGCGAGGACACGGGGGTATACACCTCGGAGCGGGAGGGCCGTCTGATCGCCATGGCGCGGGCCTATGACTTCCGAGTGCATACGTGGGATTCTGCGGCCCACGAATGGAAGGTGGACCCGGAGTTCGCCACGTTGTCACTGCGAGACGGCGACGGGCGAATGCGGCTCGGCGACGGAGTCCTCACGTTCATTCAGAGCAAAGTGGACTACAACGGCAAGGTGATCCTGAATCCACCGAAGAAAGGCTCCTATCACCACTTCTATTACGCCATCGGGCATCTGTTCTGGTACCACGCCGACCCTGAACAACCCACGGGCGTCACCGTGGTGGCCTGCCCGTGGAAGCCCGGGCAGGACGCCGTGGATCTTTCCCAGGCCGTTGCCCACCAGTGCCCGATGGGGCAGACGACCTGGGCGTACGGGCAGATCAACGGCAAGGTGATCACCGTGACCAATTGGGGCGGAGTGTACGTCTTCGACGGAAAACGCTGGACTTCGCTCCGCGACCCTGATGGCAAGAGCTTCCAGGTGTACTCGGCTCTGAACTACTACGACCGCGTCTTGCTGGGCCAATACCCGACCGGCTGCGTGTACGAGTTCGACGGCCACTCGATCAGCCTGAAGGAAGGCTGGCCGCCCCGCTTGCCGGGCGTGGCGGCGTACTCGCGGGAGGCCCAGACCACCACCCTGTACCGCGGCGACCTCTTTGTGGGCGTGTGGCCATGGGCCGAGATCTGGCGCTACGATCGGGACGCCAACCGCTGGCACTCCATGGGAAGGGCCTTCACGAGTCCGGCAGCTACCGATGCGGTCGGTCATCCCTATGAGAAGGAAATCCTCGCCTACAACGAGGCCAAAAAGGCTTCCGTAGTGGGGAATGACTGGGGCCAGCGGGTAGCGGGCCTGGTGCCCATCGGCGACGCGCTCATGGTTTCGACATCCAACAAGGGAGGCTCGAAGCGGGTGCCCGAGTTCACCTTCATCGACCAGGACACGCTCAACCAATACGGACGTGTGTCGCGGCTGACCCTGCCCGGCCACCTGACGGCCGCGATTCGCTGGACCGGCAAACCGATCGAGTTGAAGTTCGAGATCTTCACCGATCGAATGCGAATCACACAGGATGGGAAGCAATTGGCTTGCTCGTCGATCGAGCCATCCCTGACGGAGGGCCTTAAAGACGCGAAAGTGACATGGGGTCGCGGTGTGTTCGGGCCAGCGACGACTACCCTGAAAACGACCCTCACCCGCCCTGTTCCGTCCGGCGGCTGAATCCGAAAGCCGACCGGAAGCTCGAGCGCCGGATGCTGCGGCACGAAGAACGGACCTGCGGAATTCTCCAGCGTCCGGGGATCGCTTCGGAAAGTTGGCTGGATTGCGTCCGGGTGAGCATGGCCTTCGGCCAAGAAACGCCTGTTTGTGCCTTGTTGCCTGGAGTCGAGATTCGTCGCCGAGTGGTTGCTGGTGGAGGATCCGCAGGTCAACGAGGCATTGGAAGTGCATAGCGGCGTGGTACGCTACCACAGCAAGGATCGGGATGAGGTCTACCGCAAGGCCGTCAAACTCCGCCCCAGGCAGTTCGCCGTGCTGTACACCGGCGAGATTCCCAAGGATGCAGCGGTCGTACTATGAGCATTTCCTTTGATGGACAACGGGGACTCATCGTAATTCCAGTCCGGGTGACTGGACCATCCCATCCAACCGACCGGAAACCGCCCGAGCAGACTCCGTCGTGAAGTCAAAGGTGGTCGCCGGGCGGTTTCCGGCGGCTGATTCGAGTCGTTCGGACCAGGACCTGGTCCCAGCCTACACGTTCGACCGTTTCGCCAGGTGGTTTGCCGGCGTGGAACGTACGAAGCTGCTGGTCATGTGGTTTCACCGTTGATATGGCGCATCATAGCGGCCCTGATCTTCGTCGCGACGGCTTCCTCGTCACGCAACGCCGACTCCCATATTCGGATCACGTGCCAACCGAGCCGCTTGAGTGTCTTCGTGTGCTTCTTGTCCCGAGCACGGTTGCCTTCGATCTTCTTTGTCCAATATTCGACATTGCTCTTCGGAACACGGTAGCACTTGGGGTTGCCGTGCCAGAAATCGCCGTCCACGAATCCTTCTCGTTCGCCCATAGAACTTTCGCACCGGCCTGCTCGAACGCCTTGCAGAAGCCGCCGATGGCCGCGAAGAGGCAGCATACGCTAAATGGCTTGCGACCTGAACGCCCGCTTTGTCCATTTCGTGCCGCGACCCGCTTCATCTGGATTCCACCCTCCGGGCCTGCTGAAACCGACCCCGTGCTGCCTGCTTATCGCAACTATCCTGCAATCTCTAGCGGCGGGTAGCAATCCCGGTACCCCGTCAGAAACGGGAGGGCAGTCATCTTTCCCTTTCCGGCACCCCTTGACCGAACTGCAGGTCAACAGCAGCGCCTTCTGGCAACCTTCCGCAGGCAACTTGCCGGCCGATCGCGCTGCAAAATCGCGCTCGATTCGGCAGCGCGCGTACGTACCGTCCCGGCGCCGATGTCGCGCAAGATCAAGACGCTGCCCAGAACGTGTGCGTGTCGACGCAGGTGAGTTCTTCCTGTCCGGCTCGTCGGAAGGCGACGTCGCGTCCGCCGACGAGCCATCGGGGACGCGGACGCAACCGTCGCCGCTACGTCAGTTTCCGTATTGTTTTTCGCACCAATGGGCAGTATATTCTAGTAGGTGACCACCGAAGTGACTACCTTGAGCCATGTACGACATTCGCTGGGACGAGGGCGCCAAGGACGACATGCGGCGTGCCGGACTTCGCGCATACGAAGTGCGGCAGATCGTCGACGCCGTCGATGAACAACTCGCCCACGAGCCCGCGCGGCAGAGCAAGCGTAAGAAAATCATCCGTCCTGACCAGCGACTTCCCTTTGAGCATTTGGAGCCGGTTTGGCAACTGCGTGTGGGAGACTTCCGAATCTTCTACGACGTCGTTGATGTCGACGAGTCCCGTCAGGAAGGCGAGGAAAAGGTGTACCAGGGGGTGGTCAGCGTTCGAGCAGTCCGACGCAAACCGGGGCACAAGACAACCGAGGAAATCCTGTGAAACTGATCGGTTTAAGAGAGGCGAAAGCCCGCCTCAGCGAATTTGTGGATCAGGCGCAAACCGACCGGATCCTGATTACACGTCGGGGGCGGCCGGCGGCGTTGGTCATTGGTGTCGAGGGCCAGGACCTGGAGCAAGTCCTCCTGGGCAGCGACCCGGAATTC
>JABWBD010000547.1 GCA_013360685.1 Pirellulales bacterium
GGCGCGCGTTGCCCAGGAGAGGTTCGACCGGGACAAGCTGGCCGCGAACCTGGAGTCCGTGCTCGCTGGCGCTGTCGGCTTGCCGCCCAAGCGGATGGCGGCCTGATCCCACACAGCCAGAGAAGCGAGAGTGCCTCATGTCCGAGTGCCACTTGATTGGAGTTGATCAGCCCAAGGCGTGGGATGACGCCCTGGCCCGCTGTGGCCGGTTCGACTGCTACCATCTGGCCGGTTACCACGCGCTAGCAAACCAGCGCGGCGAGGGAGAACCTTACCTCCTCTTCTTCGAGCACGCCGGCCACTGTGCCGGCCTGCCGATCCTCGTCCGCCCCGTCGCGGCCATCGACGGACTGGACGGCTTCCCCCTCTGCGACGCCACTTCCGTCTACGGCTACCCGGGAGTCGTAACGAGCATCGAGCGTTCCCAACCGGCGGCCGAGACGTTCCGGACCGCATTCCAGCGGGCACTGGCCGAGGCGCTGGACCGGCTTGGGATCGTCTGCCTTTTCACACGTCACAACCCGCTCATGGATTCCTCCTGGATGCTGGCACCGATGGCCGAAGTGTCGCTCCTCGGCCCCACGGTTGCTGTCGATCTGAGCCAATCGGACGAGCGGCAGACCGCGGGCATCCGCCAGGGCCACCGTTACGAAATCCGCCGTGCCCGCAAGAGCGGCGTCACCGTCTGCGATGATCCGTCGTTCGGCAACCTCGAGACGTTCGAGAGAATCTACACCCAGACCATGAAAAGCCTCGAGGCCGATGAGTATTATTACTTCGACCACGACTATTTCACCGCGCTGGTCGATCATCTCCCGGGACGTGTGAAGCTCTTGTTCTCTCAGGTCGGCGGCCAGATGATCGCCGGGGCCATGTTTCTCTTGTGCGGCGATGTCGTCCAGTACCACTTGAGCGGAACCGCTCCAGAGTTCGCCGGCGTTCGCGGAGGCATGAAAGTCATTCTCGACGAGATGCGCATCTGGGCAACGCAAAACGGATTCTCGTGGCTGCATCTGGGCGGCGGACTCGGCGCCCGCCGCGATTCGCTCTTCGAGTTCAAGGCCGGTTTTTCGCGGACGCTCTTCTCGTTTGAGACAACCAAGCTCGTGCGGAACCACCTGGCCTACCAGGAAATCCTCTTCGCGCGGTCGCGATGGCTCCAGCGGCAGGGGTTCGAATCGTGTACGGGCAATTACTTCCCAGCCTATCGCCAGGCGCCCCTCCGCCGCGCAGCGTAGGATGGGAGAACTTACTGAGAGTATCGTGATGCATTCCAATCGACTCCCCACAGTCCCCCTTGCGATCGACGGCGGCGATCCCGTCCGCACCAAACCGATGCCGCCCTGGCCCGTGTTTGACGAGGAACAGATCGGCGCCGCGGCCGATGTGCTTCGCTCCGGAAGGGTGAATTACTGGACCGGCGGTGAGTGCCGGCAGTTCGAACGGGAATTCGCCGAGGCCGCCGGTTGTCAGCACGCGGTAGCCCTGGCCAACGGGACCGTGGCCCTGGAATTGGCGATTCATGCCTTGGGAATCAGGCCGGGCGACGAGGTCGTCGTGACGTGCCGCAGTTTCCTGGCGTCCGCAAGCTGCTGCGTCAGCCGAGGCGTCCTGCCCGTCTTCGCCGATGTCGATCCGGTGAGCCAGAACGTCACTCCGGCAACCCTCCGCGCTGCGCTGACCCCCAGCACCAAGGCCATCATTGCGGTGCATCTCGCCGGGTGGCCCTGCGAGATGGACCCGATCATGGCGTTGGCCCGGGAGCGCGGGCTCTGGGTCATCGAAGACTGCGCCCAGGCGCACGGTGCGACCTACCGAGGCCGCCCGGTCGGTTCACTCGGCCATGCAGCGGCGTTCTCCTTCTGCCAGGACAAGATCCTCACCACCGGCGGCGAGGGCGGAATGCTCACCACCAACGACGCCGCGGCCTGGGAACGTGCCTGGAGCTACAAGGATCATGGAAAGAGCCGTCTTGCCGCCGAGCGCAAGCACCCTCCCGGCATGTTCCACTGGATGCACGACTCGTTCGGCACGAACTGGCGGATGACGGAGATGCAGGCCGCCATCGGCCGGCAAATCCTCCGCCGGCTGCCCGAATGGCTCCGGGCCCGCCGGCGAAACGCTGCCCTCCTGTGTGAGGAACTCCGCGGCGTGCCCGGGTTGCGTTTGACCGAGCCTCCGGCGCACGTCGGACACAGTTACTACAAATACTACGCCTTTCTCGAACCCGAGCAGCTTAGCTCCGGCTGGTCTCGCGACCGGGTCCTTGCCGCGCTCCATGCCGAAGGAATCCCCTGCGGCAGCGGTGCGTGTCCGGAGATCTACCTGGAGAAAGCCTTCCATGGAACCACGCTCCGCCCGGCGCGGCGCCTTCCCAACGCCCGCCGATTGGGAGAAACCAGCCTGATGTTCCTCGTCCATCCGACCCTGACCACCCAAGACATCCTGGACACCTCCGCCGCGCTCAAGAAAGTCCTCCACGCAGCCGTACGCAACCACACATTTGGGCTTCGGCGCGCCGCATAACGCCAGCCCCTCCAATCCAAAATCCAAAATCTAAAATCCAAAATCGAGACATGGCCGTTCTCAAACGACTCTTCGACATCCTCGTCGCCGCCGAGTTGCTCCTCGTCTTCTCGCTCCCCATGCTGCTGGTTGCCTTGGCGGTCCGTTTCAGCATGGGCGGTCCGGTCGTGTTCCGCCAGGTCCGTCCCGGACGCAACCGCCGCCCGTTCACCCTCTACAAGTTCCGCACCATGACCGACGCTCGGGGCCCCGACGGCGAACTGCTCCCCGACGGCGAACGGTTGACCTGGCTCGGCCGCTTCTTGCGCAAGACCAGTCTCGACGAGTTGCCCCAGTTGTGGAACGTCCTCAAAGGTGAAATGTCGCTCGTCGGACCGCGTCCGCTCTTGATGCGCTATCTGCCCTACTACACCCGGCGCGAATCGCTTCGCTTCACGGTCCCCCCGGGGATCACCGGCTGGTCCCAAGTTCACGGACGAAACCTGCTCGCCTGGCAGCAGCGGCTGGAACTCGAAGCCTGGTACGTCGAGCACTGGTCCCTGCTGCTCGATCTGAAAATCCTCTGGCTCACCCTCATCGCCGTATTCACGCATCGCGGCGTGGTCGTTGATCCGCGGAGCACCGGCGGGAAGGATCTGGACGAAGAGCGAATGGCCCAGCCGGAATTTCTCCGCCATGCACGTGCGACTCGCGTTTAGCTCCGAGGCGGGCAAGATCGTCGAGATCTTCCGCGCCAACTTCCCCCAGGACCGGCTCGGCTACACGATCTACGCCTCCTGCGGCGTCGAATCGTATATCCGCGATCTTATCGACCATCACGACCACGGAGACAGCCTTTGGTACGTTTTGGTCGACGACGGCGAGGTGCAGGGCTTCACCGAGATCCGCCGCGGTCCCCAGGATGTTTTCGTCAATCACGGCTATTTGGATCCCTCGGTCCGCGCCCCCGGAGTGGGAACGAGCCTTCTCTACCACGGCATGGCGCACGCTCGCAACGCAGGCCAGACTCGGGCCGGGTTGGATGTCTTCGACGACAACACCTCGGTGCGGCGAGGGCACCGGGCGCTCGGGTTCCGTGAAG
>JABWBD010000548.1 GCA_013360685.1 Pirellulales bacterium
TCGTCGCCCGGCGCCACGCCGTTGTCCCACTCGCCGCGAGGCAGCGTGACCTTGCGGTACTTGCCTACCAGACTGCCGTCGGGGCCCACGAGCACGGCCACGTTGTAGACGAGGTGCTCATTGCGTTCGAACAGACCGGCCACGATGTAGAGATTGTGCCTTTTGGCCAGTTCGCCGAAATACTCCGTCGATGGGCCGGGTACGGCTTCTGCGGCTTCGGCCGGGCTGACGGCCGGGTTGCGGCCGGCATAGGTCAGCGTTTCGCCGAGCACGACCAGATCCGCGCGCTGCTGCGCGGCATCCGCGATGATCGGCTCGAACTTGCGGCAGTTGTCTGCCGCGCTCGTTCCCTTGCTCGGACAGAAGTGGGCCACCGCGATCCGCACCGTGCGCGGCTGCGGAGGAGCCGTCGCTTCCAGTGCGACATCGCACCACTCGACCTTTCCGCCTGGCGGGGACCAGCGAAGATGCAAAGCGACGGCGGCCTGCACCGCTTTCGCGGGCGCCTGGTAGACTCCGGAGACCTCGGTCCAACCGCACGCATCCGTTGCACCGTCGAACGGCAACTCGGGTTCGGCCAACGGCACGGTGCCCGGCAGAAACGACGTGTGGGACGGTTCGTCGCGCGGCACCTTATTCCCATGAGCATCCTGAAAGGTGATCGTCGCCAGCACGCTGCGGCGCGGGCAATCGACTCCTTCCGTTTTGCGAAACGCCTGGAACCGGTACCACTTGCCGCCCGTCACCGGGAAGGTCTTGCTCCACGTGCCGTGCAGGCCCTCTCGGCGGTCCGACTGGATCCGAAGGACCTCTTTTCCATTTCTGCCGCCCTCGGGCGCCGAAGAGAACTTCGGAGCGATCTGAGTTCGCGATGCGGAGGCCGTCCAGCCTTGGGGGCCCTGAGCAATCACTTCGGCTGAGAGCGTGGAGGCCGAGGCGATCCAGATCGCCGGGAGCAAACAGGCGGATGCGTACATTGGCAATCGGGGCTGGTTCATCGAAAAATCCCTGGGATGACGGAACATTGAAGATCGAGCGTGCGGTTGCCAGTTTACTTGGCGGTCGTGCCCGGTTCAATCTGCCATTCGTCGCGGCTGATTCAAGCAGACTGCCCGGGAAGCGGCCTTGATCGCTGAACGTCACCCCGAGGCTGTCGAATCGCAACTGCCCCGAACAGGTGTAGTCAAGACGTCGACAGCCTCTTGTGTTTGGATCTGTTTTCCTCTGGAAGCCGCGCCGTAGGGCATCATGGAGTGCGATGCCGGGATGCGGCATCGTGCCAACCCAGGAGGACCGACGTATGAGCCAAGACTTGACCTCTGAAAACGACGGCCAGGGCGGCGGGCGAGACCGCGCAGAAGGCGTTCCGCAGGAGGGCGGCCCGCTTCGGGCCAGATTCGTGCTGCCCGCAGGGCGCCGCGGGGGTGGATTCCTCCGCATTGCCTATCGAGTGTCGGAAAACGAGTGGAAGTACGAGGCGGTCTCGTTCCAGCCGGCCCTGGTCGGGCTCCTGCTCGTCCTTCGGAGTGCCTATCGATCCGATGCCCAGGATCCGGAGTCGGAACCGATGCGCGGTTGGCGGCATCCCGGCGTGCTGGCGCGGATGATCGGTGAGGAGAACGGATGGGAGCCCGACGCCCACGCGGTCCGGGCCAACATGGTCCGAGTCAACAAGCTCATCGGAGACGCGGCTTCACGTGTCAGAGAAAAGCACCGCGAGGCCGATTTTCCCCAGCGAGTTGATCCAGCGGCGGCGGGGTTTCGGCGCCCGGCTGGCTTTCGACTTCAATGTCGTCGACCTCACCAAGAGGGCACCCGACGCCCGTGGCGCGGAGGGGGAGTGACAAGACAAAGGGGTTGTTGGAGTGCTGGAGTGTAAGCAGTGGAATACTGGGGAACTGGAATACAGGGTACTCGCCAGTTCCGTTGCCCCGTCACCCCTTCACCACGCCCCATCAGCCCATCCATCCGGCAATCCAGGAACTCACCGATCCATTGATCCACCGCCCATCACCTCATCCTTATACCCAACGGGAGGCACCATGTCGAAAAAGAACCAGCAGAAAGGGCCGAGGATTCATCCGAGGGCGAACCGGTTGCGTCGGCGGGCACAGCGGGAGAGGATGCGAAATAGTCCCGCGCCATCGGAGGCGGCCAAAGCGCAGTCCGGCGAATCCGTGGCCGCGGAGGTCCATGCGCCCTTCTACCAAGTGTTGAAAACGGCAATGTTGCTCGGCCACGTGCTCTTGACCGGGCCTCGCGGCACCGGCAAGAGCTATGCGGTCATGCAACTCGCGCGGGAGCGGGGCAAACAAGTCTTCGTTTGCCAGGGCCATGCGGATCTTACTGCCGAGGATCTGGTCGGTTCTCCCGGGCTGGTGAACGGCTCGTCCAGTTTCATCGCCGGCCCGCTGTACAACGCCGTGAAGCAGGGGGCCTGGTTTGTCTTCGAGGAAGCCAACCTGGCCCGCGGGGGCATTGGGGCCCTGCTGAACCGGGTTCTCGATGTCGGCGGGACGCTTGCGGTGCCCTTCACAGGGGAGGAGATCGTGGTGCCCGAATCGTTCCGGGCCTTGTTGTGCGTGAACGAATGCGGGTACAGCGCGTGCCGGCCGTTGGCCGAAAGCCTCAAGGACCGACTCCGAGCAATCCACTGTGATTATTGGGATGACCAGCACGAAACGGAAGTACTTCGCCGAGCCCTTCACGGACTCAGCGGCGAACAGATCCGGGGGATGCTCACGGTGGCCAAAGGCATCCGCGAGGCGAGGAAGAAGGGAGAGACGAATTTTGATTTCTCGCTCCGCTCGTTGCTGCAGTGGGGCGCCGACACGCAATTCCGCACCAAGAACCTCATGGAAAGCTTCGAGTCGGTGGTGATCGCGAAGCTGGGCGATCCGGCTGAGGTGGGCCTGCAAGCAGAGCCGATTCGCGAAATCGCCCGATTTGTCCTGCAACATGCGGCAAGCGACTTCATACCCATTTAACTGCGAGGGCTTGACTTCCCCCCTCCCGTTTCCGGAGAGGGGCAGGAGTGAGGCAATCGGCGGAGAACCTATCCGAGAACCAGCCAAGGACACTGCATTCCCGGTCGAAACCAAGGTGCCGGGCGGTCTACGGATAGATTCGGAAGCAAAAAGTGATTTCCCGCCGGTCGCCTGACAGCAGCCGGCGTTCTGTTAGGCCTCAAGAGAACCTTGAACGACAGTCATGGCAAAGTACTTCGACGTTGCAGCACTGCGGACCTTTGCCCAGGCGCTGGTGGGGATCCTGGGGCTGGCCGAATCGGGACTGCAGTTCGTCTTTCGCGGCCGGGCCGCGTGCACCGACGGAAAGACGGTCGTACTGCCCGCCGCCGGCACATGGGAAGCGCCCAGGTTCTCGGATCTCTGCGGATTGGTGCTCCATGAGCTGGGCCACGTCTACTTCAATTCTCCTGCCTTTCACAAGGAGATTGTCGATAGCTATCCGGCCTCGAAGCGGCCGCTGGCGGCCATGGCCGTGAACGCCGTGCTCGACGTGGCCGACGAGACCCGCATCATCCGCCGCTTCCCTGCGGGCGAGCGGTTGCTGGCAGGACTGGCGGAGTCGGCGCTGGAG
>JABWBD010000549.1 GCA_013360685.1 Pirellulales bacterium
GGGCCGCGAGACAACCGCCCTGTCAGCCTGGATCGCATGTCTCTACCGCGCGAGTCCTTAACGGTATCGTGAAGACCAAGTGCTAGCTTCAAACCGCTGTCCCAAGAGCCCGACGCGACGAGCGCGTTTTTCACCATAGCGCGCCCGTCGCGGCGGGCTCTTAGTTTGCCCTCTAGTGGCACGCCGCTCCGCGCCGTGATCCCACTCCGCGCAATCCACCGACCCTCCATTCAGATGCAACAAACCATCCAAACCTACTAAAAAGTTACGTCGCAAGCCGCATCCAGAACCCGTTGAATACCAACCACTTGCAACAACACCCCGTGTCCTAAGTCATGCAACACCATTCCGGGCTGTTGCGTCGCCGCCTTCAAACGCCCTGCCGACCGCCTCCAGCCCGCCGCGAACGCGCCATCTAGCAGACCCCGTCCAACCGTCCCCTGCCCACTCTCCTCCAACAGCTTGAGCAGGCCCTTAGCTCTTTGGCAACTGAATCAAAACGACAGCCCCCTGCCGTAGCGACCGGCAGGGGGCTGCCCGATGATTGCCATTTCCGCACGACCGGCATCTTGCGGCGCCCCCGTTCACCGCCTTAGCCCGGATTATTCACGGACCCCGGCGCGTTCGCGGCAGATTGCCGGATACTAACCCGAAGCGTAAGCGAGGCTAAGTCCTTCGGCAGTGCTCGCTTACGCTTCGGGTTACGATGAGTTCGTGAATAATCCGCCTTAGACCGGCTATCTCGCTCGACCCTCGCCGCCCGATCCCAGCCTGGTTACGCGATCCGGCGAAACCAATCCCTCAAACTCCTCGCCGTTGAGCAGCCCTTGCTCAACGACCAATTAGAAATAGAGGTCCCGTTCGTCGGTCTCTTCGATGCGGCGGAGACGGTCGATTAGTTCCTGCTTCCGCCGTCCTTCGGGCATCTTGTCCAGTTCGCTGCGCACCAGCGCCTTGCCGGCCGCGTACGTTTCCTGCGAACCATAGTCGGCCAGGTACTCCATCAGAGTCGACAGGGCGTTGGGCGTGCAGAGGGTCTGGATGAAGCCGGGAATGGCGAATTCCATGAAGTGCTCGCCCGTGCGGCCGAGGCGGTAGCAGGCGGTGCAGAAGCTGGGGATGTAGCCGTCGGTCATCAGCTCGCGCATGACCACGTCCAGCGCGCGGATGTCGCCCAGTTCGAACTGCTCGCGCTCGCGGGCCTGGGTCTGCGAATCGCCCGCCTCGGTGTAGCCGCCCAGCTCGATCCGGCTTCCGGCGTCGATCTGCGAGACGCCAAAGGCCATCACCTCGCGGCGGATTTCCGGACGCTCGCGCGCCGTGAGGATCAGTCCCGTGTACGGCACCGAGAGGCGCAAGATGGCCACCAGGCGCTTGAAATCCTCGTCGCTGGTAAGGTGCGACCCATTGAGATCCACGCCGCAGGCCGGCCGGAGCCGCGGAAAACTGATCGTGTGCGGACCGACCTTGAAGTGTTTCTGCAAGTGCAGCGCATGGGCGACCAGCCCGAGCACCTCGAATTTCCAGTCGTAAAGCCCAAACAGCGCCCCGATCCCCACGTCGTCCAGCCCGGCCTCCATGGCGCGGGCGACGCCGTCGAGCCGCCAGAGATAATCGCCTTTGCGGGTGTTCCGGGGATGGACCAGCCCGTAGGTCGCGTGGTGGTACGTCTCCTGGAAGATCTGGAAGGTGCCGATGCCCGACCCCTTGACGGTCCTGTAGCCGGCGTGGTCCAGGGGGGCGGCGTTGATGTTCACGCGGCGAATGTTGCCGTGGTCGAGGCGGATCGAGTAGACTTCGCGGACGCACTGGGCAACGTACTCGGGGCTGTAGCGGCGGTGCTCGCCGAAGACGAGAATCAGCCGCTTGTGCCCCTTGGAGAGCAGGGCTTCGACCTGGCTGCGGATCTCGCCGGCATCGAGCGTGCGGCGGACCACGTCGCGGTTGGAACGGCGGAACGCGCAGTACTGGCAGTCGTTGGTGCACTCGTTGCCGATGTAAAGCGGCGCGAAGAGCACGATCCGATTGCCGTACACGTCGCGCTTCAACCGCCGGGCCGCGTCGAAGATCTCTTCGACCAGCTCCGGCGAATCGGCGGCCAGCAGGGCCGCCGTCTCCTCGACCGCCAAGGGCTGCTTCGACATGCTCTTGGCGATCATGTCGCGGACCTCCGCCCGATCGGCCTTGCGGCGCATGAGGCGGTGTAAGTAATCGTCGTCGATGAAGTCGTAGCCCGCTTCGCTCAGTTTATTCTCGTCGGTCACCCAGGACATTGTTTCTCTCGGAATGGCCGGCCGGGTCGTCACGGCGCCGCTGCCAGTTGGGCGAATCGCCCCGCCCGGCGCCGACGTCCCGACCCAGGGAAACAATCCGCGCCTCAAGGCACGAGAAGCAGCCATCGGCCGTTTCGCGGATGCATGCCTTGTTGGGATAAATCTCGTAGAGGACGCGGTACTTCGGAGGAGTAAGGTTCGGCATGACGACGTTGGCGCCGCGGACCAGGCCTAGTTCCCGCCCATTCCGCTTGTTGATGGTTGCCAGGGCGGTGGTGGCGGGGATGTTCGCGCGCGGGCACATCAGCCGCGCCAGGGCAATCACCTTGTAAGTCATCAGCTCGTTGCTGGGGACCTGGTCGTCGTCGGGAACCAAGGGACGGAAAGCCGGGTCGCCCAGCGGAGTGTCGGGATGCACCAGAAACGGCCCGACGCCGATCATGTCCAGGTCCAACTCGCCGAACAGCGCGATGTCGCGAGCCAGGTCGTCGTAGGTCTGTCCGGGGATGCCGATCATCACGCCGCTGCCGACCTCGTAGCCCAGCTCCCGCAACCGCCGCAGAATGGCCACACGGTCCGACTCGGTCCCAGGCCGCGGCGGATGGATCCGGTCGTAGAGCTGCCGGTTCGACGTCTCGAAGCGAAGCAGGTAGCGGTCGGCCCCCGCCTCGCGCCAAAGCGCGAATTCCTCGTCGCTGCGTTCGCCGAGACTGAGGGTGACTGCCAGCGGCGTTTCCACCTTGATGCGGCGGATCAGATCCGCCATCCAGTCGCCTTTCAGGCCCGGATCCTCGCCCGACTGAAGCACCACCGTGCCATAGCCAAAAGCGACCGCCTGCCGGGCACAGTGGAGCACCTCATCGGCCGACATCCGGTAGCGGGTAACATTCTGGTTCGGCGCGCGGAGCCCGCAGTATGCGCAGAGCCGGATGCAGTAGTTCGACAGCTCGATCAGCCCGCGCAGGTGCACCTCGCCCCCGACGTGCTGCTGGCGGACCTGGTCGGCGGTCCGCCAGAGATCGGCCAACTGGACCTCATCGGTCCGGCGCAACCAAGTGACAACCTGGTCGTGGTTCAAGCGGGCGCGCGTGGTGAGCATAGAGGACCGGATATCACGACGTTGAGGGGAGCCGGTGTGGCGGTCGCGACGTAAGTGGCTTCCTTACCTTGGATTATACATTCTCCGGCAACCGAAAGATCGGGGAGCTTCCTCCCTCGGCAGAGGCGGGTTCTGAGGCTTTTCTTCTCCCTCCAACCCACAAGAGCGGGGAGCCAGGAACCGTGTTCTCCTCAGCGCCCTTCCAGAAT
>JABWBD010000139.1 GCA_013360685.1 Pirellulales bacterium
ATACGATCCGGCTGGCCCTGGTCGGAACGGGCGCTCGCGGGAGCGGCGCCGTGGCCGACGCCTTCTCCTCGACCGGCGGGCCGGTCAAGCTCTACGCGATGGCCGACATCTTCGAAGACCGCATCCAGGCGAGTCTCAAGAATCTCGGCAAGGACTTTGCGGACAAGATCGACGTTACGCCCGACCGCTCGTTCGTCGGCTTCGACGCCTACAAGAAAGCGATCGACTGCCTTAAGCCGGGCGACGTCGTGCTCTTGACCACGCCTTCGGTCTTCCGGCCCCTGCATTTCGAGTACGCAGTCGGAAAGGGCGTGAACGTCTTCATGGAGAAATCGTTCGCCGTCGATTCGCCCGGCACGCGCCGCCTCTTGGCGGCGGCCGAGAAGTCGGAAAAGCAGAACCTCAAGGTCGCCTGCGGCTTCATGTGGCGCCATTCCAAGGCCCGGCAGGCGGTCGTCCGCAGGATCCACGACGGCGAGATCGGCGATGTGCACACGCTGCGGATCTACCGCGTCCACGGGCCGGTCTACTGTCCCAAAAAGCCGGCCGACATGAACGAAGTAACGTTCCAGGTCAAGTACAAGGCTAGCTTCAACTGGGTCACCGGCGGGTTCTTCGTCGACTGGCACTGCCACAACGTCGACGTCGCCTGCTGGGTGAAAAACGCCTGGCCCGTCTCTGCCCAGGGCATGGGCGGGCGGTGCTACGCGGAGGCGGGCAACCTCTTCGACCACTACACGGTCGAATACACGTTCGCCGACGGGGCCAAGCTCTTCGCCTTCTCGCGCCACATGAACAACTGCTGGCAGACGTATTCCGACTACGCCCACGGCTCCAAGGGTTCGGCCGTGATCATGACGAACCTCTCCACGCCCGATCCGCGGATCTACAAGAGCCAGAACATGGTCGACGCCGACCTGGTCTGGAAATACGAACAGAAAGAGTCGAACCCCTACCAGGATGAATGGCAGGTCCTCCTCGACGCGATCCGCCAGGACAAGCCGCACAACGAGGCCCGCCGCGCCGGCGAAGCGAACCTGGCGACGCTCATGGGCCGGATGGCGACGCACACCGGCGCGATGGTCACCTGGGACGAGGCCATGGCCTCCACGTTCGAGTACATGCCCGACATCGACCGCCTCTCGTTCGACACGCCAGCCCCGATCCAGCCGGGTCCCGACGGCATCTATCCCGCGCCGCAGCCCGGAAGGACGAAGGAGGTGTAGCCATGTTGACTCGCATCGTCGCGATCACCGCAATCCTTGCGTTCGGAGCCGCGCCGATCGGCGCCGAAGAACCCGACCTTGGTTTCAAGCCTGCCGGCCCGGGACTCTACGGCTTCGATACCGGGCTTTTCAAAGGCACGCTCAAGCTCGACGGCAAGTACCAGGGGCTCTACCCGCTGATCGACGCCAAGACAGGCGCTGACCTCACCCATCCGCCGGGCGTATTCAGTTTCTACCGCGTCTTTACCACGAACACGCGGTATGGCAACGCCGCTCGCGATTGGCCCACGGTGACGAGACTTCTGGCCGACGGCGCGGTTGCCGTCGACTGGCCGGCAGCCGAAGAACACCCCCTTGAGCTCCATGCCGTCTATCGGTGGTCCGCGGCTGACACGCTCGACTTGGAGATCACGGCCGTTCCCCAGCGGGACATGCCCGATTTCGAGCTGTTCATGTCGTCCTACTTTACGAAGAGCTTCCGCGCGTCGGTCTACCTGGGCCCCGAGGAGGATCCCGGAAAAGGCCCGCGTTTCGTGCCGGCGGACCGGTCGGCCGACTCCACGGGCGGATACGTGATGTTTCCGCGGGACGAGCAGAGCTTGGCGATGGTTCTCGATGGCCGGTGGAAGATCCCACCCAGTCCAGTCGATTGGGCCGAAGGGCGCCGGCTCTTCTCGCCGCTAGCGATGCGGCGTGATGTCGGCGCCGACATCACGGCCGTGATGATGGCTCCGCCGCAGGATTGCTTCGCCGTCTCGTGTCCCTGGAACCCGGCCACGGCCGACGCCGGCGGGTATCGTTCGCTGTACCTGTCGCTCTTCGGTCGCGACCTGGAAGCAAATCGCGATGCCCGTGCGTGCTGCCGCCTGGTGATCGGCCGCGCCATCACGGACCAGCGGGCGGTGGAACTTTACGAGGCCTATGTGAGCCCGCACAAGCAATAGGGCGACGTGGCGCAAAGTGCTGCTCGGAAATCATCGGACCGTGGTTGTAGGACATGTCCTCGGCGATCGTCGCAAACGTGGGACGGCGAGTCTTCGCGACCCCGTTGAGGATCTTGAGGTTGAAATCCGCCGCCCGGCTCAATGCCCCGGCGTCGCCTGGAGCAGTCTTTCGGCGTCGGCGCGGGGAGCGTTCTTCTCCTGGTCCCAATAGGGCGAGAGTCGGCGAAGATTGGCCACGATCTGCGGAAAACACTCGATGATCCGGTCCACGTCCTCGTCGCTGTTGTAGCGGCTGAGGCTGAAACGGACCGAGCCGTGAATGGCCGTGAAGGGGACCTTCATCGCGCGCAGCACGTGCGAAGGCTCCAGGGATCCGGAGGTGCATGCCGAACCACTGGAGGCGCAGATGCCGTACTCGTTGAGCTGGTAAAGCATTCCCTCGCCTTCGATGTAGTGGCAAGACATGTTGAGCGTATTGGGCAGTCGCGGGGCGCGCCGGCCGGAGAACTGGACGCTGGGGATCCGCTCTTCCAGGGCTCGTTCGAGGCGGTCGCGAAGTCCGCGAACACGCCTCTGTTCGTCGTCGTAGGATGCGGCGGCCAGCTTCATGGCCTTGGCCAGCCCGACGATGTACGGCACGTTCTCGGTGCCCGCCCGGCGGCCTCCTTCCTGATGGCCACCGAGCAGGTACGGCCGGCAAGGCGTGCCGCGCTTGACGTACAACACACCGATTCCCTTGGGAGCGTGCAGCTTGTGGCCGGAGAATGAGAGCAGGTCGACGTGGCGGTACGGATCGGCCAGATCGATCGGCGCTTTGCCGACCGACTGCGTGGCGTCGCAGTGGAAGACGATGGCCGGGTCGGTCTGCTTGGTCAGCCGCGAAAGCTGCTCGATCGGGAAGATCACGCCCGTCTCGTTGTTGGCGTGCATGATCGTGACCAGGAGCGTTTCGGGCCCCAGGGCGCGGACGAATTCGTGAACGTCCAGGTTGCCGTCGCCGTCTACGCCCAGCCAGGTCACCTTGTAGCCGCTGCGCTCCAGTTCCCGGCAGACTTCGAGCACCGCCGGGTGCTCCACGGCGGTCGTGATCACGTGGCGGCGCGCGGGGTTCGCCTTGGCCGTGCCGAAGATCGCGGCGTTGTTGCTCTCGGTGGCGCAGCCGGTAAAGACGATCTGCCGGGCGTCGGCCAGGCCGAAATGGGCGGCGATCTCGCCGCGGGCGCCCTCCACCGCCTCGTGCGCAAGCCGGGCGGGCTCGTAGGCCGAACTGGGATTGAAGTAGTTGTCCCGGAAGAACGGCTCCATCGCCTCGCGGACCTCGGGGGCGATGGGCGTCGTGGCATTGTTGTCGGCGTAGATGATTCGCATGGGTGCCTCTACACGTCGATCACGCGGATGCGGTCGCTGACCATCTCCTTGAGCGTCCGCTCGACGAGCATTCTCAGCGTCTGGCTGGAGGCGGCGCAGCCCTTGCAGGCGCCGGTCAGGCGGCAGTAAACGATCGTGTCCTTGATGTCGATGACTTCCACGTCGCCGCCGTCGCGCTGCAGGATGGGGCGCACGTAGTCGTCCATGGCCCGGTCGATCTTCTTGGCGAACTGGTAGGGGGACAGCGGCGCTTCCTCGGCCGGCGGCGCGGCGCCTGCCAGCGGCGCGATCTGCGTCAGCACCGGCAGTTCCTTGCGCCGCGAGCCCCACGTTTCGTCGAGGATGTCCTGCAAGCCGCCGGGCACGTGGTGGCAGGCCATGCACGCCCCTCCCGCCTTGATGGCATTGGTGATCTCGGCAATCGTGCGGAGGTTCAGTTCCTTGACCTTGCGGCGGATATACGGCTCGGTAAGCGAAAAACACTTGCAGACGATCCGGCCTTCATCCTGCTCATCGGCGTGCATGTCGACGCCCAGCCGGGCCAGGTCGACGCCGCGCTTCTGCGCCCAGTTGAAGACCGCCGATTCCAGGGCCTCCGCCCCCATCACCGAACAGTGGATCTTCTGCTTGGGCAGCCCTTCGAGAAAATCGACAATATCCTGGTTCTTGACCTGCAGCGCCTGGATCGGCGTGTAGCCGCCCCTCTCGATGAGCGTGCAAAGGGCCTCGGAAGCGGCGATGGCCGACGTGCAGCCGAACGTCAGGTAGCGGGCGTCGGTGATCACGTCCTGGGTTGGGTCCGTGGCGTGGCGCCGGACGCGAAAGGTAAACCGCATGGCGTCGCCGCAGGCAATGGAGCCATGTTCACCGAAACCGTCGGGATTTTCGATTTCACCGAGGTGCGTGCCCGGCTTGCCGTGGACGGCGTCCATGAAGAGCTGTTTGGTCTTCTCGCTATACTCCCACGCCATCGTGGTTCTCCTGATCGTGATAAGGCAACACGCTCAAGTTTACTCTTTCAGTCCTTTGAGATCGCACTCGAGTTTCTCGTTGCTCTCCAGCAAGCGGTCCCAGTGGACGACCTCTCCGCGGTAGGCCGCCGTGCGCCCCAGGATCGTGACCAGATTGCTCCGAACGCTCTCCGGCACCGTCGCATTGGCGCAGTCGCCGGCCTGGATGGCGGCGTGCAGCGCGGCGATATTGTTCACGGCGCCCTGCTTGTAGATCGCCGGCGTGGCGCCGCCTCGCCAGAAATGCTTGCCGCGGATGAGCACGTCGCCGCCGTAGTTGGTCTCCAGCACGCCTTCGGAGCCGAACATGCGGTTGCGAATCCCTTCCGGCTGCGTGCCGTGGCCGGCAAATTGCCGGGAGCTGAATGCGATGCCCACGTTGTCCGCGTACTGGAAAGTCACGCTGAACGTGTCCCAGCAGGTGCCCACGGTGCGGACCTTCTGGCCGCCCGTGCCGTAGGCACAGACAGGCGGTTGGTTCATGATCCAACTTGCCACGTCGAGCGTGTGGATGTTTTGCTCGGTGATGATGTCGCCGGAGAGCACCCGGTCCAATCCCCAAGCCCGCAACCGGTTCTCCGGATTGCCCGCATCGTCCTGGAGATACTGGATCTGGCGGATCCAGGGAATGTCGGCGTGGTAGGTGGCCTCGCCGAAGGCAAACGGGCCGATCGCTCCCTCGCGGACTCGCTTAAGAGCTTCGATGAAGAATTCATCGGCCCGCGTCTGGAAATCGACCAGGAAACACAGCTTCTTGCCGGTCGCCTTCTTGCCGCTCTCGTCGACCGTCTTGCAGCCGGGGACGTCGACGGCAATCGGCTTGGCCAGGTAGACGTGCTTGCCGGCGTCGACCGCAGCCGCGGCCTGCTCGGGATGGAAGTAGGGCGGGGACTCGATCACCACGGCGTCGAGTTTCTGCTCGAGCATGCGGCGATAGCCGGCCAGGCCCGTGAATCGCCGTGCCGGCTCCACGTTGAACTTGTTGCCCAGACCGTCGGCCTGGTCCGGGAAGTAGTCGGCCGCGCCGACGATATTGTAGCCGCCGTGTTGCTGGAAGAGATCGGTGATCCAGGTGCCGCGGCCGCCGCAGCCGATGATGCCGATATCCACCTTGGCGTTGGCGCTGTAGCCCCGGACCAGCGACGGCTGGACGATCGAAAACGCGGCCGCCGCGGCGCCGGCCCCGGCAATGAATCCCCGCCGAGAAACGGCCGGGCCGTGGGACTTCTCATGGATTTGTGGATTCTGGGACATGCGGAAAGCTCCTGAGAGGCCCTGACTCGACTCCCCTCTCCCGCTTCGGGAGAGGGACAGGGGGTGAGGGCGTGTTGAGTTTTGTCAGAGCCTCGTATCACGAGGCCGGTTTGCCGAAAACCTCAACCTCGATGTAGTGGTTCAGATCGTTGGCCGTATTGCCGTTGCTGGAAAGGCGTACGTATCGGCCGGTCGCCCCTTTGGCGTCGATCAGCCTGCCGAAGTTCGTCTCGATGTACGGTCGGTCCTTTCCGATCCCCTTGCCGCTCGAGTTGTCCTGGTCGTTGTTGTAGACGGTCCGGACGTTCTTGGAGAACTCGGCGTCGTCGGCCACCTGGATGATCACATCGTGGTAGCTCCTGGCTTCGCGGAAGAAGTGCCAGAGATACAGCGCGTAGATCTTCGACGGCGCCCCCAAATCGATCTGGACCCACTGCGCCATGGGGCCGAGCTCCACGTAGCTCTCTTCCGTTCCGGCACGGTTGCCGTCCGTAAGAAAGGCCAGTTCGCCGATCACCGGCCTCGGATCGCTGGAGGTCACCTTCTTGCCGCGCGCCAGATTGACCGTCCCCTGAGGCACCAGCAACGTCGGAAGCTCCGTCAGCGGTTTTTCCAGGCCCGGGAAGAGCATCGCCAGGACGTCGGGCGGAGTGCCGGCGAGCACCTCTTCCGGGATCTCGGTTTTCAAGGGCACCTTTGCTTCCTCGGCAAGGCCGCAGGTTGTCAGGCAAGATATCGCGGCCAAAACGGCGGTCACACGCATGATCTTCGGTCCTCCTCGAGTCGGTCAATTGGTCGGACTGAACCCCTTCGCGCTTGGCGTACTCACGCTCTCAGTAGAACTCGGGCATGATCGGATGTCAAATGGGAAATCGGTGCGGCGAAGTTTTCGGCACAGCCCGTCGTTCCCCAGCCGTCCATCGATTTTCAACTGCCGCAGTACGTTGGGCGGCCGCGGCGGGCGTGGGACCAATCGTACTCGGATCCAGCCCAACGGCAAACGCATCGAACTGCGGTCGGTCCGCCCCCCCGACTCCGTCCTATGGTGTGTCGACGGTGCCTCGCGCGTTCCCCAGGGCTTCGACGTACTCTGCAGGCAGCTTTTCGCGGGGCCACCAGCGAGGCTGCTCGGTGTAGATCCAGACATAGCGGTCGCTCAGCTTGAGTGCCGCGCGGACCGACTTCTCGAAGTCCGCCGGAGTGAAATGGTTCTTCGAGAAATCATCGAGATTCCATCCCACCTGGCGCCAACCGCAGTCCATCCAGATGCCGAACCCGGCCGACACGTGCTTGCGGTACTGCTCGGGAACGGCCGTCCACTGCAGCGATTCCGTCGTGATCGAATCATACGCCTTGTGGAATTGCTCCTCCGTCTTGTAGGGATAGGAGAATTCCCAAGCGTCGACCAGCCTGGCCTGGGGACCGCAGGCTTCCAGCATCCCGTCGAGAAAGTCGGCGTAGAGCCCGTATTCGACCGCGGAGCGGTCCTTCCCGGCCGGCGGCTGCGCGATCCGGTAGCCGAACGTGAGCAGTATCGTGATCTCGGGAAAGCGGCGGCCGACCTCCTCCATCCACTGGCGGCCTCGTTGGCGGACCTTCGCCTGGTAGTCGGAAAACGAGCGGCCCTGGCCTTGAGGCTGCTTCCGGTAATCGAACAGAAGCGCGTTGTACTGCTCGACGTCGAACATGAAGCCGGCGCAGCCGCTTTCCTTCGCCAGTCCGGCGGCCACGCCAAAGTTGTCGCGGACCACCGTCCATGCCGGGTCGTCGAACCAGTCGACGTTGCCGGGAGCGACATTCACCCGCAGGAAACGTTCGCCCAGGCGGCGGAAGGGTGTGGCCTTGAGGTCATCGACGGCATGCTGGAACTCGGCGGCGTCGAATCGCCGGCTGCCCCAGATTTCCCAGGCAAGGTTGCCTCCCCGGCTGCTGTCGGCATGAAAGACTAGCCCGTCGAAGGGAAGCTGTTCCATCCGCTCGATGTTTTCACGGATGAACTTCGTATTGGGCTCGTCCCAGCCCCACTCGATGACCTTCTTGCCAGGCGCTTCGCTCGTGTCCGCGCCGGCCGACGCGGCTACCAGCAGCAAGGCAACAAGACTCCTCATGGCGACCTCCACGGGGTTGAGGGATACAGAGTTCTCAGTCTGGGTCGGTAGCTTCTGCGCGCATTGCGCGCGATGATGGGGTGAAGGGATGATGGGTACCTGAGCGTCAGCCGAATCATTCCAGCATCGCAACACTCCCGTATTCCATCGTTCCAATGCTTGCTCCCCATTTTGGCGCCAGGTTGGCACGTCAGGTATTCTACCGCACAAGCCGCCCCGGCGGCACCCCCGGTCAATCTCTGGCGAGGCCGCGCAGTACCACGATTGCCGCAATCCGGTATGATTAGGCGAGCGGCAGGAATTGGTTTACCGCTGAGCCCGTAGCCGAGGCTCTCCGACCCTCGGATTTCAGCGTCTCGGAGAGACGCTGCTCCAGGAAACCCGTTTCTGCCGCTCGCCTTACACGTTGGTTCTGGGATTCCCCCTTCACATAGGCCCAGCAGCCCGGCTGCTATCCGCGGATTTTTCGGCGTGGCCCGATCGATCGGCGGGGGCTGCGGGGCTGCTTTCTTGAAAGATGCCTTTTCATGCTGGATCGTAGCTGGACGCTGTTGGATAGCCGTCAGATCGCGCAGTACCCCATCCTTCGCCTCCGCGAGGACCGATACCGTTTCGAGCCCACCGGGGCCGAATCGTGCTTCATCGTCTGCGATACGGCCGACTGGGCTCTGATCATTGCGACGACGGCCGACGGGCAGTTGGTCCTGGTCCGCCAGTACCGCCACGGGGTCCAGGAGGTGGTCTTGGAAGTGCCCGGCGGGGTGCTCGACCACGGTGAATCGCCCGAGGACGCCGCTCGCCGCGAGCTCCGCGAGGAGACCGGCTACGAGGCAGGCCGGGTCCGCTACCTGGGCAAGATGCTTCCCAATCCGGCCATCAACAACGCCCGGCTGCACGTCGTTCTGGCCGAAGACTGCCGCTGGGCCGGCGCGCCGCAATTCGACCCGTTCGAGCAGATCGACGTCGTGCTACGCCCCGTCGCCGACGTTCCTCGAATGATCGCCGCCGGAGAGATCGCACATGCCCTGGTCATTGCGTCGTTTGCGCTTTGGGATTCCGTCCGGCGCGGCGAGCAAGGCGAGCAGCACTGATGCCGGCCGACTCGTCTTTGCCAATCTGGCAATGGTTCCTAACCAAACGCTAACCATCCGTCGCGATTTACTTCGGATGATCGGGCGGAATGGGCGTTTTTTCGGCTCTGCCGTTCTTGGGTGCCAGCCACGGCATTTTCTGTAGGATGTCCTTCCCAGACCGTCGAGATGGCGGGAAAAAGACGGCCTGGGAAGGCCGTCCTACACCTGAAAACGGAAGAGCTGTCTTTTTCCTTGCCGCGTCGCCCCGCGGGTTTTAGACTGCAAGTTACCCTCGATTCGCACCCGTGATTGACTGGAGATTAAAATGAGAAGCGGCTACAGAACACGAGCCATTTCGGGCGGGACCGGACCGCGGACCTTTTTCCGTGTAGCCTTGCTGGGTTGGACTCTGGTGAATTGGGCCGAGGCGCAGCAACCGGCGCAGCCAAAGACCTTGCTCGATCTCAGCGGAATGGCTTGGGTCGAAGAGGATCTCTTCCTGGCGGTGCACGACGGCAAGAACGAGCCCGATGAGATCGCTTGGCCGCGCGTGAGCCTGGTCCGTCTGCCGAAATTCGAGTTGGAGGGAATCCGCTGGCGCAATCTGGATGTCGCCTTTCCCGGCCCGCAAGGACGAAGCCACGATCTGGAGAGCGTCTGCCGCATTCCGGGTTCCCGCGCGTTCTTGCTCTGCGAGAGCGGCCAGAAGACCAGGAAGTACCGCCGTATCTTCCATGCCGTGCTCGACAACGAGAATCTGAGAATCGACTCGTACATCCCCTGGCCGGTCGAAATCACCAACGTCGAGGCTTCCGCCGTAGCTCGTGTCGGCGGTCAATTCGTGTTCCTGTATGCCGAAAGGGCCGAGGGCCTGGCGTCGACCGACATCCGTTGGGCCAAGCTCTCCTTGGAGCCGTTGAAGATCGGAGAATTCCAGGCAGTCTCCTACGAGGCCGAAGATCCGACCGGCGAGCGGGCGCGGCCGATTGTTGCCATGGACGTCGACAGCGATGGCCTGATCCACATCGTCTCCGCTTACGATTCCGGGAACGACGACGGACCCTATCGAAGCGTGGCCTGGCGGATTGGAAAGGTCTCTGCGGACACCCAGGGGATGCCGAAGGTTGAATTGTGCGAGCGCCAAAGACTTGGCACGCTGGACGGACTGAAAGTGGAAAGCATCTGCGTGCGCGAAACTCCCGGTGAGGAAAAACAGGTGTACATCGGTACCGACGATGAGCACTATGGCGGCATCCTGCGGCTGCTCCCGTAGAGGCCCTAACAAAACGGGGACCGGCATCCGTTCCGTTAGGGCCTTCACGGTCCCAAGATTTCCCAAATACCCCGCCAAGCGGGCGGTGGTGGAAGCAGGGATTGACCGATTGTGCATCCCGGGTATATTGATCCCAAGAGATCGATCGGGCCTGGAAGGGCAGGGCCCGGTGGCAACGGAGGTCCGGCATGTGCGGCTGACTGCTCTTCTCATCGGACGGTTGTCTCGGCCGGGTACTCTCCCTGGCCGGGTTACAGAATAGCCATTCAAACATCGTCCCCGGTTTGCGAACCATGCCATCTCCGCGAGGAGACCACTTCCGCGAGCCCCATCCTTTGGACGGGTAAAGGCACCGCGTGGTCCCTCGGCTCTTGCAAAAAAAAGGGGTGCTGGAGTGGTTGCTCAGATCCATCACATCAACGACGCCGCTTTGATCCTGATGCGCCATCAGGGCACGATGAAGCAACGCCTCGCCGCCGCCTGCGACGAGTTGTGGGCCGCCATGGAAAACCCGGAGGAATGGCCCACGGACCTGATGGAACATGCCAGCCGGATCGTCGACAAGATCCTCGAGAGCAGCGCGATCGGCAATCCGGTGAAAAACATGGACGAGCGTACCGCACGCCGCGTCGCCGTGGCGATTACCCGGCTCGCCGCGGAGTTGCGAAAACGCGGGCTTGTGCCGCCGGTCCCGTCGGACAAGTGATTTTGGCACCATGATCAGGTCCCAACCGGAACGATCCGCGCCCCTCGGTCTGCTGCTTCTGCTCTCGCTTCTGGCCGCCGGACCCGGCCGAACTCTCGCCCAAGACAGGCCGCAGTTGTTCCTGCAGACCGGGCATCTCGACGAAGTGACCGCCGTGGCGTTCTCTCCCGACGGGAAGTTGGCCGTCACGGCGGGCAACGACAACGTGGCGAGGCTTTGGGAAATCGCCACTCGGACCGAGGTCCGCCGATTCGAAGGCCACGCCGCGCCGGTGAAGGCCGTGGCGTTCTCGCCGCGCGACGGCCGCTACGTGCTTACCGGGTCGGCGGACCGGACCGCCCGGCTCTGGGAGGCGGCAACCGGCAAGACGGTCCTCACGTTCACCCTGGCCGATGAAGTGAACGATGTTGCCTTTTCGCCCGACGGCCTGCAAGTGGCCACGGCCGACCAGGACGGCGCCGCGGTCCTGTGGGAAACGGCATCCGGCAGAGAGATCCGGCGGATCGCCGGTTTGATTGCCGTTGCGTCGATCGACTTCTCGCCCAGCGGCCGGCTGCTCGCCACCGGAGGCACCGACAAGAGGGTGCGGCTCTGGGATACGGCCACCGGCCAGGAAGTGCGCCAGTATTATCAAGGCCCCGACTGGATCACCGCGGTCGCGTTTTCGCCCGACGGGCGCTATCTCTTCGCCGGGGCACAGGACGGCACGGAGGGGAAGAACCTGCCGGGAAACGGCCGGCTGTACGACGTCCAATCCCGGCAGGAAATCGCACGCCTCCCCGGGCATGATGTCCACGTCACCGCCGTCGCCTTTTCGCCCGACAGCCGGCTGCTGGCCACCAGCAGCGTCGACAACGAGGTCCGGCTATGGGACGTGCCCACGGGCAAAGTGGTCCGAACCATCGACGCGGGGATCACCAACGTGCACGCCTTGGCCATCTCGCCCGACGGACGCCTCCTGCTGACCGGTTCGGACGACAAATTGGGGCGGCTCTGGGAAGTTGCCAGCGGAAAGCTGGTCGGACAACTCGGCGGTCGGTGCCTGCCTGTCCGCCAGTTCGCCCTCTCGGCGGACGGCCGCCGGCTGCTCACCGGAGCTCGCGAGCACACGCCCGCCGCGCTCTGGGACACCGCCAGCGGCCGCCAACTCGCCTCGTTCTACGACGACAACGACTGGCCCAGCGACGCGGTTGCTTTTACTCCCGACGGCCGCCGCGTCGTGCTCGGCACCTGGAATGGTCCGATTCTGGTCCGGGACGTCGAGACGGGAAAGGAAATCCATCGGCTTCGCGGCCACAGCGAGGGAGTCTTTGCACTGGCCGTCTCCGCCGACGGCACGCGGGTTGCCACCGCGTCGGACGACCAGACGGTGCGGCTTTGGGATATCGCTGCCGGCAACGAACTGCGCTGCTTCCAGGGCCACACCGACAACGTGATTGCCGTGGCCATTTCGCCCGATGGCCGGTACGTGCTGAGCAGTTCCAGCGACAATACGGTTCGCCTGTGGGACGCGGGTTCCGGCAACGAGATCCGGCAGTATGCCGGGCACTCGCTCTGGGCCGCCTCGGTGAGTTTCTCGCCCGATGGCCGCTACGTGCTGGCCGGGGCGTGCGACAATACGGCCGTGTTGTGGGATCTTGCCACGGCCAGGCCCATCCGGAGTTATCGCGAGAAGCCCGAGGAGGGCTACTCGACCGATACGGTCCAATCCGCCGTCTTCTCCGCCGACGGCCGCCGGATCCTCACGGCCGGCGAGGACAAGACCGTGCGTCTCTGGGACGCTGCAAGCGGCCAGGTCATCCAGCGTTTCGTGGGCCACTCGGCGGCCGTCCATGCGGCCTGCTTTTCGCCCGACGGACGGCAAGTGGTCACCGGGAGCGAGGACGGCACGCTCCGGTATTGGGACATTGCCATGGGCCGCGAACAGGTGCGGCTGATCAAGTTCATCGACGACATGCAGTGGATGGCGGTCACTCCGCAAGGCTACTACGACGGCTCCTTGGAAGCCTGCCGGCTGGTCTGTTGGCGGATTTCCGGCGACCTGTTTCCACTGGAACTTTATGAAAAGACGTTCCACCGCCCCGACCTGGTCGGGCGAGCGGCACGCGGACTGCCGATCGACGACCAGCCCGTGCTGCCCCAGCGCACGCCGCCGGAGGTCGGACTGAAGATCGAGGCCGCGTCGGACAACAGTGTCACCGTGAGCATTACGGCAACCGCGGGCGACCCGTCGGGCAGGATCGCGATGGTCCGCGTCACGGTCGATGGCCGCGAAATCGCGCCCCAGCAGGCCAAGAGCATCGTCCGCGAGCGGCTGACCGGGCGTTCCGCCATCTTCCGCGCCACGGTCGATTTCCCGCCGGGCAAGGAGAAGGCCCTGGTCAGCGCCGTCGTCTCCGACGACCTCGGCCTGCGGAGCGCCCCGGCTTGTCTTCAGGTCCAGCGCCCCGGGACTGCCGAAGACGTAAAACACGCGCTCTATGTCCTGGCGGTCGGCGTCAGCCGCTACCGGTTCGGCGAGTACAATCTCCAATACTGCCACGCCGATGCGCAGGCGCTGGCCGGCGCGCTGGCCGGCCAGAAAGGCGGCGCCTTCACCGACGTCCGGACCCGCGTGCTGACGGATGCCGACGCCACGGCGCCGTCGGTCCGCGATGGCCTGGCGTGGCTTGGCAAGTCGTGCACGCCCGCCGACGTGGCGATCGTCCTCTTCTCCGGACACGGCATCCGCGGGCGCCGCGGGCTCTACTATTTCACCCACGAAGGCGACCTCGATGCTTTGCAGGAAACCTGCCTGAGCTGGGCGGACGTGGCCGGCGCGATGAAGAGCATCCGCGCCCGGCAGGTCCTCTTTCTCTCCGACTGTTGCCATGCGGGCGCTTTCGGCGAGCGCGCCGCCAGCCAGGATGAACTGGCCGACAGCCTGGTCAAAGACGCCGGCGTGATGGTGTTCGCTTCGAGCCGGGGAAACGAAAAGTCGCTGGAGGATCCCGACTGGCGGCACGGAGCCTTCACCCGTGCCCTGCTCGACGGCCTGGACGGCCAGGCGGATCTGATCGCCGACGGCCGGATCACCGTCAGCGAGCTTCAGACGTTCGTGGCCGATCGCGTAAAGCGGCTCACCGCCGGCCGGCAGCATCCGCATATTCCGCGGCTGGAGAACTTCGATCCGGAACTCATCCTGGCGAACCGGTAGCGCGGCGAGCCGGCGCCGTCAGGCTTCGGGCATGGCAACTGACGATCCAGGGTCCGAGCTTGTCGAAGCACTCGTCGAGCAGTTCCGTGGAGCCGAAGAACCGCCGCGGCGAGTTGATCAGGTTGCAGGGATCGAGGTGCACTCCAATTCCGCTCTACCGCTTTCCGATGGCCCAGAGATGCTTTTCTCCACGCATGAAGATCTGTCCCTGGCTGACCGCGGGGGATGCGTAGCAGTTTTCTCCCAATTCGTTGCTCGCCGCCACGTCGAGCGTCTTGCCCGGCCGAACGATCTTGGTCACTCCGTCGTCGGAGGTAAAGTGCACGAGCCCTTCGGCCAGGACCGGCGACGCGCTGTAGTGCGGTCCGAGCCGCTCCATCCAGTACCGCTCTCCGCTGGCGGCCTCGAAGCAACTGCCGACTCCCTTGTCGGATGTGAGCAGGAAGTATTTTCCATCGGTGGAGAGGATCGGAGAGGGGACGTATGAGCAGCCCTGCTCCGTCCGCCAGACCACGTGGCTCTTGGTCACGTTGTCCTGGCCGTCCGGGCGGATCGCCAGAATATGGAACTCGGGGAAGCCGGCCGTGATGAAAACGAGCTGGCCGTTGTAGACGGGCGACGCGACAAACTGCTCGGTAGGCCCGTCGAGGATCCAGTGGCGTTTGCCCGTGCGGGGCTCGTAGCTGGCCACGCAGAGGCTTCCCGAGAGGATCATCTGCGTGCGGCCGCCGATCTCGCGGATGATCGGGGCGCAGTAGCTGCGAGTCTTGTTCTCTCGCGGCGTCTTCCAGACCGTGCGCCCCGTCTTCTTCTCCAGCGCCACGAGATAGGAATCGCCGTCGTGGTCGCCATTGATGATCGCGAGATCTTCGAACAGCAAGACGGAACTGCAGTACCCGTGGACGCTGTGAAACTCCCCGGGGCGGACGAGCCATCGCTGGTTGCCGTCGAAATCGTAGGCGGCCACAAGCATTTGATCGCGATCGAGAAACGTCACGAAAACCGACTCGCCGTCGGTGGCCGGAGTGCTGGAAGCGTAGCTATTCAGACGGTGTTTTCTCTCCAGCGGTGCATGGACGACGACCTTCTCCCAGAGCAACTTGCCGGTGAGCCGGTCCAGCGAGAGCAGGCAGCGGTCCTCGCGGTCTTCCCGGCAGGTGACCAGGAAGATCCGATCGCCCCAGACCACGGGAGAGGCGTGCCCCGTGCCGGGCACTTCCGTCTTCCAAGCGATGTTCTTTCCGCTCGACCCGTTCCACTCGGTGGGAATGCCCGTTTCCACGCTTGTCCCGTCGCCTCGCGGCCCTCGCCAACAGGGCCAGTTCTCGGCACGGGCGGATGGGAAGACAAGAAAAACCGAGACCAAGACAGCAATGGGATTGGTCAGACGCATATGCACTTTCTTATCCAATCGATCAGGCGGAAGATCTCCCGCAGTTCATCTACATTATACCCAAAGTTGTACTCTCTCCAGGATCTCGGGGAAGTGCTGGCGCAGGGCATCTTTCCAGGCTCCGTCATAATCGCTGTCTTGCTCAGGCGGTCCACCTCGCTTGTGTCTTGCCATCGCTAAGTCCCTTCTGCTCCCGGTTCCGTCTTTGGCTTCCCTCACGCCAGCACGACCTTGTTCGGCGCGCCGGCGACCTCCCGAACGAGCCGCGGCACCGCATAGCCGGGCAGTCGCGCGCGGAGTTGCTCGATCAGCCGCATGCCTTCCTCCTCCGGCACCTCGAAATGAGCCGCGCCGGCCACCCGGTCCAGTTGGTGCAGATAATATGGCATGACGCGGAGATCGACCAGCCGCTCGTACAGTTCGGCAAGTGTTTCGAGCCGATCGTTGATCCCTCGCAGCAACACTCCTTGCTGCAATATCGGAATACCGGCATCCACGAGCTGCCCAATCGCCGAGTCCACGGCCCTGTCGATCTCCGCAAGGTGGTTGATGTGGAGCACGACGATTGCCGTCAGTCGGCTCGCCCTAAGCAGGTGGACCAGTTCCCTGGTAACTCGCTGCGGAATCAGCACCGGCTGGCGCGTGTGGACCCGGAGGCGGCGGAGATGCCTGATCGCGTCGAGTCTCTCGACCAGGCGGGCCAGCACCTGGTCGCTCATCGAGAGGGGGTCGCCGCCACTCAAGATAACCTCATGAATCGACGCTTCGCGGGCGATTCTCTCCAGTGCGTTTTGCCATCGCCGTGCTTCGCGGACCGCCTCTTCGTAGGGGAAGTGCCGTCGGAAGCAAAAGCGGCAATGGACGGCGCAGACCCCAGTTGTTACCATTAAGACTCGGTTCTGGTACTTCCATAGAGCTCCACCCGGAAGTATGGAATCCGCTTCGCCGATCGGATCCCGGGTGAACCGCGGCGAAATCGCCAGTTCCCCCTCCCTCGGCAGGATCTGCAGGAGAAGCGGGTCGTTCGCGTCGCCCACGCGAATTCGGCTGAGATAGGTCCGGGGCACCAGGAGTGGAAAGCCGTCGCCGGCCCGCTGGGCGACCGCGGCCAGCGAGGTTGGCAGCTCCAAGAGCCGGCACAACTCCACCGGATCCCGCACCGCGTCGGCCGCGGCCGACTGCCAGTCGGGATAATCGGGCGGAGTCAGGTAACGGTCCAGCGGAACGGTTCGGCAGGTTGGCACAGGCATACCCCGAATCCTACGAATCCCTTGGCATTCTTTCAACACGCGAAACAGGAATACAGGAAACAGTCGTGGCGAGCTACAACACCAGTGATTTCCGCAAAGGACTCAAGGTCCAACTGGAGGGCGATCCCTACTTGATGATCGAGTGCAACTTCGTCAAGCCGGGCAAGGGACAGGCCCTCTACAAGTGCAAACTGCGGAACCTCATCCGCAACACGGTCCTCGACCGCACCTACAAGAGCGGCGACTCGATCGAGGCCGCCGACATCGAGGAGATTCAGGCCCAGTTCCTCTATCGCCAGGGCGATCAGTTCGTCTTCATGGACAACCAGTCGTTCGAACAGTACGAACTCTCGGCCGAGCAGGTCGACGAGGCCTGGAAGTATCTCAAAGAAGGCATGGTCTGCAGCATGCTCCTGTTCAACAACCGGCCCATCGGCGTCACGCCGCCGAACCACATCGTGGTCCGGGTCGAGTACACGGAGCCCGCCGTCCGCGGCAACACGGCGACCAACGTCACCAAACCGGCCAAGGTTGAAACCGGCGCCGAACTGGTCGTGCCGAATTTCGTCGAGACGGGCGAACTGATCAAGGTCGACACCCGCACCGGCGAATACATCGAGCGGGTAAAAGAATAGCCGGCGCAGCGGAGGGTTGAGGTCAGAGGCAACTGACCAATGACCAATGACCAATGACCAATGACGATTCCGCGGACTTTCGTCCCACGGCTGCTTGGGACCGATTAAGGCTCCGCGCGGGGTTGCTGCGAAAAGTCCGCGAGTTCTTCGAGGCAAGGGAATTCCTGGAGGTCGAAACGCCGGTTCTCTCGGCCGACACCGTGATCGACCGCCATCTCGATCCGCTTGCGGTCGATATCGGGCCATCGGCCGGCGTGCCGTCGCGGCTCTGGATGCAGACCTCGCCGGAATTCGCCATGAAGCGCCTCCTGGCCGCCGGCGCGCCGTCGATCTATCAGATTAGCCGCGTATTTCGGCGCGGTGAACTCGGCCCGCTGCACAATCCCGAGTTCACCATGGTGGAGTGGTACCAGGTTGGCGCCGGGCCCGAAGAGGGCATGCGGCTTCTCAGCGACCTGGGTGAGTCGCTCCTGGGCCGCGGCCCGGCCGAGCCGGTCAGCTATGCCGAGGCGTTCCGCCGCCACGTGGGC
>JABWBD010000140.1 GCA_013360685.1 Pirellulales bacterium
AAGCTACGGCGGCACGGCGGTCCGTAGCCCAGGCACACGGCGGCGGCGTAGCCGAGTCCCACGTTCGTCAGGCCGATGGCCAGCGTCAACAACACGAAACTCATGGTTTCCCTCGGGCGCATGGTTGGTCAGGCAACTCTACGTTACTCGCGCAATGCCGCGGGGCGGCCGCTCGCGGCGCACGTGCGACAGCAAGGATTCTCGACCCTCTTAAGAAGGGTTGATGCAAGAGGCTGTCGCTCGCTTCGGCAGGGGCGAAACATCAGGCGGGCCCGGCTCACACCGCAATCCCGTTGCGACCGCTATCCCCGGAATCCGCGCGGTCGCGTGAATAGCGGGGAGGACCGCCACGGTCCTCGCCTGTGGACGCAGGTATAAAAGACAATCACCCCGCAAGATAGCAGAATCGTCATCCTGAGCGCAGCGGAGGATCTCTATTGGAGCTGAGATTCTTCGCTGCGCTCAGAATGACTGGCGGCGAATTCTAGCATCGTGGCGGGGGTGATCATAGAACCCGTGCAGACGAGCGATGCTGTAGCCGTGCTCGCGGTGTTTATCGGAAACGGTACGCGTCGGGCCTTGCCAATCGCGAACAGGAGGAGCTCGCGCAGCTTCAAGACGCCGTGGACAAGCTTCTCGAACCGTGGGACCAGGAGATGCTTGACCTGTTAAGGCCAGCCCACCCGACGCCGACGTGACCTACTCGCGCAAGGGTTCGTACTTCAGAGGCGAATTCATCAGGGCAATCACATCGTCCGGATGGCTGGCCCGGCCGATCCGCTTCGGCTGATCACCCTGTTTGCGAAGGATCGCGACTCTCTCCAGCGGCGCTTTGAGGCGGACGATCCCGAAGTTCGTGTCGGCCTTCGCCCGACGGATGGCGCGCTCAGCGCCGGCAAGGATCATTTCCCTGGCTCGCTCGGGTTGGCAGTGGATCGCCGCGAGGTTGCGCTGGGCGTAGGACTCCGCGTTGCACTCATCGCCGCGGCCCGGGATCGTCCCGCGTTTCACGGCGACGGTTTCGATCCCCGGCACCAGCGCCTGCGCCTCTTTGGCGAAGGCCAGGTCGCCGGAGCCAAAGATGGTCCGGGTGCCCAACTGGCTGGCGCAGAAGACCATTTCGCCGAACTCGCCCACCGCGATGCCGTTGATCGTTGTCTCATAGACGCTGAAACTGCCGGTGTGGGCCAGGTGCGCCAGTTCCGTCCGCGACATGGCATGTTGGCCGACCCAGGCGGCAAAGTCCATTCCTTTTTCCAGGCTGAAGGGATACGGCGGAGACCAGTTGCGGGCCAACTGGGCGCGGCGGTCGAGCAGCTTGGGATGGATCGCGCCGTAGCCATGTCCGTCGGCGACCAGGAAGTCGGTGGCCCCGCCGCGAGCGAATCCTTCGATCGCCGCGTTCACCTCCAAAGTCAGGAATTCCTTTGCCAGTTCGTAATACCTCGATTCCGGCTTGCACCAGTTTTCCGAATCAATGACGCCGGCCACGCCCTCCAGGTCGGTCATGATGTACACGGTCGTTCGGCTTGCCGGAGGCGCGGCCTGATCCGCGGCACTGGCGCCGGGCGCCGCGGCGGCAGCGGTCCGGGTGTTGTCCGCTTGAAATCCTTCCGTAAGCCAATACCCCAGCCCCAGACCGGCACCGAACCTCAAGAAGTCGCGTCGACTGCGGTGGTGAGACATGGAAAAGACTCCTCGGTTGCTGATTGCGGGATGCACAATGCTCCATTGGATGTTGCGGTCGAAGCCATGGTATCCTGGAAACTCAAGCCAATCTACGGGATGATGCGGACGGAGACTTGCCGCCTGGCAACGCCAGATCGGACTGTTCAAGTATACCCGCCATTGGGACGGATCTCAACGGAGGTGTTGCGGCTGAGAGTCGTTGCTACACGACAGATCCGCCCTACGCTTGAAGTGTTCTCCGATCCATGCTAGGTTGCCGGGACAGACGCGGTTCAGAAACCGGGACGGGCACCTCGCCTGGACGCGTTTTTCGGGGTGCTTACCCGTGTTGGCTCGGAGCCGGTCCCCGTTGTTGAACCGCGGCCCGGGAGAATGTCCCGGCAGTGCGCCAATGGCCGGTTGTGTCCTGCGTTGCGTATTTTGGCCAGGCGCGGCTGACAAAACACCCCTGCCGTGGTGAGGATCCCAGCGGCAATTGTCCCGGTTCGTCGCGGCTCCAGCAGGGGTGGATGCGGCAACCCTTCCTCACAGTTTTCGAGTGGAGATGTTCATGGCGACAGCAGAATCCTCCGTAGTTCGGGCTGACGATAACGAATCGCTCTACCAGACGCGCCTCCGCCGCTACGTGACCGCGATGCGCAAAGGCAAGCCGGACATGGTGCCGATCCGGCCCTTCGTGGCGGAGTTCACCGGCAAGTACGCCGGCTACACGTGCCAGGAACTGGCACACGACTACGAGTTGGCGTTCGCGGCCGCGCGGAAGTGCGCCGCCGACTTCGACTGGGACGCCGTGGTGGCCAACATGGTTTATGTCTGGACCGGGCTGGCCCAGGCGCTCGGCTTGAAGTACTACGGCATTCCCGGCATCGACATCCCCGCCGACACCGGATTCCAGTACCGCGAGCCGCCCCAGCAGAACGCTTTCATGCAGCCCGACGAGTACGATGCCCTCATCGAAGACCCGACCGGCTTCTTGTACAACGTCTGGCTGCCGCGTGTCGCCGCGCCGGTCAAAGCGCCCGGCGAGCCGGCGACCATGGAAAGCCACCTCGCGCTGGTCAAAGGCGCCATGGCAATGATGCAGTACTTCGGCGGGTTCGGGCCGCAGATCGCGCGCCTGCGGAGCGAGTGCGGGACCGTGTCGGCCATTGCCGGCATCTTCAAGGCCCCCATGGACATCATCGCCGACAAGCTCCGCGGCTATTTGGGCCTGGTGGAAGACCTTTTCGAACGTCGCGACAAGGTGATTGCCGCCTGCGAAGCCCTCATGCCGCACCTCTACCACGTGGCGAAATCCACATCCGACCCGCAGAAGCTTGTGCCGATCGGCTACTGGATGCACCGCGGCGGCGTGCCGTTCGTCTCGCCGGAGATCTTCCGCAATATCTATTGGGCCACGGTCAAGCCGATCATCCAGGAATTGTGGGCCGATGGACACCAGACCCTCTTCTACGCCGAGGGAAACTGGGACCACCACTTGGAATCGTTTGCCGAATTGCCCGACAAGAGCATCGTCTACCACGTGGACCAGGGGGATATTTTCAAGGCCCACCGCGTGCTGGGAGAGAAGTTCTGCTTGAGCGGCGGCATTCCGAATGTGCTCTTGGCCTTCGGCACGGCCGACGCCGTCCGCGAACACTGCAAAAGGGTGATCGACGGAGTTGCTCGCGACGGCGGCTATATTGCCGACGCCAGCGCGATCGTCCAGAACGACGCGAGCGTGGAGTGCATCCGGGCGATGACCGATGCCGTCCGCGAGTTCGGGGGCTATTCGCAGGGATCTCTGGACGAAATCCCGCCTGCCGCCGCATCCTCCGAACCAGCGGCGCGCAACGGGCGTCTGCATCCCGCCGCGGACCAGGTCCGCCGCGCACCCGGGGTCTGCCTCCCCTGGCACGAACAGTCGATTCCCCAGATGGGCGGCGATCGAGATCTGTGCCGGCGCGTGTGGGAAGGGGTAGACGGCATGGCGAACATGTTTATCTGGCAGATTCTGCTTTCCTTCTGAATTCCGGCTATTGAGGAGTGCAACATGAAGGTAAGACATCCATTCTCAGCGGCTGCGGTGTTGCTTGCGTCCCTGTGCCTCGCAGCGGCCGCCGAGACGTCATCCGGCAAGGACGAGGAAGGCTTCGTATCGATGTTCAACGGCAAGGATCTGACCGGCTGGGAAGGGTCGCCCGGCTGGTGGGAAGTCCGCGACGGCATTCTCGTGTCCGAGAGCACGCCCGAGAAGCCGTGCAAGCGGTCCCATTATCTCTATTGGAAAGGCGGCAAGCCGGCGGACTTCGAAATGCGGTTCTCGTTCCGTATCGGCGGCCAGGCCAATTCCGGCGTCCAGTTCCGCAGCGAAACCCGCCCCAACTGGGATGCCTGGGGCTATCAGGCCGATCTCGATTCGGCGGGCGTCTACACCGGATGCCTCTACCAGCACGTCCGCGGCCTGGTCGCCCAGCGCGGGCAGAAGGTGCGGATCGACAAACTCGGCAAGAAGACGATCACCGAGATCGGCGATGCGGCCGAGCTGTTGAAAACGGTCGATCGGGACGGCTGGAACGAATACCGCGTCCTGGCGGAAGGGCGGCGGATCGTCCTCTGGATCAACGGCGTGCTGATGTGCGAGGTCGAAGACCACGAGCCGAAGTTTGCGCTTCCCAGCGGAATCATTGCGCTTCAGATGCACCAAGGCCCGCCGATGAAGGCGGAGTTCAAGGATCTGCGGATACGAATTCAGAAGTAAACCAGGAGCCATAACGATGACACAGCGAAATTGGACGCGCCGGGAACTGCTCAAAGCCGGCGCAGCGGCGATTGCATTGCCGGCCCTGGTGCCGGGACGCGTTCTGGGACAAGACGGCTCGGCACCGCCGAGCGAAACGGTCCGGGTGGGAGTGATCGGCTGCGGCGGCCGTGCCCGAGTGATCCGCGAAGGCGCCGACGTGAAGGGCTTCAAAGTCGTCGCGGCTTGCGACCTCCAGCTTCTCAAAGCGCAGAAATACGTCGAGGAGTTGTCGGGCGGCGAGAAGTGGGGCGCCTACGACGACTTCCGAATGATGATCGAGAAAGAAAAACTCGACGCGGTGATGGTCGAGACGACGACCCACGCCCGCGCCTGGATTGCCATGATCGCCATGCAGATGGGCATGGACGCCTACATCGAGAAGCCGATGTGCCTGACCATCGCCGAGGGGCGGGCGATGGTCCATGCGGCGCGGAAGTACAACCGCGTCACGCAGGTGGGCACGCAGCAACGCTCGATGCCGATCAACAACTGGGCGAGCGACCTGGTCAAGAACGGCGCCATCGGCAAGATCAAGACCGTGCTGGCGCCCAACTTCGTCGGCCCCTTCCGCTGGACCAAGACTTCCTCGGCGGATGTCAAGTCGCCGGTCGAGCCCTGGTGGGACGCATGGACCAATCAGGCCGAACTTCGTCCCTACGATCCGGCGCTCCACCACGGTTGGGCCCGCTGGTGGGACTACGACGGCGGCGGTCTCTGCTTCGGCGTCACCGGCTGGGGGACCCACTCCTACGACCAGGTCAACCGGGCGTTGGGCACGGACGAGACCGGGCCGCTGGAAGTGGTGCTGGACGAACCGGTTGCCGATCGCGAAACCGGCAAGTTCGCCCCGCGCGAGTCGGTCGGCGGTGTGACGATCGGAGACACGGGCGATGCCGACACCGGCACCGACTATCATCGCATGGCCAAGCTCAGCGGTCCGCGCGCCCAGGTCCGCATGCAGTTCGCCGGCGGCGCCGAGTTGAAGCTCTCCCTCGATGGGGACCGCGGTCCGGGCCTCGGGGCGATCTTCATCGGCGAGAAAGGCAAGATTGAGATCAATCGCAACAAGCTGGCCAGCAACCCCAAGGATATCGTCCGGGCAACGGAGAACCCCGGCCCCAATACCCGGCCGGAGACGGCCTACCACATTGAGAACTGGATCGAGTGCATCAAGAGTCGGAAACGCTGCACGGCCGACGTCGAAATCGGCCAGCGGTCTTCAACCCTCTGCTATCTGGTGAACATTGTTCGCGATGTCGGCCGGGTCGGCGAAATGCTCAAGTGGGACCCGGTGGCCGAGCGGTTCACGAACTGCGAGGAAGCCAACGCCTTCCTGGACCGGCCGCGCCGCAAAGGCTACGAATTGCCGGTGTAACGGGTGGTTGCCCGCGAGCGTAGGAACGGGTTCGTAGCGGAAGTCGTGAGACTTCCGACGTTCGGTGCGCCAACGGTCCGAATTCTCACGAATTCGGCTACGGTTTTTTTCTGCCGTTTGCAAGCTTTCTGCAAACCCGTTCCTGCGCACCTTGCCCGCGGGAATGACGAGCCGATCTTGCCCCATCACCGAACTCCGGGTAAGATAAATCCCCCCGCTCAAGGTCTCCGCGGAACTGGGCGCCTGCGACAGTGCCTTGGGATGCCGTCGGCAAGGAGGTGAGCCGCATGGGATGGATCCCCGAGAGACGAACGTTTCTTCGGCTGAGCATCGCGGCGGCAGGCATACTAATCGCCGCCGCGATCGCCGCCCACGTCCGGAAACCCCGCGAATTGCCGGTCTACCTCAAGGCCGCCCAGCGTTTCGTGGCGGGAGAGCAGATCTATCTTCACGAGCCGAAGGCATTCACCTATCCGCCCTTTTTTGTGCTGCCGTTCGTCCCACTCGTGCCGTTGGCCGAATCGGTACAGCGCGTGCTTTGGTGGGCGGCGAACATCGGCATGCTCGTGGCGATCGTGGGAATCGTCTGGTCCCTCGTGCGGCCCACATTGCCGGAAGACCCCCGCAAACGGCGGCTCTGCGCCGTTGCCGCCGGCCTGCTCTCGGCCAAGTTTCTCCTCTCGCCGCTGGAGCACGAGTCGCACGACCTGATCGTTCTGTGGATGATCGTCTTGTCGGCCCACTACGCCTGCGAGCGACGGCAGGCGGCGGCGGGCTGCTTCGCGGGCATTGCCGCGGCCTGCAAGGCGACACCCCTGCTCATGTTGCCGTACTTCCTCTGGCGACGCATGTGGGCGGCGGCGGGCGTGATGCTGCTGGCCGGCATCGCCGCGACGCTCTTGCCGGATTTCCTCACCTCAAATCCCGACGCGAAGTTCTGGTTCCAGACGTGGAACGAGCGGTTCGTGTCGCGCGTCGAGGTGGGCGAGTCGCCCGATCTGAACGGGGCATGGGCCGCGTGGAATCCCGCGAACCAGAGTCTGACCGGGACGGCCCGGCGATGGTTCCAACCCGTCACACCGGGGCCGGGGCGCATGAACGTCTGTTTCTTTCCCCTGCGCGCCGGCATTCTGCGGGGCCTCGTCCTGGCAGCCCACGCACTGCTCCTGGCCTTGATCGGTTGGGCAACGTGGCCGCGCTGCGGTTCTTCGACAACCGCTGCGGTTTTCGAGAAGCAAGTCCTTACGCACTACGGAGCGCTCGTTTGCGGCATGTTGCTCTTTTCGCCCATGAGCAGCCCCGCGCATTTCTGCGGGTTAGTGCTCCCCTTGGCCGTACTGGCAGGCGAGATCGTTCAGCGGCCGCGCCGGCCCGCCATACTGGCCGCATTGGCCGCGGTCGCTCTTTTCGGCCCCTTGAGCGCCCAGGACCTGGTCGGCCGTCCCTTGTCCGACTTGCTCCAGGCCCTGGGGGCCCAGACCTTGTGTACGATGGCGTGCCTGCTTTCCATGGTGTGGTTTGCCCGCGAAACGGACGGCCCGCAGGAGGTTTTCGGACCGACCCTTGCCGAGAATTCCCACCCGAAACATCGAGCCGCATAACATGAAGATCGTCGAGAAGACAGAAGATCGACTGGTCATCGAGGCAGGAGACCCGGTGTTTGCGTGGGTGCTCCTCGCCCTATGCGTGGCCAGCGCGCTGACGGCTGCAATCAAGTATCTGGCCCAGCCCCACGCGATCAGCACGGAGAGCTTTCAGGGATTGGTTGCCGCCGCGATTTTGTTCCAGGTCGGTTTTGTCGCCGTCTTCGAACGCGCGACGTTCGTTTTCGATCAGGCAGAAAGGACCGTCGACTGGCGCCGGCTTCGTATCTTCACGAGGCGATCGGGGTTGGTGCACTTTGAAGAGGTCCGCGACGTCGTTGCCCAGACCAACGGATCGCCGAGAGCCGGCAAGAGCTGCAAGTGGCGGATCGCGCTGGTGCTGGCTGAAGAAGAGATCCCCTTATCGGTGGCCTTCGCTCCCGATCGCAGCGGTTCGCATCGGGCGTTGGCCGAGACCATTCGTGAATTTATCGGCCAGCCCGTGCGTTCCCCCTTGCCGATGTGATACAATCGTCAAGCAAGAACAGTAGCGGGCACGCTCCGCCGTGCCGTCCGCCGCGGCATGGCGGAGCGTGCCTGCTACTTTGAAGTAGTACAGTATCTTCACCGATCCGCGGTACACTCGGCACTTGGGGAGAAACAAACATGACTGCGGTGCTGCCCGTACGAAGGCTCTTGACTTCACTGGTTTTCGTCGCGATCTATTGGGTGTGGGCCCCGGTCGGAGCGCAGACTTTCGCGGAACCGGCCGCCGCGGCAGGTTCGGCCGAGCGAAGTTTGCACCTCAAGCCTCGCTACTATCGCTGGTTTGTAGAGCCGGGCAAGCCGTGGATCGAGAAGAACACCAGCTATGGCTATTTGGACTGGGAAGTCCCGCTTTCGCAGGTTGGTCTCGTGCTGGTCGACGTCTGGGACCGGCATTATCTTGAGGATCCGAAAGCCCGCGCGGAGAAAATCATCCAAGAGAAGATCCGGCCGTTGTTGGACGCCTGCCGCCGCGCCGGCGTGGAGATCATCCATGCCCCGTCGCCGCCGCAGGCCAAAGAGTGCCCGACGTGGGTGGGGCGGACTCGCGCGGAACCTCCTGCTCCGGCAGCCTGCGCGACCGTTGATCGCGGCCAGCCCTGGCCGCCCGCGGAGTTCCGCGGCAAGACCGGTCCCTACGCGCGGTATGCTCGCCCCGTCGAGCCGCAGGCGAACTACGTCAATGAGTGCCGGGCGGGTTTGACCATGCATCCCGACGTGCGGCCGGTAGGCAGTGAAGTCGTCGTGGCGACCGGCGACGAACTCCACGAACATTGCCGGAAGAAGGGAATCCTCTTCCTCGTCTTCCTCGGTTTCAATACGAACGCCTGCGTCCTGCTGCGCGACTACGGGACCCTGGAGATGGGCAAACGGGGATATGAGGTGATCGTGGTGCGGGATTGCACGACGGGGATGGAGTCGTTCGAGACGACCGACGAGCTATGGCAGACCCGCGGCGCCATCCTGTTCTTGGAGATGTTCGGCAAGTACTCGGTCGCATCGGAGGAACTCATCGCCGGCCTGCCGAAACCGGCCGAGCAGCCTTAGACCCCATTACCGGTGTGTCGGACGTCTTTTCGATCGAAGCGCGCACGACATAAATGCCAAATTCGTCAAGCGTAAAGCAGTCGTAGATAACCAGCACCTCCGAGTCGCTCACAGGAACAACGGAGCCGTACGCGCTGCAGCCGTCGAAGCGATAGCCGCCTGGCCCGGCAAATCGAACCTGCTCAGGCGGCGCTAGTGCGTTGTGATGGGCGAAGATATCGATCCTTTGCCAGTCGGTGCCCTTGCCATCGGCATTGAGCCAGAGGTAATAACCGGGCCGGCCACCGCAGAGCGCTACCACGCCGTTATTGGTCACCGCCAGCCTGGGCTCCACCGTGCCGACGCCGGGAGGCATCTGGTTCGGTTGGGTCCAAGTGAAGCCTTCATCGCTGCTGAAACTCTGCCCGTAGGACTCGCCATCGATTCGATATACGCACATGAGGCGTGCGTCCGGCAACCGGCAAATCTCCGCCTCGCTATTGCCCCAATGGTGCCGGCCCAGTGCGCTGTCGGCCGCCGCGATCGTCGAACGGATTCTCCAGTTCAAACCATCCACGGAGGCCGCCGCATGCAGCGTGCATTTTTTCTTCAACTCCCCCTCGTATTTGCCATAGAGCGTCGTCAGCCAGCCGCTGCCGGTCCGGACCGGCCGCCCGTCAAACACGAACCCGCCAACCTTGAATGCCTTGTCGGTCTTCTGCCACGTGGTATCCATCGTCGGGTCCGCGGCGGGCATGCGCAAGAAGCCGGTAACTTCCACCGCATTGTCCACGAATTGCACGTCGCGCTTCCCCGGGCGTATCAAGTTATAGGGCCCGACCAAACCGTTCGGCGCTGCCGCCAGAATGTACGGCAGAATCATCAGGTCGCCGGAGGGCAGAACAAGGCTGCCGTAGCCGTTATGCTTACTGGCAACGAGTAGCTCGCTCCAGGTTGTTCCACCGTCACAGGACCAGGAGAAGCCGATCGGACCTTCGATATCCGCGTGCCAGGAGTCGCCACCGAGGCGGATCTGCGCGAGAAGGTCGCCGTTGGAGAGGCGGGAGACCTGGGGATACCAAAGGAACTCGCCACTCGGATCGTTTGACGATTCGGGCAACCGCGGGTTCTTTCGTTTTACGACTTGCACCGGCGCCGACACGTATACGCTGAGTTTGTTGAGCGTATACTTCCGCCCGGAGTTGCCCGCGTTGGGCGAAATCTCCGCGCCGCAGGTTGTCCATGCCGGCACTGCGACCGCGACGACGGCCAATATGCCGACCCATTTCAAACGATTGCGATGCGCCACTGCGAATCCTCTCGACCGACATTTCCCACTTGCATTGAGACTGGAAGCGTTGCAGGCTCGCTTGCCCATGCATCATAGCAGGGCGACGCCTACTTTGTCTATGCCTACTGAGCCTTGACATATTCTGGCCACAGGTCGTAAACCAGGATCACGTTGCCAGTGCTCCGATCGAGAGCGGGCAGGGATTCATGGCCGCTTCGGGAACTGCCTTGACGGCAATTTGCATCGGCAGCCACGTTTTGCCGCCATCGAGACTCCGTCGGAGAACCAATACGTTGTGCACGTAAGACGTGCCGGAACTCCCGCTCCAATCGACCCGGGAAGCCATGGCCGCCGGCCTTCGACGGGTTGCTACGGGCATCGCCTGCCCGCAGGAATTGGCCCAGTCAAACGCTAAGAGTTCGCGCCGGCCCTCGGCCGTCACGGTATACACGCCAAAGGGGACGCTGTACGGGCCCTTGAGGAAATGGCCGCAGGGGTTGAAGGCCACGAGATAATGATCCACATCAAAAGCATAGGGGTATTGCCGCTGCGGACCAAGCTGTCCGAACCGAGGTAGAAGCAGTAAGGCCAGGGATCGTGTTTCGTGTGGATGCTGGGAATATTCGACGGCTGACGTCCCGGCTTGCCGTCAGGCGAGGCGCCGGCTACGTACTGGATTCCGCTATTCCCGTTCGCGCTGCAGGGTGAGTCTCTGGAACTGCCGCAGCGCGACATGATCGGGAAGATCCTGCGTCATTGCGGTGTGTGGGAGCCATTGCCGCCGCGCGGACCGCCAGTTGGGAAACCTATCCGATCCGCAGCGTAATCTCGCGCGCGAGATCCGCGGTCACGGCCTGAAATTCAAAGCCGTGCACCGTCCGGCGTTCACCCTGCGCGGGCCTGCCGTTGAGGCTGAGCGGTTGGGGCGTTTTTCGCGGGCTCAGGACCAGCAGCGTGGCCTGCCGGAGCGGTTCCGCCGAACGTAGCGTGAGCGAGGTGCCCGTCTCGAACTGCACTTCGACGGCTCGCCGCCGCCTCTCCCATCGATAAATCTCTTCGCTTGTCCACCATTGAAGTCCCTGCGATCTGCCGTAATCGATCAGGCCGCAAAGGGCGTCGGCCACGGGCGGCTTGACGACGTGGGCTGGGTGGAAGAGGAAATGCGCGACGCCGTGGTGCCGCAACACCGAATCGACCAGTTGCCTGCCGTACTCTCCCGGGCAGATATGGACCAGGTCCTGCGTGAGCATGTTCACTTCCAGCACCTCCAGGAAACGGGGCGAGTCGGCCTGATCGTCCATCGGAAAATAGGGCTGCGAGCCGCCCAGCGAAAAACCGATCGTCCCTTTCTTGCTCGGCCCGCGGGTCTGGTCGCAGCGGATGCCGACGTCCTCGCACCAGCGGAAGAAATCGAGCCGGTTTTCCCATCGCGTGTAGTGATTCTTGTTGGATATGACCTGTTCCAGACCGGCCTCTTTCAGGAGCCATTGGTGCTGCAAGATGAGATTGTCCTTCGACCAGGAAGTCTCCTCGCCGCCGGTATGGGCATCGTAATGCAAGGCGATTTCGAACTGCTGGTCCTTCAAGGCGTCGTAGAACGGCCTGGGATACCCGCCCGGGTAGAGGATGCACCAAGTCGATTTCACGTTCGAGCGGTTCATCACCTCTCGCGTCGTTTCGGCCTTCTTGGGATCATTGCCGTCGCTGTCGTGGGAGATGTGGCCGACGGCCTTCAGACCGGACGGCCAATACCAGAGCATCGGCAGAGCGACGCCCCGCTGATCGGCGGCGTGAAAGATGCCTCGGAGAATGATCTCGCGCAACTCGTCGCTGATGGGTTCGAGAAACACCGGCCCGTCGTCCGGCCGCATCGGCGAGCGGTCCCGCTGCCAGTCGAGCACGAGGCCGTCTTCGGCTTTTAGGGTGCCTTCGTCCACTCGCGCGGAATCCTCCGGCGCTGGCTTGCCGTCCTGCAATACGGGCAGCCCTTGCTGCATGTGGACGATGGAAAACAACAGATCGGGCGCCAGCAGGATGGCCCGGCCCTGGCCGAGCCGGTTTTCCAGGATGGCGCTGCCTCGGGCAGTGCGTTGCACGCCTCCTTCCACTTGCGCCAGCGACGCCGCGGAGCCGGGCTTTGCGACATAGCCGCCAAATACGTGCAGCGAGCTGCGCAAGCCTGCCGTCAGGGGATGATCCTCAGCGGACACTTTCATCCAGCCTTCCGCCAGGGGGCTCATGCCGCTAACGCCGAAAACCCGCTCCAGACCGGAAGTTCCACCAATCCCAAGGAGCGAGTTGCCATTTTCGACCAGCGTCGCCAGAAGCTCGCGCTCGGGGGACGTGAGCCGCAGGTGCCCGGCCAGTACGATGATCGCGTCCGATCGGCCCGCCAGGATCGGCAGTTGGGTCGGAGATAATTCTTCGAAGAACAGCCCCGCGCGTCGGAGGACCTCGACGATATAGGCCCACGCACCGGCGCGCGGGTTGACGTCGCGCGAGACCGCCTGCGTGATGACGATGACAGGGGCCTTCGCGATGGCTTTCGCGGAACTGCCGACCTGGCTTCCTGCCGGAATCGGTCCTGTCGGCGGCTGCTCTCCCGCGCGCGATGGTCGTCTCGCAGCAGAGACTCCCCCCAGCGCCAGACAGCCGCCCGCCGCGGCCGATGCGCGCAAGAAATCTCGCCGTGTCGTGTTGCCATTCATCGAGGTTCTTTCCGCCGCCACAGCGGCTTTCGCCAGAGGCTATTCTCATACGACTGGCAGTCAATCTTCGACAATGCTGTCGGCCCGGTCAATGGGCTCTTGCCGCACCGGTCGGCTGCAGGCCGGAGTCAGTCATAGTCGGAATCCAAAGACGTGCAGATACTCCTCTCCGCCCGGGAGCCGGAACATCATGCGAGCCGAATGAACGGATGGCGTTCGGGGCCAACCAAGCACGCAGGCCGAACCAGACGCGGGCCAAAGGCCCAGGCGTCCTCTCAGCGAAGAACGACACCCTGGCAATTGGGGCGCCGCCCAGAAGATGATCCCCCGTTCGTCCATTTTCAGTCTTCCTTCGGCCCAACGGGCCAACGATTCCCATGCCTCCGTCACTCGCACACATCTGGTTGCGAGTTCTTTGGTCTTTCGCTATCGTATGGATCCGGATGCACAATAACGGCTGCTTGGAATTGTGCCCCGCAGTTTGCTAGCCTGAGCAGACTGGCGAGGATCAGCGGAGACGGCCGACCTGCTCCGGCGCGCCAAGGCCCCCGGCACGAACAGTGCGATTTCCTCGTGAAGGAAACCCTCCGCAGAAACGCCCCTGCCGGTGAGTGGTGTGCAAGGGGGGGGTCTGCAACACACCTCTGGTGGCCGGTGTAGAGTTTACGTCGAGCGTCCATAACGTAACTGCAAGCGTGCAAACCACATGCGAACATGCGCCTCGCCCGAGACCTTTTCGCAACAGTCGTTGATTGTTGCAAAAAGGCTCACGGACGCATTTCCCACCCATCTGACCCGTGAGAGGAAAAGCCTTTGGCCACGAGCGTTCCAACGTCCACTTCGCCTATCGAGGGCAAAGCGTCTGCCCGCTTGTCCGTGGTCGCCCGGTTGGTTCTTGCCTGCCTGCCCGCGACCGTCGGCATACCATCTGCCGCGGAACTGGAAGCTCGTGCCGCCGACTTCCGACCGGACCTGAGCAGCGCGACAACGAGCTACCAACTACGCGATCGCGTACTTACCGGACCGTTGGACGGTTGCGAGGAGATTGGCTTTGCCCAGCGCATCTCGGGCGTCGATCACTGGTACGGCAATTTCGGACTTTACTCCGACGGCTCGGCTCATTTCGAGGTTCCGGCCGAACCGCTACTACATCCGCAAAATGCAGTTGTACGGCATCTTTACCAAAGATCTGCCGCCGCACGCCTCGATCGACCCCTATGCAACCGATCAAGTGTACTGGGGTAGCCTGCAATTCGTTCCCTAGAAGTATTAAGACACATTTCCACCGGAGCCCACGTCTCATGGCCGAGCGGCTGTACTTCTCCCTGTCCATCGATTGCGAGGCCACCCAGCCGGCGATTGCCGACGCGGCACTCGGCGAAAGAGCATCTCGCGGCTTCGCCGAGGTCCTCGAGGGCCGCGGACTTCGCGGCACGTTCCACGTTCTCCCCGGCGACATCGAAGCGCATGGCGATCTCTACCGCGAACTGCACGCCCGTGGGCACGAGTTGGGCCTACACGTCCATCCGGCCGCCGACGGCCACCAGGAGTTCCTGGGCGTGTACGGCCCGGACGACCAGGCTCGCATCCTCCGCCAGGCGGCCGACCGATTTTCCCAGGTCGTCGGCTTTCCGCCCGACAACATCTGCGTCGGCTACCTCTCGACCAACGACTTCACCTACGGGGTGCTCCACAACCTGGGGTTTCGCCACGGGACGACCTCTCTACCCACGCGCGTGCTCCCCGAATGCGCCTCCGTTCACGCCGGCGCGCCGTTGGACGTCCACTACGCACATCGTTTCAATCGGGTCCTGGTGGGCGATCTGGACTACGTGGAAATCCCGCCCACGATCGACCCCGATTCACGGATGTGGGGCGGACGCCATCCGCTCGACCTGCGGATCGAACTGGTCGATGCCAAGAACCACTGGTACACCATCGACAAGGCGGTCCGCCGCCAGGTGCAGCAAGCCGTGCCGGTGAAGGTGATTCGTGCCGCAACCCACAACACGTTCGAATACGCCGACCCCCGCGACTTCCGCCGCCAGACGCTGGGAGCCGTCATCGAGCACGCGTTTCGCATCGCCGAGACCCACGGTCTGGAGTGCGTGGCGGCCACGGGAGCGGAAATCGCGAGAGCGTACCGCGCCGCAGTGCCCCGCGAATCGACCGCTGCCTCGCTTTCCCTCGACCGCCGCGGCTACGGTCCGCAACAGAAATGAATAGCAGACAAGAATCGAGTTGACACCTTTCACTTTCCGGCTTCTGCATCTACAATATCTCATGGCCCATGGTCATTGTGGCTCGGCGGAGGAAGAAGATGTTGCTGGGAATCAAACCGACCGTCGATTTCGCGTTCAAGAAGATCTTCGGCAGTCCGGAGAATTCGCCAATTCTGATTGGTTTGCTCAATGCAATTTTGAAGCTTGCCGACCCCATTGTTCACGTCGAGCTGCTCAATCCGTTCAGTTATCAAGACTTTGCGGACGACAAGCTGATCGTGCTGGACATTCGGGCGCGCGACTCGGCTGGCCGGTGGCTGAACATCGAGATGCAGGTATCCATTTTCGCAGGCCTGCTGCAACGGTTGGTCTACTACGCCTGCACGCTGTACGTCGATCAACTTGGCACCGGACAGAACTACGCCGATCTGCGGCCGGCGATTTCGATTTGTTTGCTCAACAAGATCCTGTTCCGGGACGCTTCCACACCACACCACCGTTTCCGGTTGGTGGATGCAGAGTACGATATGGAAATCTCGGATTCGATCGAGGTACACACGGTTGAGTTGACGAAGTACAATTTGCGAGAAGAGACAATTCCCGAGGCGACGGCGATCGAACAATGGGCGTTCTTCTTTTTGTTCGCAGATCGGTATGGGCCGGAGCGGTTGCGGGAATTGCTGCCGGGCAGAGATTTTCAGGGAGCAATTACAGCGATCGAAGCGATCGCGGGGAAAACGGAGGATCGAGTGATGTACGACCAGCGTGAAAAGGCACAACGCGACTACCTGTGGGCCCTCGAAGGTGCGCGGCAGGAGGGCTGGCAAGAAGGGCGGCAAGAGGGACGGCAAGAGGGACGGCAAGAGGGCTCACTGCTGGGGAAGATTCAGTTGCTTCAACAACTCCTCGGTGAGCAGTCGAGTTCGACCGAAAGCCTCCTCGAACGTCCGACAGACGAGCTTTCGGCGCTCTTGGCTGATTTGCAGCAACGCCTCCGGTCACGTCAGGGACGATAGGTTCCCGAAACAGGGACGCTGCTAGCCTTCGGTGAAGGGTAACATAGTACAGTATCTCAGGTTAGTAATGCCCGCCATCGTCGCCTTTCGCTCCGCAATAGTATCGCTACTTTCGCGGAGCGAAAGGCAACATTGGTTGTCGTGACCATCGGTGTCTCGGGCATTCTAACATGAGATGCTATAGAAGTTGCGTCCCCGTTTTGATTCTCCGAGTGCCCGTCCCCTTGTCAACCGGCCATCGTTGAGGAACCTCGTATGAGCTTCGCCAAACGCAGTGTCCCCTTTCTGTCGCTGGGCGGAATGTTCGAAGCGGACGACGCCGCGGCGGCCGCGCGCGTCATGCAAGCTGCCACCGAGCCCGGCGGCAGCTTCTTCCCCATGCCCGAAGAAGCGGAATTCCAGACGGCGCTGGCCGCGCACGAGGGCGCCGCCCACGCGGTTGCCTTCAACTCCTGCGGCACCGCCCTGGATGCGTGCATGATGGTCCTGGGCATCGGCCCCCAGGACGAAGTGATCACCACGCCGCTGACGTTCGTCTGCACGGCCACCTGCGCGGCGGCCCGGGGGGCCCGCGTCGTCTTTGCCGATATCGCCCCGACAACTCTCTGTCTTGACCCAGCGGCCGTTCGCAAAAAGATCAGCCCGCGGACCAAGGCCATCCTTCCCGTCCATTTCGCCGGCTGCCCGGCCGACATCGACGGCTTCGACGCGATCGGCCGCCAGACCGGCATCCCGGTGATCTACGACGCCGCCCACGCCGTGGGGACTCGCTACCGCGGCCGCCCGATCGGCGCCGCCGGCACGGCAAGCTGCTACAGCTTCCAGTCGAACAAGAATATCACCACGCTCGGCGAAGGCGGCGCGGTCACCAGCGAAGACGCCGATTTCGCCGAGGCCGTGCGGCGGAAGAAGACCTTCGGATACGTCTACGGCGGTCCCAGGCTCCGCGTGGTCGACCTCGGTTTCAACTACCGCATGACCAAGCCCCAGTTGGCCGTCGGGCTCACGCAGATCGCCAAGGCCCGCCGTATCATCGCCTTGAAACTGGCCGCCATGATACGGCTCCGGCAATTGCTCGCGGACGTCGAAGAGCTCGTCCTGCCCGCCGGCATCGAAGACGGGCACGGCGCCCACCTCTTCGTCGTCCGCCTCGATACGGACAAGGTGCGGTTCACGCGCGATGCGTTTCAGGAACACCTCAAGCGCCAGTACCAGGTCGGCACCGCCGTCCATTATCCGTGTGTGTGGACCTGGGAGGTCTTTCAGGGACTGGACTACGACAACAGCGACTGCCCCATCGCCGAGCGCGCCGGCACGGAGGTCCTGAGCCTGCCGGTGTTCGCGCAATCCTCTGAGGAGGATCTGCAGTACGCGGCCTGGGCAATCAAACAGAGCATTCAACAATTGACCGTCCGGTCGCAGTGAGGTACACCATGTCGAGCCGCCGTGTGAATTGGGCCATCGTCGGAATCGGAGACATCGTCCGCAAACGTGTCGGCGCGGCAATCCTCCATCAGCCCGACAGCGTGCTGCGTGCCTGCGTGGAGATCGATCCGCAGTCGCGCCGCGCGGAAATCGAGTCGCTGGCGCCCCAGCAGGTGTACACCCGCCTGGACGAGATGCTCGCCGACCCGGCCGTCGACGCGGTCTACCTCGCCACGCCCGTCCATCTCCATGCGCCGCAGGCGATCGCCGCGCTGAAGGCCG
>JABWBD010000141.1 GCA_013360685.1 Pirellulales bacterium
ATACAGATCGTTTGCCTGTCAGTCACCCTTCGGCCCAACGGGCCAACCATTCCTATGTCTCAATCGCTCGCACGGGAGTGCTTGGGGGCAGGCCGCGATGAGGGATTAGCGGCGTGGAAGGCGCATCGGCTAGTCCCTAATCCCGGCCTGACCCCAGAGCTGCTCCCTCTGTCGCCCCTCCCGGGGCTGGAAATACATTGAAAGCGATTGCATGCCTCCATTCCAGGGGTTCACACCCCTGGCAATTGTCGATCGCCGCTCCGCGGCTGGTCGGCAGGAGGCTCGTCTCCTGCCTGCGTGAAAAGGCAGAGGCAGTTCACCACTCTGCGACTCTGCCGGACAGGACGGGCGGCTGATGCCTATTTGGGCGCCAGTTGCAGACGGAGCTGTTCGATTTGTGCCGCGCGGGCGTCGGCGGCTGCGGTTGGGTCGAACGTGATCGGATGGCCGAGCAGTTTCTGCAACCGCACTGAAGCCATACGGCGAGCGGACTCGTCGTCGCGAGCCAGCAAGGAGAGCCATACCGAGGGATCGCCGGCCAACCAGGCGGCAACCCGCTCCGGTGTGTCGTTGCCCGTGCCGGCGGATACCGATTGGATGATTCGGCGAATACGGTACTGCTGTTCCGCGTCGAGTTGTCTCGGGTCCAGGCGCTCCAGGTAGGTGACCACCATGCGTCCCGCTTCGCGGAGTTCGCGGTCGGCTTCCTCTCTCTGGGCAAACGACTCGGCCCCGAGTCTTTCGATCAGGGCGGCCCAGCGCTGCCGGTCGGGGACGACCACGGGCGCACCCGCGGTGAGCAGGATCGACTCGACCTGATCGGCGGCAGCGGCCGTATCCATGTCGAACTGGAACAGTTTCAAGATCGGCACAAGGTGCTGTCGCGCCGCCGCGGGCTCAGCAATCAGCAGGTGCCAGATGCTGGGCGCACGGCAGACCTTCTCCGTTCCAGCGGCGCCAATTTCCAGGTTCACCTTCTCGCCCGGCTCCTGCCAGAACTTGACCGGCACCGACGATTCGCCTTCGGGCTTCCACTGGATCGAGAGCTGATCCTGCGCGGAGACTTCGAGGGTGAATCCTCCGCGGGAACCGGTCATCTCGTACTTGACCGCCGGTCCGCTTCCGGTCGCGCGAATCGTGAGACGTTCGGTGCGGCCGTTGCTGGAAGAGGTGGAATTGATGCTGCCGAATCGAGAGCCGGTCAGCGTGACCTTTCCAGAAAGCAGACCGAAATTCAACCAGCCGGACCGGGCCGCCTCCGAGAGCTTGGGGGTCTCCAGAGGTTCGGCGGCAGAACTCACCTGAACCAGAATTCCGACGGCAATCGCCAGGGCACAACCGACCCGGCAAAAAGGCTTCGGCAGGATCATGCTACCCTCGGGGACACGGAAAATGCGCTCAAATGCCCAAAGAGGCCCTAATGCGACTCCGACTGCCCTCACCCCCTGCCCCTCTCCCGAAGCGGGAGAGGGAAGTTGAGGTAGGGGCTCTCACACGGGGCAGACACCGCAACATGTTGCGTGCGTGGGCAAGCCATACTACGTTGGCCGCGGAGCCGACCTCTTTTCAGTAGTTCTTATTGTATACCGTTGGCGATCGACAAACACGGGCGAGTCGAGGGCTCTGCTGCTCCGCTCGTCTCCGATTGGGAGTGGCAGAAGTGGTGACGGCTCTGGCCACGAACTCTCGCGAGTTCGGCTACACCCGTCAGTCGAAGATCGGCGGAGCTCTACGCCACTTTCTCGACCTCGAGAAAGCCGCGTTCGGAACATTCCGCGGCGGAAAGCGGATCGCTCGCGTGCAGCGGAATCGCCGGATCGGCCAGTCTTCGTCGGTGCCAACGCCAGTAGAACAGCCCCGCCACGGCAAGGGCCAGGACGGCGACAAGGCTTGCGGCGATCTCCGCATGCCGTATCCAGCCAGTAATCGTCTGGCCATAGTGGTAGCTGAGGAGGAAAAAGACCCCGATTACTGAAGATGCGCAAAACAAGTCGATCAAAAAGAACCGGCGAAACCGTAATCGTAAGATGCCCGCGGCCAGGTAGATCGGCAGACGCAAGCCGACCAGGAACCTCGCGAGGAACAAGACCTTCAGGCCGTGGCGCGAGATCATTTGTTCCATGCGGACTTCCTGCTCGGGTTTCACGAAGCAGGCCCAGTAGCGGTGCTCACGCAGGACGCCGCGACCGAAGGAGTAGCCAATCAGGTACATCAAGCTGTCGCCGAGCAGGGCGCCGACCAAGCACGCGCCAAATGCCATCCAGACGTCCAACTGCCCATGCGCGGCCATGACCCCCGCGGTGAGGACGGGTACCTCCTCGGGGATCGGAAGCCCAGCGCCGGTAAGCACTAAGATGGCAACGATCAGGAGATAAGAACCATGGGAAAGCAAAAGAGTTGTCATCGAGATTTGGCCGGTTAGCGAGGCAGCCACAAAAGGGCCGCATTCTAGCCGGATTGGCCAATAGAACCAGATCGGTTTGGAGACCCTCGCAACCGGCCCGCTACAAAGTCGGTTTGCGGGGTACAACTGTAAGTATACGCGATGAAAGGCTGCACCGTTTGGTGAATATGGGTGGCGAGGTCAAGATATAATGAGCTGAGACTCATCCAGTCCGGCGGTCTTGACCTCTAGACCACCACTTTTGGCGGGTAATACCAGCACCAGTCCAATTTCGGGTCGATCGGCACAGAAATCGAATGCTTGCTCGGCTCCCATCACAAACACCGCGGTCGCCAGCGCATCGGAGAGCGTGGCGTTGGGAGCGACCACGGTCGCGGAAAGCAAACCCTCCGCTGGCCACCCGGTCCTCGGGTCGAGAATATGCCCGTACCGCTTTCCTTGATGCCAGAAGAACTGTACTCCGGTTCCGGAGGTTGCCAGGGACTGGTCGCGGAGGCGGATCTGAGCCAGGCGGTCCCCGCGACGCAGTGGGTGTCGAAGTCCGACCGTCCACCCTGAAGCAGGATTGCCTTCATCGTTCTGGGGGAGTCTGGCTTCGATGTTGGTTCCTCGGGCGAGCACACTGCTTTGGCCGCCGTGGAAGAGATAATCGCCGATGCCTTTCTCCGCGAGGATCTCCGCAGAGCGATCCAGGGCATATCCTTTGCCGATGCTACCCAGGTTGAGCCTCACGCCGGGCTTGCGAAAGTGGACGGTCCGCGCGGCGGAGTCCAATTCGACGAGATGGCTGCCAACGCTTTCCCTGGCCTGGGCCAGTTCCGTCGCGGTGGGAATACGGCCCGAACGACGCGAGAAGCCCCAGACTTCCCAGAGAGGGCCGGCCGTAATGTCAAACGCCCCGCCGGTCTGGTCGCTCAGTTCGAGCGACCGTTGCAGGAGGGCAAACAGCCCCGGCTCAACCTCAACCGGTTCGTGTGCGGCCGACCGGTTGATGCGGCTGAGTTCGCTGGCATCGCGGAACCAGGTCATCTGCTGCTCGAGGGATTCCACGAGATCGAGGGCTTCCAGGGCCGCTTCCAAGTCGGCCTCGTACTGCCCGGCATTGAAGAACAATTCGAACTGGGCGGCCATCGCGGGCCGAGCAACATGGACGAGGTAGGCGCCGCCGGCCGGCTCTTCCAAGGGGCAGATTCCCGACGCGAACCCATCGGCCAGATCGCCCACGGCATCGGCGGCCGACTTGCCGAGGAGGAAATCGCGTCGAGTGCTCTTGCGGGGCATCGGGGAGGGGTCAGGGGTCAGGGGGCAGGGTTCAGGGTTCGGGGTTCAGGGTTCGGGGTTCGGGGTTCGGGGTTCGGGGTTCGGCGAGGCGGTTGGCAGGCGTTGGTTCGGCCGAGCGGCAGTGAAGTCGTGGGACTTGGGGAATCGGCAGGCATTGACTGGATGGACAGGGCACGACTCGACTCGGCCGTTCGCCTACTCCATTGTACTTCCGAGCACTTGAAGATGGCGGCGCGGAATTGGGCCGCAACCGAAGGAAAGAGGATTAAGATTAAGATTAAGATTAAGATTAAGAGTATGAATTTGCGCACGGCGCGCAAATCCTGTTTCTTTGCAGTGCGGGGAAATACTGTCGCACTTCCGGGTAGCACGCTCCGGCGTGGCGCGGCGGACGGCACGGCGGAGCGTGCCTGCTACTTTTCTTGCGAGAAATCGGGGACGGCGACGGTTGACTGGTTTGCGATTTCGGCATCGCTGACATTGCCGACGTAAACCCAGCCTTTCTCGCGTCGGACGCGATAGCTCTTCCGGGTCAGGGGATTGACTTCGTAGGGCGGCCTGTCCCGGCCGGTGACCAGGGCCAGAGCGACGGCCCAGCCCTCGCAGTTGGCCCGGTCCTGGGCCTGGATCGCGTGCCCCTGCTCGATGTTTGGCAACAAGAGCCTGCCCGCCACGATGGGAAAGTCGGAGGAGTTTCGCTTCTGCTGGAGATCGTTGCGGAGATCGGCGAAGACTTCAGCGCGTGCGTAATAAGGCCGCGTGCAGCTTTCGATGATCTTACGCATGGCCCGGAGGTAGTAGAGTTCGTCTGCGTCGACCGTCCGGCGTGCCCTGCGCGGGAATTCTTCCAGGATTCCTTCCGCAGTGAATTGGAACACCTCGTCTTCCGTAAGGAGGGCCGCCGCCTGATCGGCGCGGACGATTTCGTAGGCGTGCAGTCCGACGGCGCGATCGCCAAACCAGGCATCGGCGTCGCGGGGCCAGGCGGAGAGGTCTTCACAAACCGCAGAAGCCAACCGCTCCAAGTGGCCGATCGCGATCTTCGGGTGTTTCACGACGGCCTGGAGGGCTGCGAGGGCTTCGCTGCGAAGAAACGCGGCCTGAAGGCGCGCCGTCACGTGCTTCTCGGCTGCCAGGCACGAGGCCAGCCGAAGCATCTGCCGCACGGCAACAACGGCCCCGTCCAGATCGGGCTTCGACAGGCAGTCCGCGGCCTCAAATGCTTCGAGGCGGCCGCAAATCCGCACCACGTCGACCAACGTGAGGTCGGCCGTGAAACCGGCCGTGTACTCGATCTTGAAGCTGCACGTCGGCCTGGCGAGCGCTTTGCGAGCCTGTTCTCGTTGAGATTGGTAGCGCCTCTTGAACCGTACGGCCTTTTCCAGGGCAACTGGAGAAAAAACGAATTCGGTGGATGGATACAGGTCGGTGCTGTTGCCGAGAAGCGAGGAAACGGCTGCATCGGGGAACAATGCCCGGAGTTCCGCCGCGGCATTCTCCGCATCGGCGACCCTGGACCGGACCAACTGCTCGGGCGTGCCATTTTCCTCGACAATGCGAGCCAGTTCCGCACGCAATTCGAGATTGGTGGTAGCCTTCAGCCCAGGCAGTTGCCCGAGATCTTCGGCCTTGGCTTGGGCCGGCGGCGGGTGACCCGGGCTGTTGCGGTTTCCGCAACCGCACGAGCAGACCGCCGCAAGCAGCACCGCAACCGCGGATTTCATCGCTTTTGCCGCCGGAAGGTCATCGGTTTCAGATCGACCAGTTCCGCCAGTCCCGCCTCGGCCAGTTCACGGCCCGAGAGGTAGCGGCCGGGGACCATCCACTGCTTGATCGTCTCCAGCGGCATGCCGAGAAGCTCACCCAGCAACTGGTCCATGTCGCTTTCCAGTTGGGCGAAGTGGCGGGCCCATTCCGCCGCCTCGGTCAGACCGACGTTCTCTTCACTCTGCCATTTCATGGGGTGAAAGAGGAGGAAACTGAACGGCGTCACGTAGCGCTGTTTGCAGGCCGCGAACGGCCAGAGCGCGGCGGAAGAGCACTCGCCGGCCACCACGGCCGTCGCCTTCAGTCCGCGGAGCAGGATCAGGGAAGTCAACGCCAAGGCGCTGTATGGGCTGCCGCCCAACGAATCGATCCACAGGATGCACTCGCCGCCGGTTTCCACTTCCAAGAGCCGGCCGCACAAATCGGACTGGTTCTCGGTAAGGTCGCCGACCAAGGCAATCTCCATTGGTCCTTCACGATCGCGGTCGCGCTGGCTCATGATATCCGCTTTCTGACATGGTTACCCTACTTCGGCCATGCCGCTTCGCCGTCCCGAAGTCGTAGTCTCTTGTTTGTCACACGCTTCCGGGTGGCCTCCCGTAGGGTAGTCCGCCCGGGCGCGTAGGCCAAGGCAGGTTTGATGATGCCGGATTGTCCCGTCCGAGACAAGCCCAGCTCGCACGACGGGGAAGTGAGGCGATCGGCGGAGCCGAGAATGCCCGTACGACGGTCTTCCTAGACCGTCGCGACGGCCTGGGAAGGCCGTCCTACGGGGCTGACGGCCTGGGAAGGCCGTCCTACGGGACTATCCGCCGTACCCGATGCAGGCAGGTTTGAAGGGGATTAGAATAGTCTTCACAGCGGCCGATGGCCGGACGAGAGACCGCGGGGCCCCTTTTTTCCACAACCAAGGAACCGGATGAGTGAAAACCATTTCGATCATGGCAGTGTTCATTGTTCTCGCGATCTGCACCTTTGCGTCGGCCGCGGACGGGGAGGATTGGCTGGAACTGATCGGGAACGATGCGTTGGGGGCATGGCAAGGGGAATGCGGGGGTTGGACCGTAGGGGGTGATGCGGCGCTCGACCCGCAAGATGTTCGCGCGCTGGTTGCCATGCCGGGGCGGGGCGTGCTGATCAGTTCCCTGAGCGGCCGCGCGGAGTCCAGGAATCTCACCAGCAAGCAGAGCTTCGCGGACCAGGAGATCCATATCGAGTTCCTGGTGCCCAAGGGGTCGAATGCCGGGGTCAAGTTCCAGGGCCTTTACGAGATCCAGATCGCCGACAGCTTCGGCAAGGCGCAGCCGACCGCCAGCGACTGCGGCGGCGTCTACCCCCGCGCCGAATTGGAGCCGCGGTACCACACGATCGACGAGGGAGTGCCGCCGCCAGTCAACGCCTGCAAACCGGCGGGCGAGTGGCAAGAGCTCGACGTCGTCTTCCGCGCGCCGCGTTTCGACGCCGAAGGCAAGAAGATCGAAGACGCCCGCTTCGTGAAGGTCACGCTGAATGGGCGGGTCCTCCACGAGAATATCGGACTGAAATGGCCCACGGGCCATGCCTGGCGCAAGGAGAAGGAAGTGGCCCGGGGCCCCTTGTTCCTGCAAGGCGATCACGGGCCGGTCGCCTACCGGAATCTTCGCATCAAAGCGGCGAGGGAGTAAGAGGCCCTAACAGGACTCCAACGGTCCTGCCCGACCCCGCGCTCATTTTGGGACCGGCTTCAGAATCAGCGTCACCGACGTGCCCAGCGGCGGGATCCGGTCGGTGTAGGCTTCGAAGACCAGTGCGGCGTTTGAGTCGCTGCTCTTGATCGGCAGATCGAGCATGGCGCTGGGGAAATTCGAGACGCAGATGAAGTCGCCGCCATCGGCCTGGTAGTACTGCTGGCCGGTCTGTTCGTCCTTGGTAAACTGGCTGCCCGCGAAGACCCAAGGATACTGCATTGCTTCTTTCGTCTCCAGGTTGCGGATCCAGTCCTGGGCGCGTGCCGTGCGGCGCTGTCCCTTTTCGTCCTGCCACACAACGGTGACTTCGATCTCGGACCCGGCGGCGGGGACGTACTCGGGGTAGAACTGCACGGGATTGCCCGGATTGGCGCCTGCCGCCAAGAGCCCCGCATGGACGATGTGGGCTCTTGTGTCGACGGTGATGATCGCCTCGTGTTCTTTCGTGCCGCGGAGGCAGGCAAACAACTCCAGCGGCACTTCGCGAGCACAGATCTGCCCGGCCACAAGAACGCGCCGCTCTTGTTTGTCGAACCAGACCGGGTAGGCCGGATCGAGCCGCTGGAGCCGTTCGGGGTTGTCGGCCAGCGGCACTGCCTTTTGAGGATCGTATTCCGGTTGAGCAGCCGAGTCTTCGGCGGGAGCTGACGCCGGCTCAGCCCGTCCGTCGGTCATCGGCGGCGGGGACGGCGTGGAAACCGCAGGCTCAGCCGGGGATGGAGGCGGGGTGGATGTTCGCGGCGTCTCGCCGACGGTCGGTTCCGCCGGAGGCGCCGGGCCGGCCACTGTTCCGACAGGTCCGCTCTCGCGCCGACAGCCACCGATTGCCAAGAGCATGGCTGCCGCGAACAAACACCAGCCGACGGACGGATAACACCGCGAACGTCTCATATCGTTTTCTCGACCCAAGAGCCCTCGCCGGCCCTTGCCCCGAGGCAAAGCCGCCCGGCTTCTGCTATACTGTTTCGGCCCGGACAATAGGATAGGATACCCGCCGTTTGCTTGACGGTCCAATCGCCACCCGGGCGGCTTTCCGGGCTTGGTTCAGCAGCGGGGATAATCAGCTCACCACGGTGCGTTTTTTCGGGTGCTTACCGATGCGTGGCTCACCGGCCAGTCCCTTTGCCTTGAACCAATCCCAATACCCTACCGGCCGCGGATAGACACCCCATGATCCAGAACGAGACCCAAGTCAACGTCGAGACCGGCAGAAGGCGTGCGTCGGTTTCCGACAGTTTCAGCAATGGCGAGGCAGGACGACGGTGGCATAAGTCGGCCCCCGCAAAGGTCCGTCGGGCCTACCATTCGGGCGAAGATTCGCAGGGCTGGGCATCCTGGAGAAGCCATGTCGTTGGCCGGCGAGAACCGAAACCGCTGGCCAAACTTGTCGCGGGGAAGGACAATCCCCTGACCTGGTCGCTTCCCAGCGAGTCGTTCTCGATCGACCTGGCGGAGCGGCTTGAAGCCATCGACCGGCTGGCACGGAGTCCGCGGCCCGACGCGAGGGTCGATGAGGAAATCGCGCGGTGGCTTTGCGCAGCCGAACCGCTCACGGTCGGCCGCGCATTGGAGGCGCTGGCCTGGGCCCACGCCCTTCCCGGACTTCCTCGCTGCGCCGGCCAGTCCGCATGGTGGGCCCTTTTCGAGCACCTGGTTGCCACCGCAAGAAAGGCGGGCCAGGAGGTCTGCGGCAGTGATCCACTTCTCCACCAGTTGCTGGCGGGTGAACTGCCGCTGACGCTTGCCTATCTCTTGCCGGAGATCTCATCGTGCCGGAAACTGGCCGGTGCGGCCCGCGCGACGCTTTCGACGGGCCTGGAGCAATTGCTCGACGGCGAGGGGCTTCCGCACGGCTCTCACCTGGCAATCTTCCGGCCTTTGACCGCCTGTTGGACGCGGTGCCGGGCGATGGGCGGCCGGATCGGGAAAGGATGCTGGAGCCGCGTCGCGGAGGATCAATACCGCTGGGTCGTCCGGGCTTCGCTCCGCTTGATGCGCCACGACGGCAGCCAGGTGTTCAGCGATGGTCATGCGCGCCCATGGTGCAGACCGCTTTTCGACACCATGCTGGAACTTGGCGGCGACCGGGACGATCGCGACATCGCCGCGCTGGTCCTGCCCGGCGCGAAGAAGCATGGGAAACAGATTCCTCTGTTGAGCCTGCCGGATTCCGCGACGCACTCCGAGTGGTCGGCGGTGTCGGTGCTGCGGCCCGGCTGGCCCCGCAAGGAGCCTCGGCTGGTGGCGGCGTACCCGGGGAGGACGGTTGAGGTGGAATTGGGCTGCGGTTCGGATGTGCTCTGGTCCGGCCCCTGGGGACTGGAGGTTCGTTCGAATGGCGAATCGCTGGAGGTGCAGTCGAACTGGGAAGAGATCTGCTGGTACACGGACGACGAGGTCGACTACCTGGAGCTCGAGGCCTCACTGGGCGAGGAGGTCCGCGTCCAACGCCATCTGCTGCTGGGGCGCGAGGACCGATTCCTCTTCCTGGCGGACGCGATCCTGGGAAAAGGGCGCACGCGTCTGGAGTACCACGGCACGCTGCCGCTGGCGGGAGCCGTCCGGCTGCAGTCGGCCGGCGATACGCGCGAGGTCATGCTCATCGGCAAGAAGCCCCGGGCGCTGGTCCTGCCGCTGGCGCTGCCGGAATGGCGGTGCGACGCGCGGCCCGGCGCGGTCTCGGCTACGAGCCGGGGGCTCGAGCTGAGCCAGTCCGACGAAGGATCGGCGATGTTTGCGCCTCTGTTTTTCGATCTGGATGCGCGGCGTTTCCAGCGGCCGTTCACCTGGCGGCAACTGACGGTGGCTGAGAACCTCAGCGCCCAGCCGCGGGATGCGGCCGTCGGCTACCGCGCGATGATCGGCAAGGACCAGTGGCTGATCTACAGGACGCTGCGCCCGCGGGGCAACCGCACCGTGCTGGGCCACAACCTCGTGTCCCAGATGCTCGTGGCACGCTTCGACACCGACGGGCAGGTCGATCCGCTCCTGGAGATCGAGTGAGGCCGTCGGGCGCTCCTGGAGTCCGGGATTCAACCGACGATGCGGCGGATGTCGTCGCGGGCCCGGAAGAAGGCATCGACCACTTGCGGATCCCATTGCTTGCCGGCGCCGGATTGGAGGATCTCGTCGATTCTCTCGTCGGACATTCTCTTGCGGTAGGGCCGGTCGCTGCCCATGGCGTCGAACGAGTCGGCCACCGCGACGATCCTCGCGGCGAGCGGGATTTCTTCGGCCGGCAACTGCCGGGGATAGCCCTGCCCGTTCCACGATTCGTGATGATAAAGCACCACCGGCAAGACGTCGTCGAGCTTCTTGAGATCGACGAGGATGCGGTGGCCGATTTCGACGTGCGTCTTGATGTGTTCGTATTCCGGGTCGGTGAGCTTCCCCGGCTTGCGGAGGACGGCGTCGCTGATCCCGATCTTGCCGATGTCGTGCAGAAGTCCCGAGAGGTAGATCGTGTTGATGGCATCGCCTTCAAAGCCCAGTTCCTCGGCAATACGGACGGCGACGCGGGCGACGCGGTCGCTGTGGCCGCACGTGTACGGATCCTTGGCATCGATGGCGGAGGTCAACGCCCGGACAACGCCCGCCAGGAGTTCCGACTGTTGGCGGTAGAGTTCGAGGTTGCCGCTATGGATGCCGAGGATCGCTCCCACGGAGTTCATCAGGCTGGCTTCGACGGTGCCGAACTCACGATCCTGGGAGTGATTGAATGCCGCGAGCCAGCCGAAGAGGTTCTGGCCCTCTGCCATCGGAACGGCAATCATCTGCCGGATCGCCGGGAACGGCCAGCCGGGATCGTCCGTGGCGCCGCAGTTGACCACGCGTGGACGGCTCGCCGCCGTGAGCCCGAGATGGGCCATCAGGCGGGTGAACTCCTCGCTGTCGACCGGGCAGGGGCCAAGCGACAGCAGCACGTGGTTCGTGCGCGTTTTCTTGGTGAGAAGCGACTCCTCTTCGTCAACGGGCACGAGTTGGATCGCCAGAGCCTGAGCGGGCAACACCTCCTGCATCCACTCCAGAGCCACCCGCCCCAGCTCCTCGTCGCTTTTCGAGATCTTCAGGTTTTGTGCAATCCGGTGGAGCAGGCTGATCTCTTCGTAGGTCGCCGCCAGGTTGACGGAAAGACTCTCGGCCTCCGCCTCAAGTTGCCGGATCCGCTGGACGAGCAGACCTGGCGCGGCGTGGGCCGCCGACTCGGCCGTGTCTGCCGCGAAATGGGACGCGGCTCTGAGGGGAGGGACATCCATGATCGACATGAGCGATTTGCCTGAAAAGGAAATTGTCTGGGTCGGTACCGTTTTCGCCGGAAGAGCCCAAGAAAATCTAGTTCACGCGCCCGGAGAGGCAAAAGTCGGGGATGGAGATCCTGTCTTCTCGGGCGGACGCAACAATCCTGGCGATTGTAACGGTTGTGAAAGGGGAGTAGTCATTGGTCATTGGTCATTCGTCATTTGCGGGCGGTGGTTGAAACGGGCGGGTGGGTGGTATACAGTGGGAAAGGCCGTCGTTTCTCCTGTACCGGAAGCTTTCCCATGGCTGAACCTGCCGAACCGGAAGTCCTGCTCGATGCCAAGCGTTTCCAGGTGGTCCGCAAATACCAGCGGACCCCGAGCGGCGAGCGGTTGGCCCGCCAGATCATCCGCCATCCCGGCGCGGTGGTGGTCCTTCCGCTCCTGGAGGGCGACCGCGTGGTATTGATCGACAACTACCGCATCGCCGTTGATGAGATGTTGCTGGAGCTTCCCGCGGGAACCCTGGAGCCCAACGAGGCCCCGCTCGAGACGGCGCATCGCGAATTGGCCGAGGAGACCGGGTATCGCGCCGGCTCGATGGAGCTGCTGGTGCGGTTTGCTTCCTCACCCGGAATCCTCAGCGAACAGATGCACCTGTTTCTCGCCACCGGGCTGACCGCGGGCGAGATGGCGCTGGAAAAAGGCGAGGAAATCCGGCCGAAAATTGTCGCCTGGGACGACGCCCTGGCCATGGCCGCAGACGGGCGGATCCGCGACGCCAAGACGCTGGTCGGGATCCTGTTTTATGAAACGTTCCGGCGGCAGCGCGGAGTGGCCGGGGAGGTGGGATGATGGGGAACGGGGTAATGGAATGATGGGAAGTGGAAGGATTACTCGATGACTCCGCCGCATGCGAGGATGGCGCGCGGGAGTTGCCGATCGAGTTCAATCCCACTGGTCCGCGTCGATCAGGGCGAGGAGAGAGGGGATGAGCTTTCTGGCGGCACGGGCACGATGACTCAGCGCTGCCTTGACGGCTGGCCCCAAGTCGCCGAAGGTGCGGCGGTATTCCACGACTTCAAAGAGTGGGTCGTAGCCGAAACCGTGAGTCCCTTGGGGACTGAAGAGGATCCGGCCGCGGCAATAGTCCTCGCTTTCCGCACGAACGGCCCCGGCAGCGTCGGCCAGGGTCATATGGCAAACGTACCGTGCCGAGCGGGATTCGAGAGGCGTCGGGCCGAGTCGCTCCAACAGGAGGCGGTTGTTCGCCTCGTCGGTCGCACCAGGCCCGGCAAATCGGGCCGATAGCACGCCCGGGGCCCCTCCCAAGGCATCGACCATCAGCCCGCTGTCCTCGCCCAAGACCCATCGCTTGAGATGGCGGGCCTGCTGGACGGCCTTCAAGGCCGCGTTGGCGGCGAAGGTATCACCGGTTTCCGCCACTTCGATCGCGCCGGGGAAATCGGCCAACGTGCGGACTTCCAGCCCGATCGGCTGGAACAAATCGGCCAATTCCAGCCCCTTCTTGCGATTTCGAGTGCCCAGAACCAGCAGAGGCCGATTGGTCATTGCTTTAGCGTTTTTCCCAGACGCCGGTGGTGGCTTGCCGAGCATAGGCCGCGCTGATCGATCGCTTGGGGACCATCACCGGGATCGGCTGGACATCGAAGGGAATCCCGGCGAGCGTTTGCGGGACCATCGCTCCCGTGGGATGGCCCGGAACATTTTGTGGCTTCGCCTTGTACTGCTCGATGATCGCCCGGATCTCGGGGTTGATCTCAATCTTGCCGTCCGGCCGCGGAGTGCCGACCGACTCGAAGCTCCCGATCGTGACAATACTGGCATAGCGATCGTGGAACTCGTAGGCCTCGATGCCTTTCTTCCGCAAGGCTTCCGTGAGGTTGTGCGCCCGGACACCGGCTGCGGCCAGTCCGCTTTGCTCGTCCTCGCGGTCATGCATGCGGCGTTTTCCGCTCTCGATATCCGCGATGTCCTGCTGCTTGAGGACCACCTTGCCGGTGAAATGGGCCACCTGCACCGTGTATTTGCCGGGGCAGTCCAAGAGGCAGTTTTCGAGCCCCTCATTGGCCTTCATCACCATCGGATCGAGGCCTTTGGGGACGAAGTATTCGTCGGGCAGAAGCGGATTGGTCGTGATGAACGCGTGGCCCATCGGCCCCCTTTTTTTCTTGTCGTTTCCGGGCGCCAGGACGTATTTCTGGACGAGCCGCAGGCCGGCAAGGTTCATGGCCGTCGGTTTGTCCTTCTCGAGCTTGAGGCATTCCGGGGCATAGTATTTCAGTTTCCGCAGCGTCTCCTGGGCCTCGGGGTCGTCCACCGCGGGATAGTCCCCGACCAACACCGCGATCTCCTCGAAATTCATTCCGCGGCGATACTGCGTCTTGAGGGGCTCCCCGAAGCGATCCACACCGCCCCGGGCAGAGTCTTTGGTCAAGTCGAACGTCTTCTCGTACATGTAGGCGGGAAGTTTGTAGCGTTTGCGGATCTCGAGGACCAGTTGACGGGCCTGCTCCGCGGCGCCGTCGCCGGAGAAGCTGCACGCCAGGATCATCCACGGCCCATGCTCCTCGGTAAGCCGATATTCCTTGTCCGGCGCGGCTTCGATGCGGTTGGCCGTCAGCAGACGCTCCCAGGGGGCGGCGCCGGCAACGGCCGACAACAGTCCAGTAAGAAACATGCCCAGCCAAAGCAGCCGGCGTTCGCGGTTTGTGCTCATTCCCGCCTCCTTGCGGAAAAATCATCCCTGGCGAGGATTGCCCCCTTTGGATCGCGCGGGAATGTAGCAGATGCCCCAATGCAATGCCAGAGCGGATTTTCCGCGGTTCTCCACTTTACATACACGCCCCGGTTGCGTATCCTGCCGGCCCGGTTTTGGATTTCCCCATTCCCCTACGTCAGGTGGTGTCATGCGAACGAAGACCAATGCGGCATTCCTGGCATTTTCTTGGTTGGGGATTGCAGTGGGCAGCTTGGCGATCTTGGACACGGCCAGGGCCGAGGATTTTCGGGTCGAGAATGCCGTTTACGTAGGCAGCGAGAAAGAACCGCGTGTGGAGAGCACGACGATCTTTTGCTCGGGAGTTGTCTACGACTACCTGAAATCGCCGGCGGAGATCACGGTGTTCGACCGGGGGAATCATCGCTTTATCTTGCTCGACGTGACCCGCAGGGTGAAAACCGAGGTGCCGACCGACAAAGTCAGCTCACTCTGCCAGCATCTGAAGACCTGGGCGACCGGCCAGAAGGACCCACTCCTGGCTTTCCTGGCGAATCCGCGATTTAACGAAGCGTTTGATCCGGCCACGGGCAAACTAACGCTCTCCAGTGAGACGGTCACTTACGATCTGGCGACGATGAATGTTGAGAACTCCGAAATCTCCCAAGAGTACCGGGAGTTCTCCGACTGGTACTGCCAGCTCAACACCCTCCTGAACCCCGGCTCACGGCCACCTTTCGCAAGAATGGCCGTCAACGCGGCTCTCGATCGGCACCAGCGTTTCCCCGAGCAAGTGGATTTGGCGTTGCGGCTGAGCGGATTCCCTGCCAAGCGGCTCACCATCCGCAGCGAGCATCAGCTTATCCGCCGGCTGGTCGAATCGGACCGGGGCCGCATCGCCCAGACCGACCAGTATCTCGCCATTTTCACGCCGGCGCCGCTGGACGAGTATCAAAAAAAAATTCTCCAGTGAGCCTCAAACCGGGCATTGAGGGCGCTTCGGTAGCCCGCGGACGGTGAGCGGACGAACATGTCGCCGGCACTGCGATGGCCCGACCACCTTGCTCTCCCCTCCGCAGGGTAAGCCAATCGCTGGTATCCTCGTTCCGGGCACGTTACTATAAGGGCAGACTGGCCTTTAGCTGCCAGGCACGACCGGCGTCTGGACGCCTTCCGACGACCGTTTGCCTCACGATTGCCACCCCAGGGAGCCTCTGATGATGTACTACTCTGCTTTCCCGCTGCTGTTCGCGTGCATGGTTACGGCTGCTGCTTCCGCCGCTGCTGCCGAGATCACCGCCGAAAAGACGGATCAAGGCGTGGTCGTGAAGATCGATGGTCAGTTTTTCACCGAGTATCTCACCTGTTCCGGTTCGAAACCGATCCTTTGGCCGGTGATCGGGCCGACGGGCAAGCCGGTAACCCGCGCCTGGCCGATGCAGAGCGACAATCCCGACGAACGTCAAGACCATCCTCATCAGCGGTCGATCTGGTTCACGCACGGCGATGTGAACGGCATCGACTTCTGGGGAGCGGATCCCAAGAATCCCAAGATCGCCAAACCCGGCACCGCGAAACATCGCGAGTTCGTGGCGATTGAAAGCGGCGCGCAGGCGAAGATCGTCACGCGCAACGATTGGCTCGGACCCGATGGGAAGAAGGTCCTGGAAGACGAGCGCCGTCTGGCGTTCGGCGCCGACGGCGAAAGCCGCTGGATCGACTTCGACATTACGCTCAAGGCAACCGAAGGCCCGGTCACGTTCGGCGACACGAAGGAAGGAACGATGGGCGTTCGGACCGCCGAATCGGTCAAGGTGGATGCCAAGAAAGGCGGGCAGATCGTCAATAGCGACGGTCTGATCGATAAGGACGCGTGGGGCAAGCGTGCGGCGTGGGTCGATTACTTCGGTCCAGTGGACGGTGAGACCGTGGGCATCGCCTTCATGAACCACCCGTCGAGCTTCCGTTTTCCGACCTACTGGCACGTACGGACCTACGGCCTTTACGCGGCGAATCCGTTCGGCGTAAAGGATTTCACGCAGTCGAAGAGCGAAGACGGCGCCTATACGGTCCCGACCGGCGAGTCGATCACCTTGAAGTACCGTCTGCTGTTCCACAAAGGCGACGCGAAACAAGGAAAGGTCTCCGAAGCGTTCGAGGCGTACGCGGGGCGGTCGAAGTCGTGAGGCAAGTGGCCGAGATTTTGGCCGCGACGATCAGGGTACTAAGGCGAACGCTTGAAAATATGATACCCGTCAGGGGAAGAAACTGAGCGTGTACTCGAAACTGCGAAATAGAGGTAGGTCATTTTCTAGCGTTCGCCTAACGCGTATTCGCTTTCATGTCGGGCTTCGAGCAGGGTGAATACCCCGTGCAAAGCCGGTCATAGGCACGAGCGGTGCATGGATCGAGGATTCGGTCGATTGGAAGTCCGCCCCCCTCCCTTGGGCGAAAAGCCCTTGCCAGATAGTTGACTTGCATGTGCTGTCGATACGGCGAGGCATGGTGTAGAAATTGACTGTCTGGGTTTGGCAGCGATAATCAAGAAGGGTTCATTTGCCAGTATTGTTTCCTTATCCGATCGGTGGAATCGTTATGAGCGTTTCTTTGGCGGAGGCATTGCGGCACGTCGAGTTGCAGCCGGGCCAGACGTACCAGTGCGAAGTTCGAGGCCACAAAGTGGAAGTGCGTGTACTCTTACCGCTTCACGGCGGCGATGACACCTCATCGGCGATCCCCGATTCGGACGTTATGGTGGAGCCTTGGCTGGAACTTCCGGAGCTGGCTTGCCGATCGCGAGGCATCAGCCGGCGAGGGGCGCCGCTGCTACCGGACCTTCCGATCATTCCGCACGGTGCCGGCAGAGCCGATTGACCAGGGAGACATTATCGACGCTTGTCCGCTCATCACGCTGGACACGGAGGAAGTAGCCGATGTCGAAGTCCTCCCGGTGCGGCATTCGCTGGAGCGGGTCATCGTGTTGACTCAGACGTGCGATCTTGCCCAGCAACGCACAACTCGCGCCGTGGTGGCCGTCGCGCATGAGGCTCAGTACCTGGTCGATCAAGGACTCTTGAAGCCCGCTGACATTCGAGGTCCGATCCGCGCCGGTCGTGTTTTTGGCTGGTATTTCTTGCCGCAGTCCGCGCAGTTCGGGATGCCCGAGTCGATCGTCGACCTGCGGCAGCTCCACACAGTGCGAATTGACCTTCTGTTGGCATTGATCCGCCGTGGGCGCCGGCGAGTGCGTCTGCAACCTTTGTACCGGGAGCACTTGGCGAAGCATTTCGCGGACACTTATAGCCGAATCGGTTTGCCCGAACCGTACGACACAACTCCGTAAGTAACTCTTCAAAAGCAACGAGTCGAATCCCCGTCACTGTATGCGCTGCACGGTCTTCTCAGAATAATTGGACCGCCGAACATGCCATCGCCTTTTCCCGGAATGGACCCTTACATTGAGCACCCCGAGGTGTGGAGCGATTTCCACGGTGACTTGGCTGCGGAGATCCGGGCGGACTTGAACAGGGTGGTACAGCCCCGATACGTTGCGCGCTTGGTGCCCCGCGTGACCTACGAATTGCGATTGTTCACCGTAGAGGTTCTCGAGACCGGTACACTACGCCTCGTCGCAGCCATTGAGATTCTTTCGCCCGTCAACAAGCGGCCCGGCCACGAAGCGCACGAAGAGTATCTTCGCAAGCGGCGCGAACTGCTGCGGTCCGGGGCGCACTTGATTGAAATCGACCTT
>JABWBD010000004.1 GCA_013360685.1 Pirellulales bacterium
CAGGATGCCGACTCCACCCGACCAACGGGACCGTCCGGCCAAACCGACACGGAAGAAGCGGCCGAGGACCGGGATCGCGGCGAAGACGGGCAGACCGATCCATGCGACCCGAAGACCGATCCGCAACCGTCGCGGGCGGAGGAAGACGGCGGCGACCGCACTGCGGACGAGCCGGTCTCAGACGACGCCCAAACGGAAGACGCAGCCGCGGCGGTTCTTGCCAACACAATACTCTCGCAGCAACCACCTCAGATGCAGCCGGCCGGCGAGCAGGCGCCGGAGGCGGACGACGACGGCAAGATCCCAGCGCCCACGCGGGGAAATCCCGTGGCGGCAACGAAGTCCCCCCAGGCCGCAGAGAGTTCCCCTGCCGAGATCCTCTTGGAATCGGCCGAATCAGGGCCTCCGCCGGCCGCCAACTCGGCCGAACCGGACAAGGCGGGCCGGAAGATCGCGACGGAAGCAGCGGCGAAGCTCGGATTCTCCGAGGGAAATGTTGACGCGAACTTGCCGGCCGACATAGGCAGCGGAGAGAACTCAGGGCAGCAGGCGTCGGAACAAGATGCTCCCGCCGAGCCGGAAGGCAAGAACCGGACAAGGCGGGACCGAGCGGATGCCGCTCTTTCCGGCGGCCCCTCCGAACTCCTCCGACACCCCGCCGATCGGAACGACCCCGGTCCCTCGGTCCAGCCACGGACCGACGCGGCCGCCGAACCAAAGACGAATCCCTCCGATGCGGTCGCGCCACAGGCTGCAGATGCCGCACCGGTCGATTCCTTGCCGCAGTCCGTCGCCACGCCTGGCGAAACCGGCAAGGCACCGCAGACGACGACCAGTGGCCGCGCGGCCGACGGCGTCCTTCCCGATCGTGCCGGGCCCAACGTGGCGTCGCACGCCCCGACGGCTGAAGGGAAAGAGGGCGCCGAAACCACCCAGGCCGACCGGGCGCGCTTCGTCCAACGCGTCGCTCGCGCCTTTGAGTCGTTGGGCGATCGCGGCGGAAGCGTGCGGCTGCGGCTTCATCCCCCGGAACTCGGCTCGTTGCGGCTGGAAGTAACGGTCCGATCCGGCGTGATGACGGCCCGGTTGGAGGCAGAAACGCCCGCGGCGCAGGCGATGCTGCGGGAGAACCTGCCGATGCTGCGCGAACGGCTCGCCGAGCAGAACATCCGCGTGGAACGTTTCGACGTGGACCTGATGGACCGCTCCGGCGGCGGATCGGCCGGCTGGGCGGAAAGCGACGCCAATGCGCGGAACCACGAATACCGCCCCGGCTCGCGGCGAAGCGATCCGGGCGACGGCCGCGTCGAACCCGGCGCGGGCCGGCGCGCCACGACCTACTACACCGATGCCGGCCGCTTCGATGCGACCATATAGGGGCCGGACAGGAAAGCAAGGAGAGAACCGCCATGTACACCAATCAAACCAGCGGCGTCAGCGGGCAGCAGGGGCAGCAGTCGGCGACGGTCGATCGCTTGCAGGAGGTGGACCTCGACGTCTTTCTGAAGCTGATGATCGCCGAGCTTCAGAACCAGGATCCGATGAACCCGATGGACAACCATGAGCTCATTCAGCAGGTCAGCCAGATCCGCGAGATTGAGTCGAACTCCCGTTTGACCGAGACCCTGGAGGCCGTCCTCTTGGGCCAGAACATGACCACGGCGTCCGGCCTGATCGGACGCGCCGTCCAGGGTTTGACCGAGGATGGAACGAAAGTCTCCGGTCGTGTCGACCGGGTGACGGTGGCCGACGGCAAGCCGGTGCTCCACATCGGCGACCAATCGCTCGGCCTGAGCAACATCGGCGAGATCCTCGCGGAGCCGGCCGGGGGCGCAGGCGAAGAATCGCAGGAATAGACGGAAACCAGTTCCCTTTCAGAACAGGGGAGGATAAGAAGATGGGTCTTGCATCGGCAATGAGCACGGCGTTGACCGGGTTGTCCGCTGCCGAGACGACGATCGACGTTGTGGGCAACAACCTGGCCAACTCGAACACGGTCGGCTTCAAAGCCTCGGAAGCCTCTTTCGCCACGCAGTTCCTGCAGACGCTGGCCTTGGGCGCCGCACCGACGGAGAACACCGGCGGCACGAATCCGCGCCAGGTCGGTCTGGGCACGATGGTGGCCGACATCACTCCCGACTTCAGCCAGGGCACGATCGAGATCAGTTCCAACCCGACCGATATGGCCATCCAGGGAGACGGCTTCTTCATCGTCCAGGGCGGCGGGGGAGAGCACCTCTACACCCGCAACGGCATCTTCAAGATGAACTCGGAAAACCAGTTGGTGACGATCACCGGCAACCGGGTGCTGGGCTTCGGCATCGACGATGACTTCCAGATCCAGCGGACCGTACTGACGCCTCTGACGATTCCTCTAGGAGCGACCGCCGTCGCGCAGCCGACTGCCAACGCATGGCTCGAAGGGACCCTTTCTCCCACCGGCGACGTTGCCGACCAGGGCGAAATCATCCAGACGAATATCCTCGGACAAGGCGACCATATCTATCCCACGACGGCGCTGGAGCGCGACCTCGCCCAGGGCCCGAACCTCACGACCGCGCTGACGGCCCTTGAGGAGCAGGACGTCGGCACGGGCGGCATGCAGCCGGGCCAGACCTTCGAGTATCGATTCGTCTACGTGCAGGACGATCCCGATGAGACCGGCACCGAGGAGACGAACTGGTCGTCGCTGCTGATCACCACGGAGTTCACCGACTCCCAGGTGGAGATCCAGAATATCCCGCACGCACCGGATCCGATTGACGGCGAGCCTGCCCCTTACGACCGGGTCCGGATCTACCGGCGCGACGCCTCCGAAACGAGGTTCCGGCAGATCAGGGAGCTGCCCCTGGGCGGCGCCGGGCCGTGGGATTTCATCGACGACAAGGCGGCCGGTTTCTACGCCGCGGATCCGGTCACGTACCCGGCCATGGACGAAGGGGTCCTCAACGGCGAGTTCACCTACTACGTCACGTTCGGGAGGATGACCGATCCTTCCTCGGTCGCCGATCCCGAATACAACAGTCGTCCGAGCGAGCTGAGCCTGCCGCGCGCGGCGTCCAACTCGCGGTTGCTTCTTCGCGATCTGCCGACGACCACGACGACCAACGCCGACGGCTGGAATAGCCGGCGGATCTGGCGACGGAACAACAGTTCGGACGATCCGCAGTGGCATCTCGTGGAAGAGATCCCCAACGTCGACCAGGACGTCATCGTCATCGACGAGATGACCGACGAAGTGGCCTTCGACCAACCGGTTCTGGACCTCGACGGCCCCAGAATCCGCCCCGACACGCACCTGGTCGACGTGGTCCGCCGGGACGGAAGCAGCTACGAGAACGTCTTTGAGGAAGGAGTCCTCGAATTCACCGGCAGGAAGGGCGGGCGCTCCCTGGCGATGAAGGAGTTCACGATCACCGAGGACTCGACCGTCCAGGACTTGATGAACTTCCTGGAGCAGGCCCTGGGAATCCAGCGGGCCACGGGGATCGACGCGGACCAGGACATTCCTCCCGACGCCGCCACCAACAAGCAGCCCGGCGGGTTCATCGAAGACGGCCGCATCAACCTCTTGGGCAACAACGGCGTCGACAATGCCCTCGACATCGGGTTGTCGGGAATGCTGTTGCGGACCGAATCGGGAGAAGTCCTCAACGTCGACCTCCCTTGGGCGTCGGTCCAGGACGCCGTCGGCGAAAGCGCGGTGACCGACTTCCTCGTCTATGATTCGTTGGGCATTCCGCTCCGCGTCCGCCTGACCGCGGCCCTTGAGTCCCGCAACAGCACTTCCACGACCTACCGCTGGTTCGCCGACAGTCCCGACAACGACCCGTTGACCGGCGTCGGCATCGCGGTCGGCACCGGCCTGATTACGTTCGACGGCGAGGGCAATTTCGTCTCGGCTACGGAGTCGACCGTCTCGATCGAGCGCCGGCACGTCTCCTCCGCCTCGCCCCTGGAATTCGAGTTGGATTTCACCCAGATCTCCGGCTTGGCGGCGAACCAGAGCACACTGGCGGTCTCGCGGCAGGACGGCTCCGCGCCGGGCGTGCTGACCAGTTTCATCGTCGGCGAGGACGGCACAATCAGCGGGGTGTTCAGCAACGGCGTCACCCGCGACTTGGGGCAGCTTCGCCTCGCCCGCTTCGCCAATGCCGCCGGCTTGGAGCAGAGGGGCCAGAATCTCTTTGCCGAAGGGGTAAACTCCGGATTGCCGGTCCACGGCGACCCCGGCCAGCAGGGGATCGGCACCATCATTGCCGGTGCAACCGAACTATCCAATACCGATATCGGCAGCAACTTGATCGACTTGATCCTGGCGTCGACCATGTACCGAGGCAACACGCGCGTGATCACCACCGCCCAGCAAATGCTCGATGAATTGTTGGCCCTGCGTCGTTGACGTCCCCGCCCGCAGAGCTATGTTTTCGAGGGCCGCCGACCGTGATGAACAAGGGGACAGGCATTGCAAGGAATCGCGGGTTATCCGGAGTGAAGACACAAGGTCTTGCGGGGCCGGTCCCCTTGTTCATCACCCGAGAGTCAGGGGGTCAGGAAGCATGATCAAGCTTACCCACTTGAGCGGCGAGGTCTTTGTGCTCAATGCCGAGTTGATCCGATACGTGGAGGCGCGCCCGGATACCTTCATTACCCTCACCGGCGGCGAGCGGATCGTCGTGGCCGAGTCGATGGACGAGGTGATGCGGCGGGCCGTGGCGTACCAGCAGGCGAAGCATCTGATTCCCGCGCCGGCATGGCGGCGCGCCGGCCACGCCGGCGAGCGGATTGCGGAAGGATCGTGATCGATGGACATCGCTACGGTCGTCGGAACCCTGCTCGGCTTTGCTTTCATGGCCATCGCCATCTTGATCTCGCCGGGGGCGTCGTTCGGCGCGTTCCTCGACTATCCGTCCATTATGGTCGTCATCGGCGGTGCGATGGCGTCGGTGCTCATCTGTTTTCCTCTCAGGACGTTTTTCAATGCCCCTCGCGTCCTCAAGGTCGTCTTTTTCAACAGGCAGCCGAATACCCGCGAGTTGATCGAGCAGCTTGTCTCGCTGGCGGAGACGGCCCGCCGCGACGGACTGCTCGCGCTGGAAAGCCGGCTGGAGGACATCTCCAATCCGTTCATCGTCCTGGGAATCCAGATGGCCGTGGACGGGACCCGGCCGGAGGTGATCGAGGACATCATGCGGACGGAAATCGACGCGGTTGCCGCCCGGCATCGGACGGGAAAAAACCTCATCGATCAACTCGGGAAATTCGGCCCGGCTTACGGCATGATCGGCACGCTGCTGGGACTGATTCTCATGCTGGGGCAACTCGATGATCCGGATGCCCTGGGGCCGGGCATGGCCGTGGCGCTGATTACCACGCTCTACGGGGCGATTCTCTCCAACAGCCTCCTGTTGCCGTACTCGGAGAAACTCGCCCATCTGAACAAGGAAGAACTCGCGGCGATGGAAATCGTCGTCCGCGGAATTCTGGGCATCCAGTCCGGCGAGAACCCGCGAGTGATCGAGCAGAAACTCAACACGTTCATTCCGCCCCGCCAGAGAACCGTACAGCGGGAGGCAGCGTAGCGCCATGGCGATCCCGGAAGACGAACCGCCCGCCGGCGCGCCGGAATGGATTGTCACCTACGGCGACATGATGTCGCTCTTGCTGACCTTCTTTGTGCTCCTCTTCTCCATGAGTGAAGTCAAGGAGGAACAGAGCAAAGCGCTCATGGAATCGCTCCGCCGGCAATTCGGCTACGACAAGTCGCTTCAAACCCTCATCGCCGGCCCCAACATGCCGATGAACTCCGCGCTGGCCAAGCTCGCCAGCATGGGCCGGTCACGGCGTCTGGATACCATGCGCGGCGGCGACAAGGTCCGCGCGCCCGTCGGCGAGAATGCCCGCGTCTGGGCCATTCGCCCCTCCGACGACGCCACGATGGGCGGCGCAGTCTATTTCGCCGAAGGCGCCGCCGACCTGGACCCCGAAAGCAAACAGGTCCTCGGTGCCATTGCGGAAGACCTTGTTGGAAAACCGCAAAAGATCGAAATCCGCGGCCACACCACAAGGACCCCTCTTCCGAGCGGATCTCCCTACCAGACCCACTGGGATCTGGCCTACGCTCGCTGCGTGAGGGTTATGGAGCAACTCGTCGCATTGGGCATCGAGCCGCAACGGCTCCGGCTTGCCGTGGCGGGCGAATTCGAGCCCGTGCATATCAGTGCCGACCCCGCTTTCCAGAAGAAGAACTCGCGGGTGGAAGTGCTCATGCTCAACGAGCTCGTCAAGGACTTGCAGGGAACGCCCGACGAAAAGCGCGCCCAACTCGCGCCACCGTGACAGGTTTCTAAGCCGTTTTTCCGCCAGGACTTCCGTCTTTCTTGGTATTCGTCGTCCGCAGCCGAAACGACGGGCTATTCTTTCTTGAATAAGGAGAGACTCCGCGCGAGAGGCCGGAGTGCCGGCAGGAAGCACACCCCCATTGAGATTGCCGGGTTATGGCTGAAACCAATACCTCTACTGCTCCCGCATCACCGACCGCCGCGACGACACCACCGGCGACCGGTTCGTCGCTGATCGGAAAGCTCATGATCGTCCTGTTCCTGACGGCGGTCATCCTGGCCGAGTGCGTGGTTGCCTACCTTTACCTGCCGAGTGTCGAGCAGACTGCCGCCTTAGCGGGTACCGCAGCCGCGGCTGAACCCAAGAAAGAAGCCGCCTCCCACGAAACCGAAGAGTCGGAAGGCGAGCCCACGGAACAACTCGAAGTCGATCTTGAGGAGTTCACGGTTACCGCATTCCAGCCGGCATCCAACACCACTTTGCGGATAGACTTCCACCTCTACGGGACGGTGGCGACCAAAGACCAGGCCGAATTCCAGCATGAAATGGAGAAAAACGTCCATCGGTTCCGCGAGCAAGTGATCGTGATCGTGCGGAGCGCTGAGCTGACCGACCTGACGGACGCAGGGTTGGGCTTGATTAAAAGGAAGATTTTGGAGAAAACTAACCGCATTCTCGGCAAGCCTCTCCTCAAGTCCGTGATTGTCAGTGATTTTTCTTTCATCGAACAGTAGCGGCCCCGGCACACCGCGGTTCGTCCTATCGGTGGAAGTCGTTGCCCGTAAACAACTTAGTTCGGTGATTCTCAGCGCCAGGCGGAATGGAGTCCCATGGCCGACGACAAGGACCTGATCAACCAGGACGAGATCGAACGTCTACTCGCGCAGGCCGCTGCGGGCCAGGCGAAACCTCGCCCGTCCGGAGAGGATCCAGCCAAGCGGGTGAATCCGGCCCCCGATCCGCTCGGTCAGAGCGACATCGAGTCCCTGCTGAGCGGGGGGGTGGCGAAATCGGCCGGCGCGAAAACGGCAGCACCAAACTCCGCGGAAGTGGACGACGCCGATAAACGGCTCGGCCAGGACGACATCGAGAGGCTGCTGAGCCAGACTACCAAGCCCCAAGCGGCATCCAAACCGCCGGCGTCGAAAGAGAAACCTTCTCCATCGCCCTCGGGCGGTGAAGGCGAAATTCTTCCGGGCGACATGGAATACCTTTTGCGGCAGGCCGAAGAGGCACTGGCCTCGATCGACGGGCCCGCAGAAGCGGAAGTGCCCGCCGGGGTGGCCGCATTTCGTCTTGAAGAGTTCGCCGGAGCTCCTCCCTCCAGCGAGAACGCCACGCTCGACCTGATCCGCGACGTGGAGTTGGACCTGAAAATCGAGTTGGGACGGACCCATATGTATCTGGAAGACGTGTTGAAGCTTCGCCGCGGGTCGGTGGTGCCACTGGACAAGCTGGCCGGCGACCCGGTCGACATATACGTCAATGGCCGGCTGATCGCGCGCGGCGAGGTCCTCGTGCTCAACGACAACTTCTGCGTCCGCGTCGCGGAGTTGATCGCCGGGACGGGGACTTAGTGCTTAGTGTTTAGTGCTTAGAGCTTGGTGCTTAGTGCTTGGTGCGTCGTTATTAGTTCTTAGAAGGTAGAGATTGGAGCCGACTCGAACAACAGAGACCTCAGATCTAACACGAAGCACTAAGAACTTTTCCAGGAGGCAAGGATGCCCCCAGGGGTAAGAAACGTCATCGCGATTCTGGTCCTGCTCGGACCTGCCGAACTGGCTGCGCAGACGTTCCCACCGCAGTTTGATCCCCCGTCGGTGCCGACCGCCGCCCCGCAAACAGACCGTTTCTGGGCGAGCCCCATTGCCGGCGCGGCGCCGATCACCGACGCAAACACGGACCGCGTCGTTTCTGCTTCGTTCGCATCTCCTGTCGCGGACCGCGCCGCGCCTGGCGCCGGGGAACTGAATGCTTCGTCCTCGTCCGTTCGCGCCGCTCACGAGGTTGCGCTGCCGGCGTCCGGCCGTCCGGAGTTTCCCCGGCTGTCGCCCCCAAGTCGTGCCGCACGCAAGGATCGGCTGTCCGACAGCCGGGGTGGCATCTGGCCTTCGCTCCTGACGATCGGCAGCAGCCTGGCAGTGGTGCTCGGGCTGTTCTTCCTGTTTGCCTGGACGATGCGGCGCGCATCGCCGCGCGGAACAGTCGCTTTGCCGACCGACGTGGTCGAGGTGTTGGGCCGGACGACTTTGACTCACCGGCAGCACCTGCACCTGTTGCGATGCGGCAGGAAGCTGCTTCTGATCAGTGTCTGCTTGGATAGCGTCGAGCCCTTGACCGAGATCACCGAACCCGAGGAGGTGGACCGATTGTCGGGGCTCTGCCGGCAATCGCATCCCCAGAGTGTCTCGGCCGCTTTCCAACAGGTCTTTCACCAGTTTGCCCGCGAGCGGACCGACCCGGCACTCGCGCGCAGCGCCGACGAAGCACTGCGGCCGGCCGGCACGGGACTCCAGAGGCTTGCCTATCGCGGCCGGGAGGACGCCGATGCGTGAATCTTCGCCGGCGATCGATAGCCGGAACCGATCGGTGGCAGGCCCGTCGCGCGGATGGTCGTGGTGGGCGGTTGTTCTGGCACTGCTTCTGGGATCGGGGATCCCGGCGAGCCGTGCCGCCGCGCAAGAATCGGCCAATCAGCCGCTCAAACTGGAGTTGCCTGAGGGGCTCGCCGCGGGCCCGGAGGCGTGGACAAGCCCCCAGGGGCTAAGTTCCACGATCCAGGTGATGCTCCTCTTGACCGTGCTGAGCCTGGCGCCCGCGCTTCTCCTGATGACCACCTGTTTTGTCCGGATCATCGTGGTGCTCGGCATCCTCCGCCAGGCAATCGGCACGCAGCAGTTGCCGCCCAGCCAGGTGATTACCTCGCTCGCCTTGTTCATGACGCTCCTGATCATGGCGCCCGTCTGGAAGCAGGTCTACGACGACGCCATCGCGCCGTACACGAATCGCCAGATCAACCTGGAGCAGGCGTGGGAGAAGGGGTGCTATCCGATCCGGCGGTTCATGGCCATGCAGATCGACCGGACCGACAACGAGGACGACGTCCGCCTGTTTCTCAGTTACATCCCCGGCCGGCCGCAACCGGCCGGTTACGAAGACGTGCCGCTTCAGGCCCTCGTGCCCGCCTTCATGCTCAGCGAGTTGAAGACCTCGTTCTTGATCGGATTCCAGATCTATCTCCCCTTTCTGATCGTGGACCTGGTGATCGCCAGCGTGATGGTTTCGATGGGCATGCTGATGCTGCCTCCGGTGCTGATCTCCATGCCGTTCAAACTGCTGCTCTTCGTGCTCCTGGACGGCTGGCACCTGGTGGTCGGCATGCTGTTGGAGAGCTTTCAGGCATTCACGTGAACTCGAAAGGCGGTAATTCGGTATGGACGCTCAAGACGCCGTCGACCTCGCGCGCCAGGCCATCTGGATTGGGCTCCTGGTCGGTTCTCCGGTCCTCGTGGTGGGCATGGTCATCGGACTCGTGCTCGGCCTGATCCAGGCCCTTACCCAGGTCCAGGAGCAAACCGTCGCTTTCGTGCCGAAGATCGTGGCGATGGTCGTGGTGCTGAGCCTCACGCTCCCCTGGGTGATCACCGAGATGCTCCAGTACTCGCAGGACTTGATCGGCGGGATCGCGGACCGGCTCTGAGATCTTCCATGGATTGGATCAGCCAGATCGACGCGGGCAAGATCGTCCTGTTCACCATGGTGCTGAGCCGGGTGAGCGGGCTGACGGCGACGGCGCCTTTGCTGAACACGCCCGAGTCGCCGATGCAGTTCCGCGGACTCCTCTCGGCGAGTCTCGCCCTGCTGATCACGCCGACCCAGTGGAACGTCGCCGTCCCCGAGCCGGGCAGCCTGGTCCACTACCTGGTCCTCGTCGGCAGCGAACTGGTGATCGGGCTCTGTCTGGGACTGGGGCTTATGATCCTCTTCTCCGGGATCCAACTGGCCGGTGAATTGATCGGCCGCGTGGGCGGTCTGATGCTTTCCGACATCTTCGATCCGGTGATGGGGGAAAGCGTGCCGCTGTTCTCACGATTGCTCCACCTGGCGGCCCTCGCCGCCTTCGTACTGATCGGCGGCCACCGCATGGTCGTCGCGGGACTGCTCGACACGTTCCAGACCATCCCGCTGGGCAGCGGGGCCGCTCCCTTCTCGATGGCCGACGCCTTCCTCGCGCTGGTCACGCAGAGCTTTTCGCTGGGGCTTCGCGCCGCCATGCCGGCGGTCACCGCGCTTTTGCTGGCCACCCTGGTCATGGGCCTGATCAGCCGGACCGTACCGCAATTGAATATCATGGCCGTCGGCTTCGGGCTCAACGCGCTGCTCACGTTCGGCGCGGTGTCGCTCTCGCTGGGGGCCGCCGTCTGGGTCTTCCAGGAACAGATTGGGCCTGCCCTGGAAGTGCTCCTGGACGGTCTGCACGCTCCCCTCCGGTCCGAATGGCTTTTCTGAACTGCCGGCGGTCCCGAGTTTTTTCGACGCAATAACCGCACCAAGCACAGCAGTCTTCCATGGCCGAAGAAAACGGCGACAAATCGCAAGATGCAACTCCGCATCGCCGCCAGAAGGCCCGCGAGGAAGGGCATGTGGCCACGAGCCACGATCTGGCATCCGCCGCCCTGCTGCTGTTGGCGATGTCGGCGCTTTTGATGTCGGGAGGGACCCTCGTCGACTTCCTCGGCCGTTACACGAAGCAGCAACTCGGCGGCGATGCCTGGCTCCGCGCCGATCTTGATTTCACCATGGTCCAATGGAACGACACCCTGTCGGAGTTGGCCCGCCATCTGCTTCCGATTCTCGGTGTCGTTCTCATCGCGGGGATCGCCGTCAATCTGGCCCAGGTCGGTTTCCTCTTCCTGCCTCAGAAGTTGTTGCCCGACTGGTCCCGGCTGGATCCGGTCCAGGGGTTCGGCCGGATCTTCTCACTTTCCAGCGTGATGCGATTGGCGTTCGGAGTGTTCAAGGTCCTGATCGTCGGTGCGGTTGCGTTCGCATCGCTCTACAACGAGCGCGACACGATTCTAGGCCTGACGGGCCTGGACCTCGCCGAAGCGACGCGCTACCTGACCGAGATCCTGATTTGGACGACGATCAAGATCGCCGCCGCCCTGCTGCTCTTGGCGATCCTCGACTACGGCTTCCAACGGTGGAAACACGAGCAGGATCTCAAGATGACCACGCAGGAAGTCCGCGAGGAAATGAAAAACCTCGAAGGCGATCCGCAGATCGCCGCGCGTCGGCGCGTCGTCCAGCGGCAACTGATGCTCAACCGCTTGTCCAGCGCGGTGCCCAAGGCGGACGTGGTCGTGACCAATCCGACCGAACTGGCGGTTGCCATTCAGTGGGACCCGAAGACGATGGCCGCGCCGATCGTGGTGGCCAAGGGCGCCGGAACGCTGGCCCAGCGGATCCGAAAGCTGGCCCTGGAACACGGCATCCCGATCGTCGAGAAGAAGCCGCTGGCCCAGGCACTTTATCGCGAGGTCGAAGTAAACCACCCGATCCCGCAAGACAAGTTTGCCGCCATTGCCGAAATCCTGGCGTACGTTTACCAGCTCAAGGGGAAGAAGATCGCGGCTTGAGCGGCAGCCGCCGTAACGCTGTGCTTGTCGCGTACGTCCGACGGTTGACACTTGCACGACGGTTGGGGTATACTTCTCCAGGCTACCTGCCTGAGGGGCGTGAATGCCGAGAAGGAAGGAGGTCAAGTAAAGTGCATCACCTAACGAAATACCGCTACATCGCCACGAATCCGGAGATTGTCGGTGGCGAGCCGATTATCGATGGGACACGTACGCCGGTGCGTGCCATCGTGGAACTTTGGAGACTGGGCATTTCGCCTGAGGAGATCCCGCAGCGGCTGCCGCATCTGAGCCTTGCTCAAGTATTTGCCGCTCTAACCTATTACAGCGATCGTCCGGAAGAGATCAACGCGCATATCGAGCGAAACCGCATATCGGATGACCAGATCAATCCGCGCGTACGGCATCTATGAACCGTCTCTTTATCGACCTCTACTTGGACGAGGACGTCGATGTCCTGGTGGGCCAACTGATCCGGGCGTACGGCTTTGATGCTCTGTCGACTCTTGACGCGGGACAGCTTGGGCATACCGACGAGGAGCAACTCGCCCATGCCGTGAGCTTGGAGCGAGTGATGCTTACTCACCATCGAACACATTTCGAAGCACTCGCCTTTAGACGCCTTGCGGCAAATATCGTCCGCGAATTCGGCAAAGCCGGCAAATCCGGACTTAATTCCCACCTGGTTTGTGCTATTTCGGCGGCGACTTTCCGCCGTGAGACAGACGACCGCCGTTTTGAGGTAACCTTCTAGTGTGTTCCCTGCGCGCGCCGGCCGGCCTGCATGGAGCAGGGCTTCCGCGCATCGGCTCGCGGTCATGCCGCGCATGGGCTGTGGTCTGCAGTTCGAGCCTTTGTTTTCGTCGCCAAGGGCCTGTGCGCCATGCTGCGAGTGCCGGTGGATAAACTGCAGCCGGGGATGATCCTTGCCAGGCCGGTCCCCCTGCCGAATGATCCGCGCCGCTATCTCTTGCAGCGCGACCGGGAAATCCCCCCGGACGTGATCCCCCGCCTGAAGCAGTTGGGGATCATGGACGTATGGGTCCGCCATCGGGACTTCGAGTTCCTCGATCACCTGGTCGACGAGGAGCTTGGCCATCGGCAGCGGGAGGTCTATGCCCACGTTCGCCGCAATTTCGAGGACATCATCCGCAATTCCTCGGTCGAATTGGATCTGGCCCACTTCCAGAACTCGATCGGCGGCCTGTTCAATTTTCTGAAGGCCAGTTCGGGCAGCAATGTCCTCCTGCAGAAGCTCGAGGCTTTCGACAACTACCTGATGTCGCATTCCACGAATGTCTGCTACCTTGCGCTTCTGATCGGAATGCGACTCGAACGCTACCTGATCGACGAGCGACACTTCAAGTCGGCCAAGGAAGCCAAGGACCTGCACCTGCTGGGATTGGGATGCCTGCTGCACGACGTCGGCAAGATGCGCGTCCCGCCGTCGATCCTGAACAAGCCGGGCCGGCTCGACAGTTGCGAAATGGCGGAAATGCGGCGGCACACGAACTACGGCTACGACATGGTCAAAGGCGCCGTCCCCGCTGCTGCCGCCGCCGTCGTGCTCAACCATCACCAGCGTTGGGACGGCTCCGGATACCCGGCCCGCATCGACCACCACTCCGGCGAACCGCGCGAACCGTTGGCGGGCAGGCAGATCCCGGTCTTCGCCCGGATCGCCATGATGGCTGATGTCTACGATGCCGCCACGAGCCGGCGGTGCTACTCGCCGGGCAAGCACCCGGTGCAGGTACTCACCGAGATGCGGACCCAGTCGAGCGGCCAATTCGACCCCGAGATCGAAACCGCGTTCTTCCGAACGGTGCCGCCGTTTCCCATCGGCCAGATCGTCACGCTTTCCGACGGGGCCGAGGCGGTCGTGGTGGACTTCAACCCCGATCACCCGGTCCGGCCCAAGGTCCAGTGCATTCGTTCGGCCCGCGGACAGCGGATCGACGATCCGTCGCTGGAAGAGATCGACCTGGCCTTGTACGACGACGTTACGATTGTCGCCGTGGATGGTCAAGACGTGCGTCCGTACGTCGCCGCCCACGAGCAGCTTGAGCCCGCGGAACTCGTGTAAGGCCATTGGCCCGACTGTTCTTCCGGCAATTCCCGCGCACGTCGGGCACGGGGTCCAGGGTTCAGGCAGTCCCTTGTCAATACCCGTCAATCCACTCATCCATGGATCCACTGGCCCGCCACCGCGTCACCCCATTCCGCCGTCCCCTGCTCCCCGGTTCCCCTATTCCAACCTCCCGGGCTTTTCAACCGCCGCGATTCCGCCTAAACTCATGTGCATGGGAGCAGGGGAGATGGACGTCATGACTGCACACAAGGCGAAGTGCTCTGCCGATCGCCGTCGGCTGCTCACGCCTCGGTTGGTGGTGTTGGCGCTCTGCCTGAGCTTGCTCGCGTCGTTGCCCGGCTGCGGGGGCTGCAGTTGTCGCAAGAAGCCCAAAACCCAGGCGGAGTTGGACCGCGAAAAGGCCGAGGCCGAGCGACGGGCACGGCTCGAACGAGAGAAGAAAAAGCCTCCCTTGGAGGTGGACTGGCTTGTGTCCCAGCCCCATACGGCCAAGGCAAAGACCTGCTGGGTCAAACCGGGTCACTGGACCGCCGCCACACTGCCGGCCAAAGCCAATCACGACGACATCCTCGCCGACCTCGAAATCGCCGTGACCGACACCCAAGGGCGGCCGGTTGGACTGCCCGGCATTCCCTACACGCTCTCCACGTCGCGGACGATCGCGCTGCCCAAGAAACAACCGAAGCAGTTCGACGCGCGCCTCTTCCTCCCTGTCGGACCCGACAAGGCCCGCGCGTCCGTCCGCATCACTTCCCGGCAGGGCGGACGCCGGTTCGAGGCGCCGTTTCAGCCCCTGATGCCGATGCCGCCGCACCAGTACTACTGCGTGGTGCTCGCCCGTTGGCCGGAACGCTACACGTATCTCGAAAAACTCGAAACGTTTACCGCCCCCGCCGGCCTGGGATTCGATCTCGGCGAGCGGCAGTACTACCGGGTGGAATTGCTGCGCGCGGAGAAAGAGACCACGCTGCCCGGCCACGCGCTGTTCTGGACCTCGATCGCCTCGATCCTCTGGGACGACGCCGAGCCCGACGCCTTGACCCCGGAACAGCAGACCGCGCTGGTCGACTGGCTCCATTGGGGCGGGCAGTTGATCATCAGCGGTCCCGAATCGCTCGACGCCTTGAACCACAGTTTCCTCGCCCCCTACCTTCCCGGCACATCGTCCGCAGCGCGGCAGATTACCGCGGAGGATCTCGCGGAAATCAACCGCCGCTGGACGATGCCGCTGGCGGGCCAGAGCTCACCGGCGCTCAAGCCGGCGGGGGCGTGGCCCGGAGTAAGACTCCAACCGCACTCCGGCGCAAGGGGCGTGCCGGGCACGGGCGAAATGCTCCTGGAGCGCCGAGTCGGCCGGGGACGGGTGGTCGTCTCGGCCTTCGCCTTCAGCGGGCGCGAGCTGGTCGGTTGGCCCGGCCTCGATGGGTTCTTCAATTCGGCCCTCCTCGGCCATCCGCCCCGCTCCTTCCACGACGTCGAGGGCGAAACGCGGATCACCTGGGCGACGGCGAATCCAAACCAGTTCGGGCCGGCCGTCCACGACGCGCGCCGCCTCTGCGACCTCCGCTACTTCACGCGCGACACCGGCCGCAGGGTGGTTGTGACCGTCCGCCCGCAAGAATCGTTCCTGGATGAGCAGGACCCTCGCAACACGGTAATGGATACCGACGTCGCCTCCTGGGACGACTACAACGAGGTTGCCAACGCCGCGCGCGAGTCGCTGCAGCAGGCCGCGAGGATCGAGATCCCCGGACGGCCGTTTGTTCTCTGGATCCTCGCGGCCTACCTCTTGGTGCTGGTGCCGCTGAACTGGCTGGTCTTTCGCGCGCTCGGCCGCGTGGAATGGGCCTGGGCGGCCGCGCCGTTGATCGCGATTGGCTGCACCGCGGTTGTCATCCGGATGGCCCAACTCGACATCGGCTTTGCGCGATCCACCACCCAGATCGCCGTCGTCGAACTGCAGGGAGACTACCCCCGCGCACACGTCACCCGCTACCTGGCCATGTACACGTCGCTCTCGACGGCGTACGCTTTCCATTTCGACGAACCCGGCGGACTGGTGCTGCCGCTGCCGACAACGGCCGAGCGCGATGCCACCGAGGTCCGGTTCGGACGCTCGGCGCTCCGCTACCGCTACGGCCGCGACATCGGCCTGGAAGGTTTTCATATCCTCTCCAATTCGACGGGCCTGGCCCATAGCGAACAGATGCTTGATTTGGGCGGCGGCATCTCGCTGCGGCAGGCAACGGACGGCGGATACGAGCTTTTCAACGGCAGCGACCTGGCGCTTCGCGGGGCGGGAGTTCTCCGAAAGGGCAATCCCCGGGACGACGGAGGCAGTTCGGACAACCACCTGTACTTGTGCTGGTTGGGTGATGTCGACCCCGGCGCCGCGCCCCGTCTGCACTTCCGTCTGCACGCTCCCGGGGCGAAAACACCTTTGTGGCCGGAGCGGAACGACCGGCCCGAGACAGCCGAGACAAGCCCGACGGGCGCGCTCAGTCTCCGCCGCCTTGTGGCCCTGGCCGAGAAGGCCGAGGACATGCGGACCGGCGACGTCCGGCTGGTCGCCTGGACCGACCGGCCTTTGGCCGGCATCGAGATCCGGCCTGCGGCGCCCCAGGCGCGCCAGGTCGCACTCGTGGTCGCCCATCTTCGTTACGAGCATCTCTCCGATCCGCGCCCCGATGCCAATAGCCGCGCCGACGTCGATGCCAGGTACCGGAGGGTCCTGTTGTCGGAGTAAGAAATGATTGAGCTTCGAGACTTCACAAAACGCTACGGCGACCTTCTGGCGGTCGACCACCTGAACCTGAAAATCGAGCCGGGCGAGACCTTTGGCTTCATCGGCCCCAACGGGGCCGGAAAGAGCACGACGATCCGCTTCCTGGCAACGCTCCTGAAGGCGACCGAAGGGGAAGGGACCGTCAACGGGTTCAGTGTCACCCGGCAGCCGCTCGACGTTCGGCGGAGCATCGGCTACATGCCCGACAGTTTCGGCGTCTACGACGGCATGAAGGTCTGGGAATTCCTCGATTTCTTCGCCGTCGCCTACCAGATTCCCCTCTCCCGCCGCAAGCAGGTGATCGGCGACGTACTCGACCTGCTCGATTTGACCGGCAAGCGGAACGACTTTGTCAACAGCCTGTCGCGCGGCATGAAGCAACGGCTCTGTCTGGCCAAGACCCTGGTCCATGATCCCCCGGTGTTGATCCTGGACGAACCGGCGAGCGGTCTGGACCCGCGGGCCCGCGTCGAAGTGAAAGCCCTGCTGCGCGAGCTCCGCCAGATGGGCAAAACCATCCTGATTTCCAGCCACATCCTGACCGAACTGGCCGACTGCTCGACGAGCATCGGCATCATCGAACGTGGCAAGCTCCTCATGCACGGACCGATCGACGACGTCTACCGCCGCATCCACCGCAATCGGATGATCGTCATCAAGTTCCTCGAGAACCTCGATGCGGGCATTTCCATCCTCCGCAGCCAGCCCGAAACCCGCGAGGTCCAGGTCGAGGGAAACCGCGTCACCGTCGAAATGGCGGCCGACGAACAGCGCGTCGCCGACGTGATGGAACAGCTCCTGGCCAACGGCGTTCGCATGCACTCCTTTGCCGAGAAAGACCCGACGCTGGAAGACGTGTTCATGCTGGTCACCAAGGGGGCCGTGGCGTGAGGTAACGCGATGTTCCTGTTTGACAACCCCGTGCTGCAACGCGAGCTGCTGGTCAACCTCCGGATGAACCGGGCGTTTGTGCTCCTGTTCGCCTACGTCGGCCTGCTGGGCCTCGTCGTCTTCGCCGCCTGGCCGAGCCAGCAGCGTCTCGACCTGACCAATAGCCCGGAGGAGGCCAAACGGCTGGTCAACATGTTCTTCCTGGGGCAGTACGTGCTCATGTCGCTCATGGCCCCGAGCTTCGCGTCGGGGACGATCACCGGGGAGAAGGAGCGCAAGACGTACGAAATGCTCCTGGCCAGCCCGATGCGGCCGTCGGCAATCGTCACCGGCAAGCTGCTGGCCTCGCTCTCGCACCTCGCGGTGTTGGTCTTCTGCTCGCTTCCGATCGTGATGCTCTGCCTGCCGCTGGGCGGCGTCTCGTTCTACGAAGTTCTGGCAACCTACGTGGCCATGGCGGCTTCCGTGCTCACCTTCGGCATGATCAGCATGGCCGCCAGCAGCTACTTTTCGCGGACGATCGCGTCGGAGGTCGTCTCGTACCTGGTGATCCTGCCCCTGGCGCTGGTGGGCGTGCTGCTCTACGCCGGCCTGGAGCAGGCGGCCGGCCCCCGCCTCGTTCTGCTGCTGGTTTTCGTGCCCGCCGGGGCCGCACTGGTCTGTGTTTCCCTCATGCAGGCCATCAGCCGCCGTTTGATTCATCCGCCCGACGTCGGAGCGGAGGCCCAGGAGGTGGTCGATCTCGAGGAAGAGCAGCGCGAAGCGGTCGGGATGGTGATCCGCAGCGACCAGTTCCCCGACAACCTCTTCGCCCCGCCCAAGCGGACCGATTTCGTCGAGGACGGAACGAATCCGATCTACGACAAGGAGATGCGGAGCGAGCTGTTCGGCCGCGGCACCCTCATGCTCCGGCTGGTCATCCAGTTGAGCATGGGCCTGGCCCTCTTCGTCATGGCGGTGTGTCTATACATCGTGCCGCAGAACGCTCCCTGGTACACGAGCTACGTGCTCCTGTTCAACATGCTAGTCGGACCGGTCTTTTCGGCGGGAACCATCACGAGCGAACGCGAACGGGAGACGCTCGAACTGCTCTTGACCACGACGCTATCCCCCTGGCAGATCCTCTCGGGAAAACTCTACTCCAGCCTGCGGGTCTCCACGGTGCTGACGAGTTTTCTCGTCTGGCCGATCCTCCTGGCATGGCTCCTGCCTCCCTGGACCTTCTGGAGCGACACCCTCACGGTCCTGGGCTACCTGGCGATCATCCTCGTGACGAGTCTGACGACGACGATCCTCGCGATGGTCTGTTCGATCCTGTTCCGCCGCACGTCGGTGAGCATGATGACCGCCTATCTCGTCGTGATCCTCCTGTTCGCCCTGCCCGTGGCGGTGAAGCTCTTTGCCGATCTGTTCTACCCGACGGCCCTCGCGACGGTCAGGCTTCGCGAGTTTCTTTTCCTTAGTCCCTTCGCGGCGGCGTTCAGCCTGCCTCTAACACTCAACGGCGAGACGGTGCTCCACGCGGGCGAATGGTGGCGCTGGACCGCACCGGCCTACCTGGTCTTTTGTACGTTGCTCGACCTGGTGATGGTCGGGACCATGCTCCGCCTGTTCAACGTCCGCTGGCGCATCGCACGGTGAAGGCCGTATCCCTTCTCTGTTGAACTGAACCGATCCACCCACTTGCCCGGAAAACAGATCATGAAACACCTCGCCTTTGTCCTCGCAGCCCTTCTGCTCCTGCCGTGTTCGTCCATTGCTGCCGGCGAGCGGCCCAACATGGTCGTTTTTCTCGTCGATGACATGGGTGTGATGGACACCTCCGTGCCGTTTCTGACCGACGCGGCCGGCCGGCCGAAGCGCTATCCGCTCAACGACTACTACCGCACGCCGAACATGGACCGCCTCGCCGCGCGCGGCATCCGTTTCAACAACTTCTACGCCATGAGCGTCTGTTCACCGACGCGCATTTGCATGATGACGGGCCAAAACGCCGCGCGGCACCGTACCACGAATTGGATCAACCCGGACAAGGACAATGCCGGCCCCAACGGCCCGCCGCAGTGGAACTGGAGAGGATTGACCAAGGGCGATGTCACCCTGCCGCGGCTATTGCAGGCCTGCGGCTATCGCACCATTCACGTGGGGAAAGGCCACTTCGGCCCCCGGGAGTTCGAAGGGGCCGATCCGCGGAATCTCGGCTTCGAGGTCAACGTTGCGGGCGCTTCGATCGGCGCGCCCGGCAGCTACTACGGCAAAGAGAACTTCGGCCATGGCGGCCGGCGCGCCCTGAGCGCCGTTCCACACCTGGAGAAATACCACGGCACCGACATCTTTCTCACCGAGGCGCTCACGATCGAGGCCAAGTCGCACGTGGCCGACGCCGTCAAGTCGGACAAGCCGTTCTTCCTTTACCTGGCCCACTACGCCGTGCACGCGCCGTTCCAAAGCGATCCTCGTTTTTCCGGCCACTACAAGGATTCGGGCAAGCCGGAAGCGGCCCAGGCTTTTGCCACTCTGATCGAGGGCATGGACAAATCGCTCGGCGACGTTCTGGACCATCTCGACGCGCTGGGCGTTGCCGAGAACACGCTCATCTTCTTCCTCGGCGACAACGGCTCCGACGCCCCGCTCGGCCATCAGCACGAGGTCGCCTGCGCTGCTCCCTTGCGAGGCAGGAAGGGTGCCCACTACGAAGGGGGCACGCGCGTGCCGCTGATCGTCGCGTGGGCGAAGCCCCGCGCGGAAAACTCGCACCAGAAGCGACTTCCGATCGTGGCCGGCGCCGTCCAGGGCCAGCAGGCCGCCGTCTACGACCTCTTCCCGACGGTCCTCGCGCTGGCCGGCATCGAGTCGCCGAGGAATCATGCCGTTGACGGCGCGCGTCTGGACACGCTGCTGACCGGCCGGCCCGACCCCGGCCGTGAAGAGGTTTTTCTCATGCACTACCCGCACGCGCCGCACCGCAGCGACTATTTCACCTGTTATCGCCGCGGCCCGTGGAAGGTGATCTACCACTATTTTCCTTCCGAAGTGTCCGGCAACTCGCATTACCAGCTCTATCATCTCTCGGAGGATCCGTTTGAACAGCGGGATCTTGCCGCGTCGGAGCCGGAGGAACTCCGCCGGATGATGGAAGGCATGATCGCTGCCCTCGAACACCACCACGCGGTGTATCCGGTCGAGAGCGACGGCCTCACACCGCGGAAGCCCGAACTTCCTTGACCCTTCGCGTCCCCATGAGTTTTGCAAAGTTGCGGTGCGCTCGCTTGCAGGCCGGCCCCGGGAACGTCACAATGGTCGGCGGGCAACACTGTGAAGCGTTTTTCTGTGCGGAATGTGCCGGGAGAAGGATCGTAGCTGAAGTCGCGAGACTTCGCCAGTCCCCGCAAAACACTCGAATTCTCACAAATCTAGCCACTAAATGGAGTTGCAGGATTCTGGGAGGGCAAGCGATCTACTGTTGGGAACGCGCTGCGTGGCGTCCCGCGGAGTCCCCCAGCAAACGGAACGCCACGGAGGGCGTTCCCTACAGTCGGTTCTCCCAGGATCGTGCAAGGTTATTTAGAATGCTTCACCGCGTTGGCCGGCAGGGCGACAACACCGGATCTGAAAGGAGCTTCGATGAAGTCCATGATCGCAACGACACTGCTTTCTCTTCTCATGGCGGGCCCCCTCGACGCTGAGGATGCCCCCAAGGCCCCGCTCTCGGCCGGCGCCGCGACCAGCAGCATCACGCCGGACATCGGCGGGGACGTGGTGGGCGGCTTCCTGCCGTTCCCGTGTACCCATGTCCACGACGATTTGTACGCCCGCTGCCTGGTGCTCGACGACGGCAAGACCAGGCTCGCGCTGGTCGTGTGCGACTTGCTCGGCATCCACCGCAGCGTATCGGTGGAGGCGAAAAAACGGATCGAGGCCCAGACGGGCATTCCGGCGGCCAACGTGATGATCTCGGCTACCCACACGCACTCGGCCACCAGCGCGCTGGGCAAGTATCCGCGGGGGTACTTTTCGGACATCGAGCTGGACGACTACCAGCAGTTCCTCGTGCGGCGGATTGCCGACGGCGTGCGGCGCGCGGTGAACTTGCTGAGGCCGGCGGAGGTCGCCTTTGGCACGGTGGACATTCCGGAGCACGTGTTCTGCCGCCGGTGGTTCCTCAAGGAAGGCACCATGCCGCCGAACCCGTTCGGCAAGATCGACAAGGTAAAGATGAATCCCGGCGCGGGCAGTCCGAATCTCGTCGAGCCCGCGGGACCGACCGATCCGACGGTGTCGTTCCTCGCGTTGCGAGAACCCGGGGGACGGTTGATCTCGGTCTTTTCGGCCTATTCGCTGCACTACGTCGGCGGCGTCGGCAGCGGGCACATCTCGGCGGACTACTACGGCATGTATTGCGAGGCTTTGAAACGCCTGCAGGAAGGCGGTTCCGCCGATCCGCCTTTTGTCGCCATGATGGCCAACGGCACCAGCGGCGACATCAACAACATCAACTTCCGCACGCCGCGGCCCGGCAAACCGCCCTACGAGCAGATGCGCTACGTCGCCGAAGACGTGGCTTCCAAGGTCAACGGGGCCCTGGCAAAGGCGACGTGGCAAGACAAGGCCGTGTTGGGCGCCCGCTATCGTGAGTTGGGCATTTCCTGGCGTACGATCGACGGCGACCTGCTCGAGTGGGCCAACCAGACCGAGGCCAAGACGCCGCCCGTGGAAGGCAAGGTCGATCTGCCCTTGGCCTACGCCGGCCGGGTACAGCGGCTCGCCAAGGCAAGTCCGGAAACGAAATTGCCCGTGCAGATTCTCCGCATCGGCGACGCATGCATCGGCACCACTCCTTGCGAGACGTTTGCGGAGACGGGGCTGGAGTTCAAGAAGCGGAGCCCGCTGCCGAAGTCGTTCCTGGTCGAACTCGCGCACGGCTACTACGGCTACATGCCCACGCCGCGTCACTTTGAACTCGGCGGCTACGAAACCTGGCCCGGGACCTGCAACCTGGAGCCGCAGGCTTCCGTGAAAGTAATGGACGCGCTGTTGGAAATGGCGGAGGAGGTCCGGTAAGTCATCCCTGCAGAGGTTCGAATGTCTCAGGGAGACGTGATTGACGGTTGCCCCGTGTTGTTCTGGGAGGTGGCCCCCTCGGCAGTCGCTTCGGAGCCGCAATCGGCGACGATCCGAGTTCGTGTGGTGGTGTTGACGCAGGCTTGTGATTTAGCCCAGGGAAAAGCCTCTCGGGTGCTGGTCGCCGTGGTTCACAGTGCCCGGTACCTTGTGGAAAGCGGGCTTGTGACGCCAATGATGCTCCGCAATCAAATCCGTATTCACCGTGTGTACGGCTGGTCGCCCTGAACAAGAATCCTGGCAACGGAATGTCTCTGAATCCCGCGCAAATGGAAGCGGTCAACACGCTCTCGGGCCCCCTCTTGGTTCTGGCCGGGGCCGGCACCGGCAAGACTCGCGTGGTCACCTGCCGGATCGCCGAACTGATGCGCCGTGGCACCCGCCCCGCCCGAATCCTGGCCGTCACGTTCACCAATAAGGCCGCTCGCGAGATGCAGGAGCGTGCTGCGGCCCTCAATGGCAAGAAGGCCAAGGACGGGCCGGAGATCTCCACCTTCCACTCGCTCTGTGTCCGCATCCTCCGCCGCCAGATCCGGCATCTCGGCTATCCGGCGACGTTTGCCATTTACGACCAGGGCGACCAGGAGAGCGTCGCCCGCGCCGCGCTCCGCGAGATCCGCGTCGGCGAAGCGGTGCTTCGTCCCGGCGATCTGACGTATCTGATCGGCCGCTGGAAGACGGCCTCGCTCCGCCCCGAGCAGGCGATCCAGGCGGCGCAGACCGACAAAGAGCACCTTGCCGCCACCGCCTACCGCCGCTATCAGAAGGCCCTCAAGGCCGCCGGCGCCGTGGATTTCGACGACCTGCTGCTCTTGACCGAGGAGTTGTTCCACCGCTTTCCCAAGGTCCGGGCCGAGGAGGCGGACCGTTTCGACCACCTGCTCATCGACGAATACCAGGACACCAACGGCAGCCAATACCGCATCGTCAAGGCACTGGCCGAAGGGCACCGCAATCTGTGCGTCGTCGGCGACGACGACCAGTCGATCTACGGCTGGCGCGGCGCCGAGGTGACCCACATCCTCCGCTTCAAGAACGATTGGCCCGAGGCCAAGATCGTCCGGCTCGAAACCAACTACCGCTCCACCCAGGAGATCCTCGACTGGGCCAACCGGCTCATCGCCTTCAACAAGCTCCGCCACGGAAAAGTGCTGCGCGCGACCTGCAAGGGCGAGAAGCCGAGGATCCTGCAGCTCGACGATGAAGAGGCGGAGGCGAAGCTCGTCGTCGAGGAGATCCGCTCGCGCATCGAGGCCGGCCACCGCAACGCACGCGATTTCGCCATCCTCTTCCGCACCAACGAGCAGCCCCGCGCGTTTGAAATGGAACTCCGCCGCGCAAAGGTCCCTTACGTGCTCGTCGGCGGCATGTCGTTCTACGACCGCAGGGAGGTTCGCGACGTCCTGGCTTACTTGCGACTGCTCGTCAATCCGCACGATGAAGTCTCGCTGCTACGGGTGATCAACACGCCGCCGCGCGGGATCGGCCAGACGACCGTGACCAGGCTGATGGAAGAAGCCGTCGAGCGGGGGAAACCGATCTGGGACGCGCTTGGCGACGTCGGCGGTGCCAGCGCGGCGACGCCGGCGGTTGTCCGTGCCGTCGACGCGTTCCGCGGCCTGATCGGCAAGTACCACGCGCGTGCGAAGCAGAACCGGCACGTCGACGCCTTGCTCCGCGACCTGCTCGGCGAGATCCACTACGAGGCCGAACTTGCCCGCCTCTATCCGGAGACGGAGGACCGCCAGGCCCGCTGGTCGGCGGTCGAGGAGGTAGTCAACGCGGCGGCGGCCTACTGCCAGCGCGCGAAGGCGGCGGACCTCGCCGGGTTCCTCCAGGAGATTGCGATCACCGGGTACGACGACGACCGCGAGAAAGAGTCCCAACTCGGCCGCGACGCCGTCGTCTTGATGACCCTGCACGCCGCCAAGGGGCTGGAATTCCCCGAGGTCTACATGGTCGGCATGGAGGAGGGATTCCTGCCCCATCGCCGATCGGTCGAGGCTGGTGGGGCGGCAATCGACGAGGAGCGGCGGCTCTGCTACGTCGGCATCACCCGCGCCCAGCGCCGCCTGACGCTCACCCTGGCCCTCGGCCGCCGCAAGTGGGGCAAAACCCGCCCGACGATTCCCAGCCGCTTCCTCTACGAAATCACCGGCCAGGCGGACAACCCCAACTACGTAGCGGCGATTCGCAACCAGTTGCTCCGCAACCAAACCCACGCGCGAAAGCCCGCCCAGCAATCCGCCCAAGGCAAGAGCCGCACCAATCCGAAGCCGCGCAACCCCCGCGGGCGTTCCTGAGTCTAGACACGCGTCCCCGGAAGTTCAATGTCCCGCTTGCACCACACCACCGCGTGCATCTGATGTAAGTATCGCGATGCCGGCCTGCTCATACGTCTTTTCCCTTCGCCGCTTTGTGTGCGGCCAGGGCACGCTGGGTATTCAGAATCTCCTGCCGCAGGGCCTCCTTGTCGGGCAGGTTGGTGAGGTATTTCGACGCGAACACCTGGGCGCGGATGTCGCCGAGGGCGTATTCCACCACGGCGTCGTCCTTCTCCGAGCAGAGAATGATGCCCACCGGATCGGCCTCGTCCGGCAGCATGAGGTGCCGCTTGGCATAGTTCAGATACAGGTTTATTTGCCCAGCATCGGCGTGCGTGAACTCCCCGGTCTTGAGGTCGATGACAACCAGGCACCGCAAGGCGCGATGGTACAACAACAAGTCGATCCGATACCAAACGCCGCCGATGCGAATGCGTTTCTGCCGCGCGACGAACGTGAACCCCGCCCCCATTTCCAGCAGGAACCATTCGAGATGCCGGATGAGTGCCTCTTCAAGCTCGCTCTCGCTGTACTCGTCCTTGAGGTTAAGGAACTCCAGCAGGTATGGGTCGCGCAGCTCGTCTTCGGCCGTGATCGCGTCCTCGGGTTTCGCAATCTGCCCCCTGGCCAGCATGGCGGCCTGGCGCTTCGAGTGCGATGACCGCTCGTAGAATTGTGTGCCAATCTGCCGGTTGAGTTGCCGGATCGACCAACCGCCACGGATGGATTCCGCTTCGTAGAACGCCCTCGCATAGGGATTGGCGACCGCCATCAGCCGGACGTATTGGGACCAAGAGAGGGGAAATGCGTCAGTCAGCGCGAAAGCCGACCGGTTCGCGTCTTGGCGGATAGCGGGAATTAGGGCCGATTCTGCAGACGCTGTCTGCGATTTCTCGGCTTCAGAAATTGCCGCCGGTGTCGGCAAGATTCTCTCCGCGAAAAAGTCTGCTAATTGCGCCTGCGAAAAACCGCCACCGCCCCCCCTGTGGGGAGATTTGCCCGACGGTGTCGGGCAAATTGGCGACGCGGCATCTTCCGGCAGCGGCGATAAACGCACTTGTGCCTCGAATTTGCCCGATGGTGTCGGGCAAATCTCCCAGTTAAGGTAGAACGCCCGCATTTTCTGAAGTCCTTGACGCGAGAGCCCGCGGCCATGCTGTGCCGTCAAGTCGTTGCCTAGACGTTTGAGCAACGCCTCTCCGTACTCCGCCCTCGCCTTCCCACCCTGCTCGTACTCGACGATCCTCCGGCCGATCTCCCAGTAGGTCGCCGTCAGGATGCTGTTGACCGCGCGGGCCGACCTGCGCCGAGCCTGATCCAGCAACGCGGAAATGCCGGTCAGCAGCGTGCCGTACTCGGGCTCCGGCGCAACCGATGACGCGGAGAAGCGGGGACGCGGAGACACGGGGACATGAGGGTTCTCTCCGTCTTCGCGTCGTTCCTTTTCCGTATCCTCGCGTTTCCTGCTATGCTTCGCCATCGTTTTGCCTCCTACGCGCGGTTGACTTCTGCTTGGCAATGGTCCAGTCGGCCGGGCGTTCGATCATCTTGACGAGTTGACCAAGGATTTCCTCACATCGCGCGTCAAGATTGTCCGCGTCTGCCGGCGCAAGGTAACCGCAGCGGCGTGAGACTTCGACCCACGTTTGCGTCTCCGCCGCTTCACCCTCCGCATCGCTGAGCTTGGAAACGAACGCCGCCGGGTATCGTCGTTTGCGCCAGGCCTCCGCAGTATTTCCGGCCACGGAGCGCGACGCGCGCCGGAATTGGTCTGTCAACGAGTATCGTTCCTCCGGTGGAAACCTCTTGGTCAACTCGAAGACTCGCATCGCCAGGTCCATCGCGTTCTGCCACACCCGCAGCTCCTTGAACGACCGTATATTCGCCATCATTGCTCTCCCAATCTTCGTGTCTCCCCATCTCCGTGTCTCCCCATCTCCGCGTCCCCGCGTCCTTTCCTCCTCGCGCTCGCTCCATGGTCGCTCGGCCGTCACGGTTCGTCCACATTGGCCTTCATCTCCAAGCCTTGCCTTCCGCCGGAGGAATGGTCTCGTTCGGCGCCAGTATCCTTGGGCTTGGTCGAAATCCGATCCTCCGGTCTGCCCGGTCCTTCGCCGGAACACATCGACTGAACGAAATCGCTGATGGCACGCGCGGCTGCCGCCGGATGTGTCTGAAGGATCATGTGCGGCGCCGGGAAACTGACGACCTCCGCCGCCGGGCAGGCGTTGAGAATGGCCCGCATCGCGGAGGCCGGCACAAGCCGGTCCCGGTCGCCGCGAAGGTACAGAACGGGAACCGGACAGGACTCGAGCTGCGCGGCCACGTCGATGCGATGGACTTCGCGGATCCGACGCGCCACCACATCCGGCCCGACCATCGAGACCGCTTGAACAGTCAGGCTGCGGACGGCAGGATCGGAGAAGCGGCCCAACAGCATGCGCAACCGCGCGAACATCGGATAGAAACGCAGCGGAAAAGGACGGACCATGTGGCTGAACCACGAGGGCAGATACGCAACCGGGCTGCGCACGAAGGTTGCGCACAGGACGACGCCGCGAAGTCCGGGCGGCTTTGTGGTGGCGGCCATCACCGCCAACGGACCGGAGAACGATTCGCCGAGAAGCACGAACGGACTGGCCGGCAAAGAGTCGAGCACGATCGGCAGGAGATCCCGATACCCGAGGCGCGCGTCGTTGGGATAGGAAACCACGATCGGCCGGATCCCGTCAGGCAGACAGCCGACGAGCGGTTGGAACAACATCCCGGTTCCATCCAGTCCGGGAAGCAGGACGAGCGAGGGCCGGTTGGTGGAGGTCATGACCTCGTACCGACAAGAAATCTCATGATCTGCCACTGGTCTCCTCACGCCAAAAGAACCACTTGGCTGTCCGGCGCCTTTGTCTCAGAACATCGTAGAATTCCTCGAAGGAGGCGTCGCCGAAATCAGCCCAGCGCGGGAGCGGAATTGGAACTCGCAGGCCCGCTACGAGAATCATCTCGGAAACGTAGCATGTCATCCTGTGGCCTCGCCCGCCATATCCGGTTAAGATTGTCTTGTGAGACCTTCCCGCAGGCACGCACCCCCATAGTATACCAGGCAGACGATGACTGCTGAAATCTTCGACGACCTGACCGATGTCTACGACGCCATGATCGACTGGCCCAAGCGGCTCGCCGGTGAAGAGCCGTTTTTTCGCCGTCTGTTCGACCGCGTGGGCGCCCGGCGTGTCGTCGACGTGGCCTGCGGCACCGGCCGCCATGCCGCCATGTTCCACGCCTGGGGGCTCGACGTCGAGGGTTCGGACATCAGCCCCAACATGATCGACCGCGCCCGGAGAGGCTTTGGAGAAAGCGATCGGCTCCGCTGGCACGTTCGCGGCTTCACCGAACCGATCCAGCCTCGCCAACCGTTTGACGTGGCCCTTTGTCTGGGCAATTCGCTGGCCCTTGCGCCCGATCTGGCGGCCGTGCGCCGCGCGGTCGCCGAGATGCTGGCGGCCGTCCGCCCGGGCGGGCTGGCCGTCGTCCAGGTCATGAACCTCTGGCGCCTGCCCGATGGGCCGTGCCAGTGGCAGAAGTGCAAGCGGGCAGCACTCGACCAGGGCGAAGCAATCATCATCAAGGGCGTCCATCGGGCCGGAGACCGCGGCTTCGTCGACCTCCTCGTCACACGCCTGGCCGATACCCAGATGCGGGCCGACACCGCCATGCTGCTCGGGCTGGAAGCCTCCGACCTGGAGCAGTCGGCCCGCCAGTCCGGCGCGTCGTCGGTCGAACTGCTGGGCGGATACCAAGGGGCGCCCTACGATCGCCCAACGAGCGCCGATCTGATCATGATTGCCCGCAAGTAACTCGGGATGTGCCGCCCGGCGCTTCACGCCTCTTTCGCCTTCTCTGGAAGGAACCTATAATGAGGGTTTCCCGACCAGTTGGAAGGACTTGCCCGTGCCGGACCGGCCTGCAGCCAACGAGCCACCCCGCGTGCGGATCGGAGCGGTGAGCTACCTGAACTCGCGGCCGCTCATCCGGTTCCTGCCGCAGTACCTGCCCGCCGCATCCATTGAGGTCGACCTGCCCAGCCGCCTGGCCGACGGGCTGTCGGACGGGCGGTTCGACGTGGCGCTGGTCCCGTCGATCGAGTATTTCCGGAACCCCGGGTACACGATCGTTTCCGATGCCTGCATTGCCAGCGATGGTCCGGTCCGCAGCGTCAAACTCTACAGCCGGGTGCCCGTCGAGCGGATCCGGACCCTTGCCCTCGACGAAGGCTCCCGGACCAGCGCCGCCTTGACGCGGATTCTTCTCCGAGAACGCTTCTCGCTGGAGCCGGCGATCGAGGTGCTCCCGATCGGGGCGGCCGTCGACGACTCCGCGGCCGATGCGGTGATGCTTGTCGGCGACCGCGGGATGTTCCCGCCCAGCGGCCGTTTTCACACGGTTTGGGATCTGGGCGACCAGTGGCGGCAGTGGACGGGGCTCCCGTTCGTCTTCGCCATGTGGATCGCGCGGCCGGGATTGGAGTTGGACGCCCTGGCGGAGGCGATCGCCGCGGCGCGGGATGAGGGTGTCCGGCAGGCCGATCGCATCGCCGGCGAGGAATCGCCGCTGGTGGGCATTCCGGAAGCCGATTGCCGTTCGTACTTCCGCGACAATCTGCGGTTTGTCCTCGGTCCGCGAGAACGGCAGGGCCTGGAACGGTATTGCCGCCTGGCCGCCGGTTATGGGCTTGTCCCGAAAGGAGTGCGGCTTGCCTACGCCGATTGCCGAACTTGCTGAGAAGCCCCTCGCCGGAGAGCGGCTCGCCTGTGAGGAGGGCATGCGGCTGCTCGAATCTTGCGAGCTTGCCACGCTGGGCCGCGCGGCCGACGCCATGGCTCGCCGTCTCCACCCCGAGCCCTACCGCACCTACAATATCGACCGCAACATCAACTACACAAACGTCTGCATCGGCGGTTGCCGCTTCTGCGCGTTTTCACGCCGTCCGGGCGACAGGGAAGGCTATACGATCGGCCGCGAGGAATTGCACCGTAAGATCGAAGAGACCCTCGCTCTGGGCGGCAATCAGGTTTTGTTGCAGGGCGGCATGCATCCCGGGCTGGAGTTCTCCTGGTATGAGGAATTGCTTCGCGATATTCGTCTGCGGTTTCCCAACGTGAACATCCACGGTTTCAGCCCGCCCGAGATCCACCACATGAGCCAGGTTTCCGGGCTAAGCGTCGACGAAGTGCTCGGCCGGCTCAGAGCGGCCGGGCTGGGCAGCCTGCCGGGCGGCGGCGCAGAGATCCTCGTCGACCGGGTCCGCCGCGCAGTGAGCCCCTGCAAGGTCTCCGCCGACGGCTGGCTCGACGTCTGCCGCCGCTGGCATCGCATCGGCGGACGCGGAACGGCCACGATGATGTTCGGCCACCTGGAGACCCTTGAAGAACGGATCGAACACCTGGACCGGTTGCGCCGATTGCAGGATGAAACGGGCGGTTTCACTGCCTTTATCGTTTGGACGTTCCAACCCGGACACACGGCACTCGCCGACCTGCCCAAGCTAGGGGCCTTCGAATACCTGAAGACACTTGCCGTCGCACGGCTCTACCTCGACAATTTCCCAAACCTTCAGGCCAGTTGGGTGACGCAGGGCCTCCCGGTCGGCCAGATGGCCCTCCGGTTCGGCGCCAACGATATGGGGAGCCTGATGATCGAGGAGAACGTCGTGGCTGCCGCCGGAACGAGTTTCCGGACGACCGAGACCGAGATCCGCCGCCGGATTGCCGACACCGGGTACACCCCGCGACGGAGAAATGTCTTTTACGAGCTTCTGGACGGCCCCGAACCGTCCGGCCTTTGAAGCGTAAGGTAAGCTACGATAAGAGTTTCAGTTTCACGCCCCGTTGCGATGCGAGGGCAGCCGTTAGGGAACGTCATGATCCGTGTTCGCAATCTGACCAAGCACTACGCCGATCTCCAGCGCGGCAAGCTTGTCGCGCTGGACGGGATCAGTTTCAGTGCCGCTGCGGGTCAGATCTACGGTCTCTTGGGACCCAACGGCGCGGGCAAGACTACGGCCCTGCGGCTCTTGAGCACCCTGCTCCGCCCGACCGCGGGCACGGCCACCATCAACGGCTACGATGTCGTCACCCAGCCCTCGATGGTCCGCCGGCAAATCGGGTTCATGTCGGCGAATACGGCGGTGTACGACCGTATGACCGCCTGGGAAATGGTCGAGCACTTCGGCCGCCTCTACGGCATCCCGCAGGACGAGCTGACTGCGCGCATGGAGCGGCTCTTCGAACGTCTCCAGATGAACGAGATCCGGGACCTCTTGGGCGCGAAGATGTCGACCGGCATGAAGCAGAAAGTCTCCATCGCCCGCGCGATCGTCCACGATCCGCCGGTGGTGATCTTCGACGAGGCGACTTCGGGGCTCGACGTACTGGTCGCGCGTGCCTTGCTGCGGACCGTGGCGGAACTCCGCGAGCACGGCAAGTGCGTCCTGTTTTCAACGCACATCATGCGCGAAGCGGAAAAACTCTGCGACCGCGTAGCGATCATCCACCGCGGGCACATCCTGGCGGAAGGCCCGCTCGCCGCACTCCGCGACGAATACCACGAGCACGACCTGGAGGAGTTGTTTTTCCAGTTGATCTCCCGCCACGACGAGCCGCGCGGGAATGGGGGGATGGAGGATGGAGGAAGGGCGGAACGGATGAATGGGTTAATGGGCTAACCTCTGCTTGGCACTGTTTCCCGGAGAGACGCCACATGCGAGGGATGAATCTTCAGAACGTCCGCTGGATTCTCAGCCGCGAGATCCGCGACCAGCTCCGCGACCGGCGGACGCTGTTCGTGGTGCTCGTGCTGCCGATCCTGCTCTACCCGCTGTTGGGGATGACGTTCTTCCAGATCTCCCAGTTCATGCAGGAGCAGCCCACGGTTGTGTTGGTCGTCGGTGCCCGGGATCTGGCCGGTCTGCCGCCCCTGTTTGAGAAAGACCGTTTTGCCGATGCGCTGTTTACCGATCCCGAGAAGCAACGCCTGCTGGAGATCGAGTTTGCCTCCAGGGAGCTGCGGCGGACCGACGACGAAGCGTCCACGCGCGTCTATTCGCAGGCGGAAGCGCGCGGTGCCGTCATTGCCGGCCGGTACGACGCCGCGCTCTATTTCCCGCCCGACTTCGCCGACCGGCTTGAGGCGTTCCGCGAGGCGATCCAAGAACGGACCGCTCGCAAGGCCCGCGACGGCGAACCCGCCGGGTCCGCGGAAACGGCGGTCCCGCTGGCGATCCCCAGTCCCGAAATCATCTACACGACGGCCAACGAGAAATCGCAGATTGCGTTTGCCCGCCTGAGCGAGTTGCTCCGCCGCTGGACCGAAAAGATCGGCGAGACCAACTTGGAGGCCAGCGGAGTGCCGCCGACCGCGGCCAGGCCCTTCGAAGTCGAAACCGCCGACGTGGCCGATCAGACAGGCATGCGCGGCGCCGCCGTCTGGTCCAAGATCCTTCCGGTGCTCTTGCTGATCTGGGCGATGACCGGCGCGTTTTACCCGGCCGTCGACCTCTGCGCCGGCGAGAAGGAACGTGGCACCCTGGAGACCCTCCTGAGCAGCCCGGCCGAGCGGAGCGAGATCGTGCTCGGCAAGCTGCTGACGATCATGCTTTTCAGTATGGTCACGGCCATTTTGAACCTGCTGAGCATCGGGATCACGGGCTGGCTGGTGCTGGCCCAGTTGCCCGGCCTGGGGCCGCCGCCCACCATCGCCGTCGTCTGGCTCGCCTTGGCGCTCGCGCCCGTCTCCGCGCTGTTCAGTGCCCTGTGCCTCGCCTTGGCCGCGTTTGCCCGCAGCACCAAGGAGGGACAATACTACCTCATGCCGCTGCTGCTGGTCACGATGCCGCTGGCGGTATTGCCGATGTCGTCGGGCGTGGAGCTGACTCTGGGCAACAGCCTGATCCCGGTGAGCGGCGTGGTCCTTTTGCTCCGCACCGCCCTGGAGGGCAACTCCTGGTCGGCCATTCAGTTCGCCCCGCCGGTCGTGGCCGTCACGCTGGCCTGCTGTTACCTGGCGATCCGCTGGGCCGTGGAGCAGTTCAACTCCGAGTCGGTCCTCTTCCGCGAGAGCGAGCGGCTCGACGTCGGCCTTTGGGTCCGCCACCTGATGCACGACCGCCAGGCAACTCCGACCGCCGCCGCGGCCCTGTTTTGCGGGGTACTGATCCTCGTGGTGAAGTTCTTCATGAGCTTCGCAATGCCCCAGCCGGCCGGCTTCCGCCAGTTTGCCGCGGCCACCCTGGTAACGCAGCTCGTGGTCATCGCCACGCCCGCGCTCTTGATGACCCTCTTGTTCACCAGCAGTCCCCGGCAGACCCTGCTGTTGGGGCGTCCGCGCGCGCGGACTTTGCTGGCCGCGATGGCCCTGGCCGTCGTGCTGCACCCGGTGATGAGCGGCCTGCAGTGGGTGGTGATGAGGCTCTATCCGGTCAGCGCACCGATGCAGGAGGCTCTCTCGGGTCTGGAAGGTATTTTCCGCGGCGCGCCGTTCTGGCAGGTGGCGATGGTCGTTGCCCTGGTACCGGCCCTCTGCGAGGAGCTGGCCTTCCGCGGCTTCATCCTCTCCGGTTTCCGGCATCTGGGTCACAAGTGGCGCGCGATCGTCTTTAGCGCCGTCTTCTTCGGGCTGACGCACGGGATCCTTCAACAGTCGCTGATTGCCTCGTTGACCGGCGTCGTGATCGGCATGATCGCCGTCCAGAGCGGCAGCCTCCTGCCCGGTATCCTGTTCCACCTCGTCCACAACGGCCTGGCCCTGGCCAGCATGCAGTTCGGGCCGAGCCTCTTGGAACGATTGCCGTGGTTGCGGTCCGCGGCCGAAGTCTCCGAAGGCGGAGGGATCGTCTACTCGTGGTCAGCGGTGATGGCAGGCGGGGCGCTGGCCATCGCGTTGGTCGCTTGGCTCGAGTGCCTGCCCCATTCCAAATCCGCGGAAGAAGAAGAGCAGGAGCGGATCGACCGTGCCTTCCAGGTCGACCTGGGCAACTGATCGTCCCGAGCCGGGGCACGTACTGGAGAGTCGAGGCGGGGGTCGAGAACCGCGTCGCCACAGTGGTGCCGTTGGCCGCGAGGCAGTAGGATAGGGCTGTGTCTTCGACCGGCCGACGGAAGAGGGTCTGCATGCCTCAATCCAACAAGCATGAGCCATCCTGGCCGCTGGAGGGAACGGGCACCGTTCTCGTTGCGATCGCCGGCGTTGCCGCGTCGCTGGCGGTGCTTGGCGCCGTGTTGGTCTCGACGGGCCGCGAGGGGCGAGTGTTGGCGGTTTTCCTCTTCGCCGGAGGAGAGTGCGTCGGCATTGGCGTCCTTCTCTGCTTTGCGACCGCACTTGCGGTGACTTGGCTTGCAGACCGTCGTCGCAAGGCCGAGGGGCGAGGGCCATCGGCTGCGCCCTACCAATTCGGCATCCGTGCGGTCCTGGCCGTGGCAACATTTCTCGCGATCCTTCTTGCCGCCAATCGAAGCATTCTCATATTTTGTGGCGCAGAATCGTTGCGGTCGGCCTACCGCATCGCCGGGACCGCCGCCGGGTTCCTGGTCTGTTTCTTCTCTTGGACTGCGATTGGCGGCGCCGGCCTGCTCGCGTTGGCACTTGCGTGGCGGAAAAGTCTGGCTGTGCACAGCGCGCGTGCTGGCGGCGGTGAAAACCGCAGACTCCCCCATCCCGGCAGCAAGGAGAATCGAGATGCTCCAGAGCCACCTTCCGGTACGGCGCCTGACCTGGAGTCGGCTGATGACTCTGTCGATCATGGCAGCCGTTCCGATGGCCGCTTACCATGAGGCCCACTTATGTGTCGTACAATGCGATGTAGGTACCTTCGAAATCTCCCAGAGGGCAAGAGTTTTCCACCTGTAGTGTTTTTCAGGCGAGGACGGAGCAGGATGCGATGCGAGGAGGAACGGAGGCAGGCAGGCCGAGCCGAGTCCCGTTGGTGTCACGCAAGCTGGACGGCTCAAAGAAAGGACAACCGATGGGCATGAGGCGTGCTGCACTTTCAATGGGGACGCTCTGGTGTGCACTGTTGGGGCTGCCGGGGGCCGGACAACCGTCTTTCTGCCGTGCCGCGGACGCCTCGCAGACACTGACAGTTCGTCTGTTGGACAGAGACGGAAAACCGGTCGAAGGGGCTCATGCGGGGACTTTCTCCATTCATGCGGACCGATGCGAAGAACCGGCGGACGAGTCGGGATGGCAGTATCGCGCACATGCCGTTTCTGATGGTTATGGACGCGCACGCATCACGGACCATCCAGACCTGCTAACTTGCCTTGTTGCGCGACACGTCGGCAGGAAACTCACCGGTATTCGCCGCGTAAGCGAAGAAGAACTGAACAGAATCGTCGACGTCACGATGGAGCCGCAGTGCCGAGTCTTCGGACGCCTGACATCCAACGAATTAGGGACCCTCAATCGGAACCTAGCGGCGAATGCCGTCTATCTTTATTCGGGCGATGAACGGCCTCTGGGCTGGTTTTCCGATCAAACTGCCTTCCACTTCTACGTACCTCCGGGCACATATCGCTTCAAAGCCTACAGCAGCGAAGCGCACGAAGTCTCTGGGACTGTGACCGTGCCGCCGGATCAGGCCGAGTTGGAGATCGGCACGATCAACCTGGCTGCGAAACGTTGGGCATTGCTCCGAGGTCAGCCTGCACCCGAATTTCAGGAGGTTGTGGCATGGAAGAACAGTGAGCCGTTGAAGCTCTCCGACTTGCGCGGCAACGTGGTACTGCTGGAATTTTGGGGATACTGGTGCGGACCATGCGTGGGGCGCATGGCGGACCTTTTCTCCGTCTACGACAAATATCGCGACCAAGGTCTGGTGATCATCGGCATTCATTTGGATACGGGCGAGGGGATCGATTCCCCGGCAAAGCTCGACGAAAAGTTGGCCGAGATCAAGAATCGACTCTGGAAGGGCCGCGACATTCCGTTTCCAGTTGCCTTGGTCCTTGAGCACCAGGTGCCGTTTCGAGCCGACGTTGAGAGAAAAGCGGGCTGTCCGCTGGCGGCGGACTACGGCATTGACAGCGTGCCGACCGGAGTGCTCATCGACCGCCAAGGACGAGTCGTGGACACGTACTACGCCGGCCGCGATTCCGATGAGGCCGTGTTGTTGAAGACTATGGCAGGGAATTGACTCGTTAACACAGCGGCATGCGGCAGGAGGATTTCCAATGCGTGCTATTCTGGGAATCATTGCGTACTCGATCGCTGGGCTACTAATACTTGGCGAGTTCCGCGACGGCTGTGCTGAGGAGCGGACGGTCACAGCGGCTACCGTCTGCGGGCGGATCGTCACGATCGAAGGAATACCTCTCAGCGGGAGCGTCTCAATCAGGCCGCCTTGGTGCAACACCTACACCGCTGACGCGGGTGCGGACGGCCGGTTCCGGCTTACCGTCAAGCCACAGGAGGTCGTGAGAATGTACGGCTCGCTCGAATCAGGCGGGCTGATCGTCAAAGCGAAGGATTTGGCCCCAGTCGTCATTTCGCTGCCGGTGCTCCCTGCGGGCGGCGAGGTCAGGCTTGGTGATGTCTTTCTAGGGTACGGCACGTTTTTGCGTGGGCAAGTCCTATCTCCGCAAGGTGGCGCTGTGGCCGGAGCGGAGGTAACGGTGCGCACTTTTGCCAACTACCTGGGAAACACAGTGGGACACATGCTCCCGGACACAACTCTGGTGGCGGATGAGCAGGGTGGATTCCAGACACCTGCGTTGCCGTGTTGCCAACTCGGTCTGGAGGTATCGGCCCCGGGATTCCAGTTGGCTGGCGGCCCGCTGCAACTCGATGGTTGGGCGCGCCGCCTGGAATTGCAGCCCATTCGCTTGCAGCCGGAATACCCTGTCCACGGACATGTTCGTGCCCCGAATGGCCAAGCGATTGCCGGTGCTCGTGTCCGGTGGTTTCGCGAAGATCACAGCGATGCGGAGGGGAATTTTCAACTGCATGGGCTCGAGCGAGATTACCGCGTTCAAGTCATCGTGTCGGCGGACGGGTATCGCGTTCACAACGAGATCCACCGCGGAGAGACCAACATGAACATCGTCCTGAGCCCAGCTCACTACTTGACAGGGCGAGTGACTGACGCTCGCAGCGGGAAGCCAATCAGACTAAGACAGGTAGTGCTGTGTGAGTACTCGCTGGACGCCGACGGACAACCGCGTGTCGACGGCTGCCGCAACGCGAGGTTCCGGCAACCGGCGTCGGGACAGTTCATGGTTGAGCACTTTGGTCCCGCGCGCTACCACGTGCTCTTCAAGGCCGACGACTATCAGGATCGGGAGCTTTTCTTGGACTTGCTCGATTCGGATCGCGACTGGGACGTGGGCGGAATCGAACTTTGGCCTCTCGTTCAAAGTCCCGATCCAGCGATCGTCGTGCAACGAATACGCGGAAGAGTGACTCGCGGCGGTGAGCCGGTAGCCCGAGCGACTGTCTCCCTATGGAGTCCGGGTAGGAAGTTTGCAGGTCGCGAAAATGCTGCGGTCCATTACGGGCGACTCGTGCCGCCTCCGCCATCCTGCCGCGAGATGAAAGTTACCGGTGAAGATGGCGAGTTCGAGTTTTCGGCACCGTATCAAGGGGAATGGTTGGTCCGCGCCGACTGTCCCGAGGCGGCGCCGACAGTCGTTGGCCCAGTGAACGTAAAGCGGGGCGAGGATGCCGAGCAAGCCGTTGAGATCGGAGAAAGTGGATCTCTGGTTGGCCGGGTTCGGGGGATCGCTTTCTCCGCTCCGGGCGTGCTCTGGGCGATTGTGTTCGACGACCGTGCGATTATGGAAGTCGCCCAAGTTGACCCAGGCGGAGAATTTCGTTTCGACCGCATGCCAGCCGGAACCTATGGTGTCAAGATCGGGCACTGTGCGATGAACGACTCGGAGATCTATGGTGGCCTGTGGGATACGCTTGCCGATCCCTGGAACCGAGCAGAGAAGGTGGAAATCACGGCCGGGAGCAAGGCCACGGTTGAACTCGACGCGCGTCACAAGTAACCGAAAAAAAGGCCGAATTTCCTCCGCTCTCCCTTGCCAGATAAAGCCCGGCCCCGCGGCACCGGGATCTCCGGCGGGGCGGGGCCGTCTGCGCTGGGGTTGGTAAGGAGCGGCCGGTCGGTCGGCCTTGAACTGGTAGTTGGGATTGCGGACATCGAAATCGGCGTCGGTGAATCCGTTGTTCACCTCCTGGCATCAGGCTCAAAACCAGTCTACTTCGGCCCCGCTTCGCGGAACAATTCGAGCACCGTCTGCACAATCGCCGTGGAGGCATCGACCTCCAGGCAACTGCTGGAGGCCCGCCATGTCTCGTAACCGCCCAGCCCGTGCTGCTCGGGCGTGGGCAGGTAGCCGCTGTAGCCGTTGGCCAGTTCGATTGTGAACGTCGGTTTGAACGGACTCCGCTTCTTGATCTCTAGCCCGATCTCGACAAAAACCTCGCAAGGAATGGCCGCGATGCCCAGCGGGCCGATGCGGATTGCCTGGAGAGTGACCGGCGTCCTGTCCGGATACTCGCTCAGGGTGATCGCCGAACGGGCGTAGTACTCGGCTAGAGGCGGCAGGGACTTGTCTGTGGGATTAGCCACGATCTGTCTGGCTCGCTCCAACTCCTCGGGGCTCGGCTTACGGACGCCCAGCAGGATATCGCGGGTTGCCATGGCGAGCGTCACATGGTCCTGGTATTCGATCTGGCGGCAGGCCTGCTCGGCGGCATCCGCCACGCGCCGGGCGACCTGCTGGATCCGCTCGAAGGGCGGCTGCGGTTTGCGCGGCTCGCGAAAGTTGATGTTGTTGATGTCGCCGCTGGTGCCGTTGGTAAGGATGGCCACGAAGGACGGCTCCGTCTGCCCGGCGGCCGTCCGTTTCTCCATCTCGCGGCAGAACTCGCCAAAATAGTCGGCGGAAAGCATGCCGCCGGGGACGCCGCCCACATAGTGCAGCGAGTAGTTCGCCAAGAGGGCCAGCGGTTTGCCCGCCGCCGTTTGCACGGAAACGACGCTCACGTCGGGATCGGTTGGGCCGGCCGGGCGGACGAGTTCCGAGCTGTTGCCTGGGTTCATCCGCACGCGGTCCGTGCCGCCAAACGGGTTCGGGCCGATCGTCTCCTGCTTCAGGTGCCAGCGACGATTGAAGACCTCCTCAGGCACCAGGGCCACGGCCCAGCCGATCCGCGCCGGCACGAGCCGCCGGTTTGCCAGCGCGATCGCCTCGGCGATCTTCTCGACCAGGAGTTGGACATAGTCGGGATCGGCCGGGATATCGTTCAGTTGGGTGACGTTGGGGGAGGTGTGGGTATGGGTGGCCGCGATGAGCAAGCGATCTTCGGGAATGCCCGCGGCCTTGGCCGCCCGCTGCTTCGCGCGCTCGACGACGTCGCGGGGGACGATGCAGTTGTCGCAGATGGCCAGCGCGATCCGCGTGGCGCCGTCGTCGAGGGTGAGCGCGCGGACGTAGAGAGGGTCGTGGGCAGAGGTTGCCTGGCGATCGCTGAAACTGCCCAGCATCGAGACGGGGAATTCTTGGGGTGTCGCGTCGACCGCGGCGGCCCCGGCAAGGAAGGGTTTCTTGGATGCAGATTCGGCCGCGGGCGCCGAGTAAAGCAGACCATGAACCAGGAGGACTGAGACGATCCATGCGGAGACAAAGCGGCATCGCGGGTGCATAACGGGCTCCTCTTGCAGGACAGGTGAGGACAGGTTCGTTCCCTATAGTGGTAACGCGGGCCGCGTTTCGGGTCAACACTCAGGATACACGAGCGCGGATTCGTGGAGTGTTCTCCTTGCTCGTTCGATTCCCTTTCGCTTTCCGCGATGGCGGGGTGCCCTTTCTTGCCAGGCTGCGCGTTGTGTGGCATCGCTTGGCGTTGAATGTGCGGACCATTCCGATTCGGCTTACCACAACGCCAAGCAGTGTCTTTCAGCGGAGTAAAGCCCATCGACAGCTCCAAAATGCCACGGGCTTGCCCCGCGGATGGTTACGCTCGATGCTGCCAACAGGCCATCCCCAAACCTCGATGCCACCGGCGTGCTCGGTGTCATTTCTTCGGCTGACTCTGCTGGTGGGTGGTTGATCTCAGGACATGCCCCAGACCTAACCTCATCTGTCGCCAGGCAAGTTCGAGCCAGCGCAATACCGTTGGAGCGGCAAGCTGGCTCTGCCAGTCCTTGGTGACGGACACCGGCAGTCCCACGCGCATGAAGAATCGAGCGCACGACTTCGGCTACGGGAAGACTTGAACCCGCCGCGAGCCTTAAGCGATGCGGTGGAGGGCAATTTTTCCGAGCGGTGTTTCAGCTCGCTCAGGAATGTGAGAAGAGAACGCGGAATCACACGGCCCTGCTGACCCCCGGGACCGCGCAGGGGTAGATGCCGTCCGGGCCGGGCTCCGGCTGGGGCGTGGATTGCCAGGTGTAGCCGTCGGGCGACAGGTCCAAGGTGGAACCGATCGCTTCCTCCCACGTGAGGGCCTTGCCCGAGTAGGTGGCCATGCGACCCAGGATGGCGGTCATGGTGCTCGTCGCGCTGTAGTCGCCCTCGTTGTAGGACTGGCCGGCCGCCAGGGCGGCGAAGAGATCGTCCATCTCGACCTGGTGGCCGTCCGGGCCGCGTTCCCAGTGTGTGGGAGGTTGTCCGTCGACATACAGGTCGGCCGCGCCGTGGCCCTGGATCTCCACGCGTCCCTTGGTGCCGTGGGCGTGCTCCGAAAAACTGTTCCAGCAGGCAGGAATATGGCGGCAAAAGCTGTACATCTTCGTCCCGTCGGCGTACTCGAACTCGACGGCGTGATGGTCGTAGATCTCGCCGTACTCGGGACCGACGCGGAACTGCCGGCCGCCCATGCCGTTGGCCTTCACCGGGCAAGCGTCCTTGATCCAGTTCATCACGTCGAGGTCGTGGACGTGCTGCTCGACGATATGGTCGCCAGAGAGCCAATTGAAGTAGTACCAGTTGTTGACCTGGTACTGCATTTCCGTGTCCTGCGGCTCGCGCTTGCGGACCCAGACGCCGCTGGAGTTGAAATAGGCGCGCAGGAAGCAGACGTCGCCGATCGCGCCGTCGTGGATCCGCTTGATCACCTCCTTGTGTTTCACTTCGTGGCGAAGGTGATGCCCGACCGCCACGGCCAGCCCTTTGCGCTTGGCTTCGTCGTTGACGGCCATGACCCGCCGAACACCGGGCGCATCGACCGCGACCGGCTTCTCCATGAAGATGTGCTTGCCGGCCTTCACGGCAGCCTCGAATTGCATGGGGCGGAAGCCGGGCGGAGTGCAGATCAGCACCAGATCGGCCCCGCTGTCGATCGCCTTCTGGTAGGCATCCAGCCCCACGAACTTCCGCTCCTCGGGCACATCGACCTTGTCTTTGCATTGGGCCTGGATGGCGCGAAGACTGTTGTCCAGGCGGTTCTGGAAAGCGTCGGCCACGGCGATCAGTTTGACGTTTGGATTGGCGGAGTTCTTCAGGGCGTTGATGGCGGCTCCCGTTCCGCGTCCTCCGCTGCCGATCAGGGCGATCTTGATCAGGTCGGTGCCGGCCGCATGGGCGCTACGCGCGAAGGCAAGGCCGGCCAGGGCGGTGCCGGCAACGGCATGTTTCGATTTCGTGCACATGGGCGGTTTCTCCGTGGCATAGGCAGGGGATGGAGGCAGGACGCTGTAGTGGCGGTCGCGAAGGCGTCAGTCTGACACCATTGCCGTTCTGACGCAAGCTGCTCAATCTTGAATCCGCGCACTCCCGCCGGGGAGTCTCGCCGGACTTCGGCTGGAACGGCTTCTGCTATCCTTCCAGCCGCACGTTCCAGTACGCCTCGCTGACGAATCGCGACCAGCTTTCCAGGCGAACGTCTCGCGAAGCATAGAGCGGCTGCCAGGCGGGCCGGACCGGCCGCTTGCGGAGCCGCATACCGGCCTGTTCGGGAGTGCGGTCCGCTTTGCGCTTGTTGCATTCCACGCACGCCAGGACGCAGTTGTCCCAGGTGGAAGCTCCGCCGCGGGACCGGGGCACAACGTGGTCGATCGTCAGCAGTTCCGGTCCCGGCTGGATGCCGCAGTATTGGCAGGCGTAGCGGTCTCTCTTGAAGAGATTCCGCCGGCTGAAGGTGACGATCGCCGTCGGCATGCCTTCATAGCGAGTCAGCGCCACCACCTCCGGCACTCGCAACCGCATGGTCACCGCGCGGATGAAGCGGTCGCCTTCGCGGGGCCGCAGCCGTGACCAGTCCTCCCACGTATAGGTCTGGAAACTCTCCGGATCCACGACACGTGCCGTGCCCTGGAAGACCATGACCAGTGCGCGGGCGACTGTGGCTACGTGCACCGGCTGCCAGTTGCGGTTGAGCACCAGAGTTGGGTGCTGCAATACCGTCGCAGACATAAGTCCCTCGTAGCGGGGGTCCGACAGTTCCGATACCCATTATAACCCGTCTGGTGCACCGCCCGCCACATCCCCGCGCGCTTCCCCGCGGTTTTTTTTCGCTTGCCGCCATCATAGCTAGCCAGCAGCTTGGCTGCTTACCCCGGTGAACCGCTGCCATCGGGACTCCGATGGATCAAGGCTGGCCTGCCACGCCTATCTCCCGCTCTTCCGCTTCCGGGCGACAGTCTCGGCGTTTTCTGCAGGACGGCCTTCCCTGGCCGTCGCGATCACCGAAAAATGCCGGCCAGGGAAAGCCGTCCTGCACCCGGAAGCGGAAGGGCCCTTTTTTCGGCGCCCCCTCGGCCGCTCGATTACCGAGTTGGGCGCGCCGGCCAGCCACGAGGATCGGGACGATCCGCGGGAAGCGTACCTGAAACCCGCTCGAGCTCGGATCGCCCCACCATGGGAACGCTGGCCAAATCACATAATTGTCAGCTTCTGTTGTTGCTAGTCGGCCGAACGCTGGCGAGTGATCGCCATGAGCGGCTCCTGTCCTCCGCTCGCGTCCTGCCAACGGCGGCGCAACCACTGGCTGCGCCGATGGGCATCTTCCCAGGCACGCTGGAGAACCGCGGCCGCGCGGCGGCACTCTCGATAATTTGCCCGGGCTTCACGCGCCATTGTGTCTTCGCGGGCAATCGCCGCATCCGCCGCCCGACACGCCCAGTAATCACACAAATCCTGCATCTGTTGAAATTCACGCCGCAAGGTCTTCTCGTCGGCCATCGCCCGGACCACGGGTACGACGGACCACGAACGGTTCCGACGCCGAGACAACCGTTTGGCAATTTATCCCCCCGCGCCGAAGCCGTCGAAACCGTTGGGTGCGTTGTTTTCCTGGCCGCCGATCCTCAATAAGTTGTTGCATGCTACCCACCCTATTGTTTGAAGGTCCCCTCGCCCTTCCATGTCGCCGAATCCGGTTCCCCGGCCATTTCGGCATGCCTGACATTCCTGCATACTTCATGTAGCGGCGCGGGCATTCCGGGGAAGAATCTTGGAATTTTTTCAAAATTGTTATCCAATGGGTGGCATGTATCCCTTTATTGTGGTAGGAACTGAGGCTCGACGGCTTGGAGAGAAGACGCCTCGCTCGTTCCGTTGGGACATGTCGGCCGCTATACTTGCAGCCAGGTAGTCCGGCACAATCGTCTGACGGCAGGCATGGCGGAGCCTGCCGATCGGTGGGGAACCGGACGCGAGGCATGCTCGAACTCTTCATTCAGGGAGCGGTGAGGTGACAAGATTGGGTGGATCCGAGGTGGGCTCAACGGCATCGGCAAACCAGCAACTCTATCGCCTGGCGAGAACGCTGATCCCCGGCGGGACCCAATTACTCAGCAAGCGGCCGGAGATGTTTGCCCCCGAGCAGTGGCCGGCCTACTTCCGCGAGGCGCACGGCTGCGAAGTCGTCGACTTGGATGGCCGGCGGTATATCGACATGGCGATCATGGGCGTCAGCGCCTGTCTGCTGGGCTACAACGACCCGGACGTGACGGAGGCGGTCGTTCGACGCGTCAAGTCGGGCTCGATGTGTACCCTGAACAGCCCCGAAGAGGTCGAACTGGCCCAGTTGCTGCTCGAGTTGCACCCTTGGGCGGGCAACGTGCGCTACGCGCGTACCGGCGGCGAGTCGATGACGGTTGCAGTGCGGGTCGCCCGCGCGGCCACGGGGCGGGACCGGATCGCCTTCTGCGGTTATCACGGCTGGCACGACTGGTACTTGGCCGCTAATCGCCTTCCGGACGGGGAACGGGATCCCCTCAAAGGGCATCTGCTGCCGGGACTGGCTCCCAACGGCGTTCCCTCGCAGCTCGCTGGCACTGCGATCCCATTCGCCTACAACGACTTGGAACAACTCCGGGCCATTTTCGAACGCCGTCCGGGTGAGATCGCCGCTGTCGTCATGGAACCGACGCGCGCGGTCGAGCCGAAGCCTGGCTTCCTGGAGGGTGTACGGGAGCTCTGCGACCGCACCGGCGCGGCGCTGGTGTTCGACGAAATCACGGTCGGATGGCGTCTGGCGCTTGGCGGGGCACACCTTCGCTACGGGGTCGAGCCGGATATCGCGGTGTTCGCCAAGGCGATGGGCAACGGCCATCCCATGGCGGCGATCATCGGGCGCGCCGCCGTGATGCAGGCGGCCCAGGAATCGTTCATTTCGAGCACGTACTGGACCGAAGGGGTCGGCCCGACCGCGGCCCTGGCCACGATCCGCAAGATGCAGCGGATCGACGTGCGGAGCCACGTCGCCCGGATCGGCACGCAGTGGCGCGAGACAATGCGTCCCTTGGCCGACAAGCACGGAATTCCGCTCACCTTCTCCGGCTTTCCCGCGATCACCTCGATCGGATTCGATCATCCGGAATCACTGGCCCTGCAGACGCTTTTCACGGTGCGGATGCTCGACCACGGCATTCTCGCCGGCGGACAATTCAGCGTGTCTCTCGCCCATACGCCGGAGCACGTGGAGCGCTATTGTTCCGCGGCCGATCAGATCTTCCCAGAACTCGCCGCTGCCATACGGGACGGCGATATCGCTGCGAGGATCGGCGGACCGGTCCGGCACAGCGGGTTTGCCCGGCTAGCCTGACGCGCATGGCGAAGCCGTGAAATCCGCTCCTGATCTTACCTCCATCAAGGGGGCAGTGCTCGCCGCGCAGGGCGGCAATTGGGTACTTTGCGAGAGCGGCACGAGGTGGTACTCTTTGACATGCCCTCGCCCAGCGGTCCAAGCGTCGGGGCAAACCAGGGCGGTGAAGTCTTCGGAGGGCGTTTTCGGTATTTTGGATGGATGGCCGAGTGGACTAAGGCGGCAGTCTTGAAAACTGCTGTGCTCGTGAGGGCACCGGGGGTTCGAATCCCTCTCCATCCGCTTGCGATCACACCCGCTTACTCACCCTTATCGGTGGCCAGGCGGCGGAAATACTGCTCGATGGCGTCGCGGTAATGGGCGGGGAAATCGCGGCCGATCTGCTGCATGGCTTCCTCGCGCTGCTTGGGCGGGAGATCGCCCCAGCCGCTTTCGTGGCCGACGTCGCGTTTGGTCACCTCCCCCTTCCCCTTGCCGCCCATGATCTGACTGTCGGGAGCCGGACTGCTGGGCTGCATGCTGCCACGGCCGGAGGATGCCTGCTGCTGTTGCTGCTGCTGCTGTTCTTCCAACTTCTTGATGAGCTTGTCGAGCGATTCGATGACGCCGTCCTCCACCTTGCGGACCTTGGGACCCGCACGGCCAAGCTCGAGCCGCCGCTCAATGTCTTCCATGCGCCGGGCGATGTGATCGAGAGTGTCTTCCTCGAGATCCTTCAGGTCTTCCTTCATCAGCTTGGCGACGGCGGCATACCGTTTTGGGCTCTGCGCGGCCCCATCCAAGAGGCGGTCGATTGCCTTCATGCCGTTTTCCCGGTCCATGAGCCGATGGCAGACGACTCCCTGATAGAACAGTAGGCTTGCCGGGTCGACGACGTCTTTAGGCTCCAAGCCCGCGAGTTGCTCCATCGCCTCGTCGAACATCCGCTCATGCGCCAGCCAGCGGCCGTAATCGAGGCGGAAGTTGTTTGAGACCAGCGGGGACGTAGCCGGATCGGTGAGCCACGGTTGGCTGGGCAGGACCAGTTCGCTCCGCGGTTTGGAGCACAGTTCGAGCAACCGCCCCGCGTTCTGGTCCGCCATCGCAATCGTGCGGACGACGCGGTCGAGCACTTCCACTCCGGAGAGAGACTCGGCGGGCTGCGACCAAAGGTCTTTGGCCTGGGCGAGGACTTCATCGCCGGGCTTCTTTTCCGCGAGCCACTGAAAGACCTGCGAGCGAACGTCGTCCGGTTTGGGCATCTGCCAGACCGGTGACTTGGCTAGGACATCGGGAGACTGGTCGGCGGATAGGGCGCTGTCCGGCACTGGGAGCGAGGGAAGAGCCAGGGCGATGGATGTGAAGAGCAGGCGGAGCCTGCAAGACAGTGCGTTCCCAGGCGGAGCCTGGGAACGAGAAGATGTGATGTTCATCGGTTTCGCTCCCGTTGGAGATCGCGTGTGATTCGGAAGATCCGTTCCTGGCGGTCAGCCAGGCGTATCAAGGCTTCCACAAGCTCCTTGCCGGTCGCCTGCTCGCCTTCAACGAGCTTGGAATAGCGGTCCGTGCGGTTGTTCACCCGCATCTGGAGGGCGCGGATCATCTTCAGTTCTGCCAGTAGCTCGACCAGTGGCGGGTCCTGGGGTTCGCCCTCCGGCGGCGGGCCTTGCTGCTGTTTCTGCTGAAGCTCCTCCTGGGCTTTCTTGAGGGCCTCGATCATTTCTTCCAGTGCGGCGATGATATCTTCCTCGATCCCCTGAGTCATGCGGTCCACGCGCGACTGCGCGAGGCGCTGGACGACCTGCTCCATGTCCTCGCGGATCTGCTCGACCGCCTCGGGGAAGGCGACCGCGGTACCGTCTTCCCGCATGAGTGTCAGGGCCTTATCGGCCTCCATCACGATGTCCGCTTCTTTTCCGCTCAGGCGTCCCGCCTCGATATCGTGACTGTGGGCGCGGTCGGATGACGGCACCTTGTCGAGACGCAGGGTTCCGTCGTAAACCTCGCGTTGCATCTGGAGCATCTTGCGAAAGCGGGTCTCCAGAAGCGCCAGCATGCGGCCGACTTCCTCTTCCCGGAGCTGGCGGAGGATTTCTTCCAGATCGGCCTTGGCCTGCTCCAATTCCCGGATCGCCTCTTCCTGCTTGTCGACCGCGCCTTCGCGCTCGGCTTTTTCGAGCTTCTCCTCGGCCTCGCGCATTCGCTGGCGGGCAGCGTCCAGACGCTTCCTTGCCGGGTTCTCTTGTTCGCCCGAAGACTCCGATTGCTCTTCGCTCTGGCTCTGGCCCTGCTCTTGTGATTGCGATTGCCCCTTGGGTTCGCTCTTCTCTCCGCCGGGATGCGCCCCCCGGTTCTCCGACGACTCCTTCTTCCCGCCCTGCGTGTCCGCCGGGGTCTTGGCTTGCGACTCGGCCGCGGGTTTGCCTTTGTCCTCGGAGCCGGATTTGTCCTTGCCGGCCTTGTCCTCGGGTTTATGGTCCGACCGGGAGCCGGGCTCGCTGCCTTCCTTTTCCTTGCCTTCCGCTTCCTGCGGCTTGCTCTGGGCTTTGCCGTCCTTCCCTTCGGCGCCGCCGTCCTTCTTTTCGGCGGGCTGGGCCGGCTTCGGCCCGGGCTGCTTCTGGTCTTCGGGTCGGGACTGCTCGTCTCGGGAATCGGCGCCGCCTTCCTCGTTCTGCTTGATGTCGTCGGCCAGCCCACCGGTCTTTTGGGCTAGTTTCTCCTGCTCGCCGGCGAGTTTCTTGGTTTCGGCCCCGCCGGCAGTCCGGCCCTGAATCCCTTTCTGCTGCTTGATGATCTCGTTGAGCCGCTTGAGATACTCGCGGATCCTTGCCTTCTCGGATTCAATGCGGCGTCCGCGGTCCTCGCTGAGGAGAAGTTCCAGGAGCGATTTAAGATCCTGGTTCACGACGCCCTGGTTTTCGATCGCCTGGAAAAGCTGGTCCTTGTCGAGCAGCGAGACGAGTGTCTCAAATTGGACATTGATCAACCGCTCTTTGCTCTGGGCGACGGCCTTGCGGAGGAGCGCGGCCCGGCGAGGGTCCGTTCCCGCGGACAGTTCCGCCATCCGCAGCAAGACCTCTTCAAGATGCTTGAACTTGTCGGAGATCTCCTGCTGTTGGACGACCAGTTCCGTGTTGGGCCCGGCCTTGGCATCGGGGGCCGGCTCCGCGCTCTCCTCGTCCGAGGGTACGAGGTCCTCGGCGGGGAATTGGGCCGGTAGCGGGCCGGACTGGAAAAACATCGCCAAGCCGACGAGGGAGGTTAGAAAGGCTGTGCGGAGGCGATGGAGAACGGAGGGATTTCGCGCAGGATGGCCCTTCTGGGCCATGATGACGGCCTGGGAAGGCCGTGCTACAGGCATTCGTGTCTCCGCGCATGGGCGGATGCGGGCGGACATGGCTTATTCCTCCAACAAGTCGCGAAGGCGGCTCTGGTGGCGCTGCTTCGTCTGGTCGTTGAGCTTCTCCTGAAGGTTGACAATCTGCCGGAGCAGTTCCACCGCTTCGTTGAAATCCTCCAATTCGATCATTCTGCCGAGCACCTGGCGCATAGCCAGCAGGATGGCGTCGGATTGTTCGCGCGCGAGGTCTCGCTTCCGGGGGCCCTGCGCATCGTTGGAAAGGGCTCCGAGGAGTTCGTCCAGTCGCCGCTCCAACTCCGGAAACATCTCGCCGCCGATTCGCTCCAGCGGGCCGACGATCCCCTGCTCCAGCCGTATCCGGAGCTCGGTGGTGTCGATGCGGTTGTTGACGAGTTCCTGGCGGATGTCGTCGAATGCCTCGGCAACTCCGAGGACTTCGTGGGCGTCCTTGCGGCTGTTCTGCAGCGCACGCTGCACGCGGAGCGTCCGCAAGGCGACAAGCCGCTCGGGCGTGGGCGGCCCGGACTCGGGCGCGTCGCCGGGTTCGGCCGAAGGGGGCTTTTCACCAACTTTCTCCGGTTCTTTCTTGCCATCGGAGGCAAAGTCCACGCGCAACAGCGAATCGCGAGTTTCCACGACCTCTTCAATGATGCTTTCAAACCGCTGTCGCAGGACCAGTTCCCTCGCCTCGAGCATCGCGCGCAATTGTTCAGGAGTGACGACTTCGAGCAACCATCGCTCGCTCGTGCCGACGTTGGGGGCGTCGCCCAGGTTGTAGCGGTCCGACGCCTTGGCGGCGAGGAGGAATTTCTGGCCGGGCTTCAACTTCAGGTCGCGGACCTCCAAGGCACTTTGGAGTTTCAATTCCGTGGGGTTCCCCTCCTGAGTCGGGATCGGCTGGTCATGGGCATCCTGATCGTCGATGCCGTACTCGAACCAGGTTCTCGCCAGGCCGTAGTCGTCGGTGATGCGGCCGACCGCGGGCAACTGCGCCTGGGGAGTGATCGCGGGCCCGATGCCCTGGAGCCGCACGGCCAGCATGGGTGGTTCGTCCGGCAGGGCCGCCAGGACCAGCCGGACGGGCTCGCGGGACTTGATCCCGTCGCTGTCCAGCAAGGTGAACAACAGGGACTTGTCTCCGGTCAGCGGCCCGGCGCGGTACTCAACGGCGCGGGAATTGCCGCGCCCCGCGATCTGGAGCACTTCGGGCTCGGACGCGTCGTCCAGCGCCGATCGGACCTCGACCTGGACCAGATCCTTGTTGCTGCGCGCACGGATGGTAATGTCCGTGCCCTGGGGGATCCGCATTGCCCCGCTCACCGGCACTGTGCGCGCGGGGCGTTGCATGTACTCCGGATAGCGGCAATCGAGGAACATCTCGACGAGCGTCGGGTTGTCGACCACCTCGATCCGCAAGTCACGGACCGCGGCGTCCCCGCCGAACACGTCGAATTCCATGGGGGCAAGAACGCCGCGGAAGGTATGTGTGTACGCCTGGAAGCGGTCCCGGCTGCGATCGGCCGTCCCTTCGCGAACCATCGTTGCACGGCCGCGCGAGCCGCCTTCCGCCCGGTAGCGGATTTCGACCGTTTTCGGCACCAGCGGCATGCGCAGATCGGCGCGAGCGACCACGTCGAAGTCGGCGCCGCGAGCGACCTTGACCAGGCCCTTGTCGAAGCCTTCGACGGCCAATCGCGTCCGCCGCGGCCAGAGATCGTTGGAGAAGCCGAGATTGCGGCGTGTCCAGATCTCGATCGCACCGGGCAAACCGATCGCCAAGACTGCGACCGAAAGCGCCAAGAACGCGGCTCCCGCCATCGCCTGGCGGAGCGGTCTCGGGTTGAACACCTCGCCCAGCCGGACTTCCCGGATCGGCGCTGCGGCCAGCCGGCAGGTATGCTCCAGCATGAGCGGGTTGCACTCGCTCGGGCCCGGCCGATGCTCGGAGAGTTCGACGGCCGTCAGCAGGCTCTCGTGGAATTGCGGGAACCGCCGCTCCAAAAGCATCGCCATGTTGCGGTCGCTCAGCCGGACGAAGGCTCGCCGCACGACCAACTTGAAGAGCACTCCGGCAAAGACCAACAGCGCGGCCGCCAGGACTATGCCTCGGACCGCGGGCGGCGGTTCGAAGAACCAGTCGATTGCCAGGCTGATCCAGAAAGCGAGGCCCAGCCATGCGACCGCCGCAGCGAGTCCTTCCGCCCAGACATAGCGGCGGATCCGCCGACGCAGCGAGGCCAGGGCGGAGCGAATGGCAGGTTCGAGTTGAGGTTTGGAAGGATTTCCGGTCATCCGTCTAGTGTTTATCCCGTGATCCGTTAGGCCAGCTTCGCCAATCGGCGGATCAGCCATTCCGAAAACAAGAGGCCGCAAAACCCGAACATCACCCACTGCCGCCAAATCGCCTCCCAGCGGCGGTCGGGCGCCGCCGTGCGAATGATCGTCCTGGTGCGGTCCGGGAGCATTGCGACGAGATGCTGTGGCGACGCGGTGGACAACGCCTGTTCCAACCCCTGGTAATACTTCCCTTGAGAACCTTCCGCAATGCGCATGAGGAGCTTGTCGTTCAGTCGCGGGTTTTCCCGCTCCAAGTCCGGAAGCGCGACCTGGATGCGCCGGAGCAGGCGTTCATCGCTCTCGGGGACCGAGAGTTCCAATCGGTAGGCCCCTTCCTGAAGCACGGTGAGTTGTCCGACGAACATTCCGGCGCGGCTGGGATCCGGAGTGAGCGTGAGGGGCTGGACAGTGCTGTCGGGCTGGAAGACTTCGAGAGGGACCTCGGCGGCGCTGAGGGGATCGAGTTGGGCGTTGGTCAACTGGGCGCGGACCTGAACCGTGCTCCCCAGCAGATAGCGATCTCGGTCGAGCATGAGCACTCCCCTGCTCGATTGCCGCAACAAGCGGCCCTGGCTGACGTGCCGGACCAGCTTGGCATAGAACTTCTCGAAGTACGCCGGATCGACTTGGCGAAGCCGCCACATCTCGCCGCTGCCGAGATAGAAAGACCTGCCGGACCCGTAGAACTGGCCCGCCATGAAGACCGGCTGGTCGCCGCCTTGGGCCGTCCGCGGATCCGAAAAGGTGGCGTAGACCGTGGCCCCGGCCCGTGGCCCCTCGACCGGATAGAAGCCATAGACTCCGGGGAATCCTGCCCACGCCCGCTGGTTGGCGGTCGAGGTATCCTCGAGCCAAAGGAATTCACTTTCCATGCCTTCGCGACCGAACTCCAGCGGCCAGGGCTCCTTGCTGGTGTACGTGCCGCTTTCCAGCACCGAGAAGCGGCGCTGGAAGTGGACCGGATAGAGTGTTCGCACTTTGGCCAGTGCGGGGCCCTGGTCCTGCACCCATCCGTTGATCGCGTCGCCGGCATAGACGGGGCCGGCGATGGCGATCAGACCACCGCCCTGCTCCGCGATCCACTGTTCCAGCAAGTCGACTTGTGCCGAAGTAAGCTCTTTCCAGTTGGGATCGAAGGCGATGACGCAGTCGTACGCGAACATCGCTTCGCGAGTGGATGGGAACTCTTCCAGGATCGTGTCGGCCTCCTGGGACATGCCGGGCTGGCCGGTTTCGAGCAGGACGTCGACGGTTACCGACTTGTCGCGGAAGAGCATGGTCCGAAGAAAGCCGTACTCGCGCGTGGGACCGCCGGCGAAGAGGAGTACACGGGTCTTGCGATTGACGATTTCGATCTCGGATTCCCGGAAATCATCCTTGGGATTGTGGTCAGACCGCGGGGCAAGCACGCGGAGACAGAGCGTCTGGCGACCGGGCTCCGAGGCGTTCAGTTGAAACTTGACCGGCACAACTTCGCCATCGCTTCCCAGCACCACCTGCTCGGCAGCGACCAGTTTGCCGGCGCCCGGCTGGCCGGACGCGTCGCGGCCGGACGGGCGGAGGAGCAGTTGGACGGTAACGGACTTTCCGGCCATCTCCTGCGCCTGGATCAGCCCGGTGACGGTGTAGGGATCGCCGGGCTGGGTCCGCTCAGGGCATTCCAGTTCGTAGACGCGGACGTTGCCCGGCTGGCGCTTCGATCCGATCCCGACGGTGAAGACGGGAATCTTTGCTTCCCTGGCTAGTTCCACGGCGGAATCGGGAGAGCTGCCCGCGTTTTGCCCTCCGTCGCTGAAGACGACGATTCCGGCGACGGGGGCATTCCGCTCTTCATAGAGCAGTTCCCGGAGCGATTGTCCCAGGCGGGTCTCGGTTCCGGTCGGCGCCAGCAGCCTCTCCCAGTCGGGCTTATCCTGCGGCTGTTCTTTTCCGCTCGCGCGCCGCTCTCCGCGCGCGTTGGCGATGGCCGACGCCACGGGCCTTTCTGGGTGTTCTTGCGGCAGCTTTCCCAGCGACGCGACGCGGCCGGTTTCCTCGTCGAACCGCATGACGACCACGTCGTGCACCTTGCGGAGTTGATCCAGCAGATCGCTCCGCCGGAGCGCACCGGCGACCTGCTGAGATCGGCTTGCCGATCTGGAGTCCCCCGACTCTTCGAGATCGTTGAGTCCCATGCTCAGGCTGGTATCCACCAGCAGGATTGCTCGGGAATTCAGGACCTCCTCGCGCTGGGTCCGCCATTGCGGCTGAAGATAGAGGACGAAAAGAACCAGCAGGACCGCCACACGCAGTCCCGTGAGGACCCATCGCAGCCAGGGACTCAGTTCGGCGGCGTCGCGGCGGTACATCGAACGGACGAAGAGCGCCAGCAGGACCGCGACTGCGACCGGGAGGATCCAATCGGCATTGGACTGGATGCGGCCCCATTCAAAGGTCGTCCGGATCGCGGCCTGGGCGAGCAGAGGGAGCATGCTCATGGCGCGGCTCCCCTTGCGAGGCGGTGACGAGCCGGCGGATGATAGCTTGCGGACCAGGCCAGGATCTGTTCGCCGATCAAGAGCACGACCAAGAGGTAGAGAAGCGGCTCGGCAAGGTCGTAACCGGCCAGTTCTTCCAAGGCCGCATGGAATCCGGCAGCCTGCTCATACTCGTAGTCAATGCCGTCGAGCCGGGCTGCGATTTCGGAACTTCCCAACGTCCGCAGATCCCCCTCCGCCGGGTCGACATTGAACGCGAAAAGGCGGTCCTCGGACGTGCCGTCTTTGCGAGTCAGCTCGGCGGTATAGATCCCGCTTCGGTCCGTGCCGCTGAGCGCGAGCGCCAGAGAGCCGTCCGGCGAGGCAACTGCGTCGGCGGAGACAGCCGGCAGCGCGGCGGGGTCGGGGCTGAGCCATCGCACCTGTTTTTCGTAGGCGGAGGCATCCAGCTTCAGTTCCAGCGGCGAGCCGACGAGGCGGGAATCGTCCTGGCCGGCCTGGCCTGCCAGGAAAGACTGGAGTTCGAGCATCGCCACGACGAAGCTGGGATTGTTGCGGGCCCAGTTGTTCCAGGTCGGCGCGGCAGTGGTCAAGAACGCCACGACGCGGCCCCGGGCGAACTTCCGCTCGACGACCAGCGGCGCTCCGTTTCGCAAGCGCCCGATCACCTGGACCGATGACTGGCGACCGGCCTGCCAATCCTTGGGCACGGAGAAATAGCGGTCGATGTTTACCATCGAGAGAAAACTGTTTCGTTCGCCGGTAAACACCTGGAAAACCGGATGGCGGCCGACCTCCAGGTCCGGAGCCTTTTGGAGCCGATCGACCTTCAGTTGGGCCGGAGACTCCACCGGCAACGGAAATAGCCCCTTGCCCTCGCGCCAAAGTTGATCGTTGATGAACTGGGGCGAGGACCGTTCGCCGAGAAAGAACGCCACGCCGCCGCCGTCGCTTGCATAGCGCTGAAGGGCCTCCACCCCGGATGGGTCGAGGCGTTCGACGTTCATGACGTAGATTGCCCGGAACGACTCTAAGGGATTGAGGCTGAGATACCGGGGGTTCTCGATGCGGGGCCGGATCCCGGTGGCCACGGGACCGCCCGGATCGAGCGCCGCCCTCACGTAGCCCGCGTCGGTCGCGGCCGGGTCGCCGTCGACCAGCAGCACGGGAACCCCCAGCGGGAAATCGAGGGCAGCAAAGCGGAAGTTGTCGGCCTCGACCGAGTCGCTTTCCAGACGCGCCGCGATGCGGTGCCGGCCTGCCGTGGTGAACTGGATGGGAAACCGCTCCGTGACGGCCTTGCCCGGCGGAATCTGGGCGACGTTGACGGCGGGCCGGACCAGCCCATCCGTCTCGAGAAACACGGGCACGTCGCGCACGGCCGTCGTGCCGAAGTTCTGGACTGTGACCTCCATGAACAAGGGGACGCTCGCGGCACGCGTGCCGGGCCCCGCCTTGAGCGAGACGATCGCCAGGTTGGCGCGGGCGGCATCCACGCAATTGATCAGGTGCAGCCGTGCGCCGCCGGTTTCGAGCTTCGCCAACTGGTTCTTCACCTCGGTGGCATCGTCCCATTGGCGGGCACGGAAATCGGTCACGAGATAGACGACCCGGTTCTCGTCGTCCGAGTCGCCCAGCAACTGCACGACGGCTTCCATGGCCGGAATCGGCCCCGCCGCCGTCTGAGAGACTTCCAGCGAATCGAGGACCTGGCGGAGCCTGGGAAGAAAGTCGTTATCCACGGGCTCCTCGAGGAAATCCGGCTGTGCGCCGACCGAGGGGCGCCCCACCTGCGAGAACCGCAGCAGGGTAAAGGTCTGCGGCTGGAGTTGGCGAGCGGCCTCTTCGCCGATTTTGAAGATGACCAATTTGCCTTCGTCCATGGCGCTGGAATCCGCGCGCCGGTCGGACATCGAGTAACTGTCGTCCAAGAGCACGATGTGGTGCGTCTTGCTGCCGCCGATCCATCGGCCCAACTGGTTTCGCAGCACGGGCTGGGCCACCAAGAGCACGATGATCGCCACGGCCGTCATCCGCGCCATCAACAAGAGGAGTTGTTTGAGGAGGATCCACGTGCGGTTCTTCTTTTGGCTGACCAGGAGGAACTCCATGGCCGCCCACGGAACGCGGCGGTGGCGCATCATGTTGATCAGGTGGATCAACACGGGAATGCCGGCAAGCGCCAGTCCCCAGAGCAACGCGGGATAGACAAAGCTGGCCATGGGTCAGGTCCGGGTCATCGCCGAGCGACGGCTCAAGTAGGCCGCCAGCGCGCCGTCGAGCGGCTGGCTGGTGCGGAACAGCACGTAGTCGAGGTTGTCGGCCGCGCAGCCCCGGCGGATTTCTTCCAGGTAGCGGGCCAGCGCCGCCAGGTAGCCCTCGCGGAGCGCACGCGGATTGCAGTTCAGATGGAGTGGGTCTTCCAGGCCCTCAAAACGCGTCGAGCCGTTAAAGGGGAAATCGATCTCATCATCGTCGAGGATGTGGAAGATCAACACGTCGTGGCCACGGCTCCGCAGCAACTTCAGCCCGCGGAACAGCGGTTCCCGCTCCGTCAGCAGGTCCGAGATCAGCACCATCACGCCGCGGCGCGGATAGGTCTTGGCCACCTCGTGGAGGATGGGGTAGAGGTCGGTCTTGTTGTTGGGAGCGCTGACGGAAAGCGCCTTGAGAATCGCGTCCAAATGGTTCCGCCGGGTCCGTTGGGGCACCGTCGCGCGGAGCCGGTCGTCGAAGGCGATACAGCCGACGGCGTCTTGCTGCTGGAGGAGCAGATACGCGAGACTGGCCGCAATCGTCGAGCCATACTCGAACTTGTTGAGCGGTCCCGAGCCATAGCGCATGCTGCCGGAAACATCGACCAGGAGCGTCGAGCGTAGATTCGTGTCTTCCTCGAACTGCTTGACGTAGAATCGGTCCTGCTTGGCCCAGACCTTCCAGTCGACAAACCTGAGATCGTCGCCCCAAGTATACTCGCGGTGCTGCAGGAACTCGATCGACTGGCCGAAGTACGGGCTGCGGTGCATGCCGGCCAGAAAACCTTCGACAACATGGCGGGCGCGGAGGTCGAGTCGCGAGATTCGTTGGATCGCTTCAGGATGCAAAAATCTTCTGGAATCGGGCATCGCCGGTCAACTCGTCTTCCTGGGTGGGGGTTGCCTTGAGGATCCGCGCGATGACGTCGTCGGGGGTGACGCCGTCGCTCTCGGCCGTGAAACTCAGCACCAGGCGGTGCCGAAGGACGGGCCGGGCCAACTCCTGGATATCGTCGACGGTCACGTGGGTCCGGCCGTAAAGCAGGGCGCGGGCCTTGGCGCCGAGGATGAGGAATTGGACGGCGCGTGGACCGGCGCCCCAACTGAGCTGCTCTTCGATGAAATCGGGAACCCCCGGCTCGCCGACTCTCGTCTGGCGAACCAGCGAGAGCGTATAGCGAATCAAGTGGTCGGAAATGGGGACCTCGCGCACGATCTGCTGCAGTTCGAGGATCTCTTCCCCGCTGAGGACCGGCTCGATCGTGTCCGTCATCACCGTGGTCGTGCGGCGAGCGACCTCGAACTCCTCGTCGAAGCTCGGGTATTGCACGAAGACCTTGAACATGAAGCGGTCCTGCTGCGCTTCCGGCAGAGGGTATGTCCCTTCCTGCTCGATCGGGTTCTGTGTAGCCAGAACGAAGAACGGATCGGCCAGCTTGTGGCGGATCCGCCCGACGGAGACCTGGCGCTCCTGCATCGCCTCCAGAAGCGCGGCTTGTGTTTTCGGCGGGGTGCGGTTGATCTCGTCGGCCAGGACTACGTTGGAAAAAAGCGGTCCCTCGAGGAAGCGAAACTCGCGGCTGCCGGTCGTCCGGTTCTCTTCAATGATCTCCGTGCCGGTGATGTCGGCCGGCATGAGATCGGGGGTAAACTGGATGCGGCTGAAGGAAAGGTTCAGCGTGCGGCTGAGTGTGCTGATCATCAGGGTCTTCGCCAGCCCCGGAACACCTTCCAGAAGGCAATGCCCCCGGCTGAACAACGAGATCAAGAGTTCTTCAATGACCCGCTGCTGCCCAACGATCACCTGGTTCAGTTGTCGAAGAATCCGTTGGCGAGCATCGTGGAGTCTCTCGATCGCGAGGGTTTCCTGCGTAGTGAATCCGTCGGTCGTTGCCATGAAGGTTTCCTTGGAGGGGGACGGTCCTGCTCTCAGCGCTGGTAGATCGGCAGCGCTGCATTGTCCAATTGTAGGATGGTGAGATTGATCGCGGTGGTATAAACCGAGCCGATGTATCCCTGGTTCCAGGATCCATCGGGGTTCACCTCTTGCAGAAGCCGCTCGACAATTTTGTCGCGGTATCCATCCCAGGTCTTACCCCCCTCGCGATAGCGTACCTGCGAGTAGTAATAATGGGCGTAGTGCCAGTGCCCAAAACCCTGATTGGAGATGTTGGAGAGGTTCTTCTCGCAGTATTCCATCAGTTTGGGGACGTACTGACTGTCGTACTCACCCGCGTTGAACAGGCAAGCGATTGCGGCGGCGGAGATGGCCGGCCTTCCCCCTCCACCGCGGGAGTTGTATTGGACTCCGCCCGCACCACCGTCCAGCGAGCAGTTGCGGATATAGGCGATTGCCTTGTCGATGATCTCCTTGGGCACTGGGATGCCGGCATTGCGGCAGCCGCGGAGCCCCTGGACCTGGGTGATGGTCGTGGACCCTTCGTCGAATCCCTGGCCGTCTTTCGCGCTGACATATCCCCAGCCGCCCGCATCGGTCTGAGCCCGGCCGGTGAACACGACCGCGCGGGTCAGGACGTCGACGAGTTGTTCGCGCCGCTCGGCGTCTTCTTCTTCGCCCAGGATCTGGGAAAGAAAGAGCATCGAGAAGCCGTGGCCATAGGTGTAGCGGTCGTCCTGGGTGGGCTCGCCGATCAGCCCATTGGGGCAGCTTCTGGCGATCAGGTAATCCACTGCGCGGCGGATGTTCGACGCATATTTTCCCTGGGTGGTTGTGGAGCCTTCGCACAGCAGCGCTGTGCCAGCCATGGCGGTGATCGCCGTGGGATAACGGCCGTTGTTGGCGGTCCAGCGACCGAGGCGGGACTGGCGGGCTGCGAGCCAGTCGAGTCCCCGCGCGACGACCCGCTGGACCTCCGGATTGCGAGGTGCGGCATTCGCCGCCGCCGGCGCGCCAACAGAAGCTAGCGCGAGAAGGACCGCAACAAGCTTGGTGTGCATTCCGTATTGCTCCGGCTACCATGGAGAAAAACCGCTCGGAAAACGGCGGCCCCGGCGGCGCGGCGAAATGCTACGGACCGCTGGTTCCTGCGGTCAGTTTCTCGAGCAGTTCGTCGGTGTCGAGGGCGGGCAGGGCGAAGTGCAGCGAACCTTCGAGGGCCTTTTCGGCGGCCTTGCGGATCGCCTTGAAGGCGGCGCTGGCGGCGCCCGAGTTCTTCTTCGCCGATCCATCCCCTTTCGGATCCAGAGGCCGATCCGTAAACCGCAGCGTCACCGTGTTCCGCTGGAGCTGCATTTCGACCGTCTTCTTTTCCGGATTGCCGACAAGCTGGAAACTGCTCGTCGGACTGTCAAACTCTGCCGTGTGCTTCCAGCCGGTCCGTTTGTCGATGAACAGGACGGCGGTCTTGGTCTGGGTCGGCGCGTTGGGCCGCCGTTCTTGCACCATACATGCAAACGCAAGCACCGGCAAGCGGCCCGGTTGGCTGAGCGGCAGATGCTGGTCTTCGACCACAACCGGTTCGGACCAGAGGAGTTCGCCCTTGCGGTCAAACCCCCAGACCAACCCGCGAACAATCCTGGCGCTGGCGACCGGATGCAAGGCGTGGGTGCGGACATTGGCTGCCTGGTTTGCGGTGGAGTTGGTCACCAGGATATACTGCTCCGGCGATCGGAACACGTGGATTTCCGAGACAGACTCCTGCGGCGGCAGCTTGGCGTCCACCAGCGCGGTGCCATCCGCCAGATCGATCAACGTGAAGTGGCCGCTGGGTTCCAGGACGCCCGCAACCTCGTTGTCCACCACGCAGACGCGCGTCTCGGGTGCGAACTTCCGGGCGGGCCAGACTTCGCGCGACTCCCAGGCGTCGACCATCTGGAGGACGCGCTGGTCCGGAAGGTCCACCACGACAAGGACACTGCGACCGATGGTGGCCTGGTGTTGGGGGGGGACCGAGCGTTTGACCAACATCGCGCCGTCCGCCGCGCGAAGGACCATCGCGGTGGACTCGCCTTGCGGGACCACGAAGACGTATTCGTGGTCGCCGAACACGGTGCTGCCGGGGTCGATGTCGTGTCTCACCCAGAGCCTTTCCCCGGTGGCGGGCTCGACCGCAACGAGGTCGCGATACTCCTGGTAGCAAAGCAGTTGGTCGGAGACAACTTCGGGGATTGTAATGGGGTTCTCGGCCGAGCGGGCAAACTGCCACTGCTGGAACCCGCCGCCGATACGAATCACCTGCGCCTGGATCGGCAGCGGCGCCTCGGGGGCTCCGGCTGTGTCGAGGTCATGAGACCAGAGCAACTTGGGAGCACCGTCCGCCGAGCGAACCAGGGTGTCGATGGCCATGATCTTGTGTCCCATGGACACGACGAGCAGATGCCCCTGGACTGCCACGCGCATGAACGCAGCGCTCATCGCAAATCGCCCCTGGTCGCCGGCATCCAACGGCATTTGCCAGCGGGCATTACCCAACCCGTCGCGTGCGACCAGCATCGGCGGGTTCTGGTGCAGTTCGATGTCCAGATCCGAGAAGAACGGGGCAGGTCTTCCCAGGTAATCGAGCACCGACCGGTTATACGAAATGGGCGGCGCGCCGGCCTGGGCGCTCGTTTCCACTTCGACCTTGCCCACGGGCCAGGGGCCCGCCGCGTCCAGGTGTTTCGCCACCGGATCGCCGGGCGGAAACGACGCGACAAGTTGGCGGCCGGTCTTGCCGTCGCGGCAAACCACATCGGCAAAGCGGCCCTGGAGCGTGCGATAGCATTCCGCGGCGTCGGAGGCGAATCCCTGTTCGCGGAGCAGGGCGGCCAGTTCCGCGACGGCTGCGCCGGCCGTGGCCGCGTCGCTCGACCGTTGCTGCTCTGCCAGGAGCAGTTCCACTTCAAGCAGTCGGTTGTTCTTGATGAGCCGTTCCAGCAAGCGGCGGCGGGCCTCTTCCGCCACCGGCTGGCCGCCGAAGTAATTGAGCACTCGCCGCAAGTCTTCGGGCCCGCCTGCCGCCAGAGCCGCCTTCCCGTGCGATTGCGCCAATTGGTCGACGCGTGCCTGGATGTCCGGTCCGGCCTTGCGACGGAGCGCCGCCAACTGGATTTGGACCCAGCGGTCACGGCGGACCAGGAGATCCGCTTCGATCGTTTCCAGCCCCGGATGCTGTTTGTCCAGGTCGATGAGCGTGGCATAGTATCCAATCGCTTCGGTAGGCTCCCCGGCCTTTTCGCAACCGGTGGCCATCAGCCGCAGATAGGTTGCGCGGTGCTCCGGTTGCTCAATCAGGCCGCGGATTTCCTCTTCACGCGTCCGATAGTCGGCAAAATGCGTGCGTAGACCGTCGAACAAGGACTCGCGCAGCAGATCGCGGGTCCGCGGGTCTGGGACGAGTTCCAGGGACCGGCGAAAGGCCGCAACCGCATCGGCCAGTTTCCCGTCGTCCCAGAGAATTTCGCCGCGAAGCGACAAGGCTTCGGCATCGTCGGGATTCCCGGCCAGCCGCCGGTCCACCTGCTCGCGCAGGGCATCGAGTTGATAAAACGCCTCGATGGCATCCGCGCGTTGCGACACGATATGCCCGCGATAACAGACAAGATTGCCCGGAACCGTTCCTCCGCGCGCCTTGAAGCGGTGCGCGGCTTTTCCGGAATTCAGGTCCACGGCAAGGACCTCCGCCGAACTGAGCGGCACGTAGTAACGGTCGGATCCCCGGAAACCCCAGCCGCTGGGACTGCCGCCGGGCGGCAACGAAACCGCCTTGCCGTTCCAGGCAGCCTGCCCGTCTTCCAGCTTCAATGCCCGCACCTGCGAACGCCCGACCAGCACCGCTTTGCCGTCGAAGGCGCAGGCCAGATAGAGATCGTCCTGTCTGGGTTGTTTCCAAAGCAGTTTGCCGTTGATCAGGCTCAAGCAATGGATCTGGTTGGAATCCGGCGGCGTGACCAGCACTCGCCCGTCCACGATGGTAGCTGTGGCATCGGACCAACGTCCGCCGGTGGTCGCATTCATCACCGAATGCATCCCGAAGAACATCATCTGCCGTTGATTGACCGACTGCTCTTCCTGGTAGGTGTAGCCCCAGAGGAGGGATCGCGTCGCCAGTTCGACAGCGACCACCGATTGGTTGGCCGTCGGGCAGACGAGCACGCCGTCCGCGTAGGACGGCGATGCCCCGCTCATGCGGCGAAGCGGATCGTTCAGAATATCCATGTCCACGACAGCCAATTGCTGTGACCAGAGCGACTTGCCGGTCTTGGCGCTCAACGCGATCAGGCGGATCCCGTCTTTTGCCTCGCCGAGCACGTAGAGTTCGTCCATCAACGGCAGCGGCGGGCCAAGAAAAAAGGTGCCCGCTTCCGGCAGGTTGAATTCCGCCTGAGAACCGCCAATATGCCACTGCAATTTGCCCGACCGGATGTCGTAAGCCGCCAGACGGTTGTACGGCTTCGGGCCCGAGGAACCGACGAAACGACGGCCATTGACGATCAAGTGACGCGAGGCGGCGTTGGTGAAGTTCAAATCGAGATCTTCGACCGCGAAAACGAGCTGCCCGTCGCTGCTCAAGGTGCCATAGGTTGCATCGCTCCACATGCGGGCTTCCAATCCCAGCGGCGCCTCCATTTCCTGCGTCTGCCGGATCGAACCATCCGACGGCGACTCCGCGGTCTCTTCAAAAGGATCCTCGGCAGGCACCTCCCAGATCCGCTTGCCTGTTGGAAAATCGACGGCCAGAAGGTTTCTGGCGGTCCGCATGAGGACCACGTTTTCGACGACGAGCGGATGGAGCGAGGGGAGGAACTGGTATTCCGTCTCGCGCTGGTGGTGGTTCTGGCTGATCTGGTCGAGCATTGCCTCGACGTATGGCGTGTGGTACGTAGGGACTTGCCATCGCATGCTCAGAAGCGGACCGCTGCCGAATGCGGACGCGTTGCGTGCCGCATCGCCGCGGAACATCGCCCATTGCTCGCTACGCGCGGCGTCCGCGTCCGGCCGGGAGCCGACCAGCGCAACCAGCCATTCCAGTCCGTCCGATTGCTCAGTAAACAGAGGCAACTGCTTTCCGGCCACCTCGACTTTCGCATCGGGATGGTCGCGCCGGAGTTGTTCGAGCACACGGCGGGCAACGTCCGGCATACCAGCACGGATCCAACACGTGGCGGTGGCCAGCGAGAGGGTCGGCTCGAACTGGTCCGAATCCGGCGACGATCCCGCCAGACGCTGGAGCGTCAGCGCTCCGGCCAAGGGTGAAGCGTGGTCCAGGTAGTGCAGCCCCAAGAGCAGGGTAGCTTCGTATCCGGCGCGGGTGTGAAAGAACCGGCGGGAGACCTCCGCCAGGCCAGACGCATCCCCCGCCTTCGCAGCTTTCGTCAATAAGCTGCGGGCCCTTGCCCCGTACTGAAGTTCGTACAGTTCTCGGCCTTGACGAGGCATCTCGCCGAGCAACCGCTGCGCCTCGGCTTTCAGGCTTCTGTGAACCGAACTGCCGCGGTCCGGCTGGAAAAAAAAATCCTCCGGGGCCTCCAGAATGGCCCCGAGCAGGCGAACTGCTTCGGCGTATCGCTGCTGCTGGAGGAGTTGGCGTGCGTCAGAAAGCCATAGGAGCGACGTTCTGTCTGCAGGCGTGAAGATGTTCTGTCCGGGGGCCTGCCCCTCGCTTTCTTCTGCGGGCTGGCCGGGCATAGGCGCTCCCGGAATGGCTATGTTCTGAGCATCGCATGCCATCCCGTTGAGCAATCCTAACAGGACCAGCAACGCAAGGACGATTCCTCGATAGATCGGCCTCCTTGGCTCCATAGCAGCCTCTCCTCTGGGTTTGCCCTCGATCCGCCACTCCGCTGTGAGTGTCAGGTATCCCGACCAACGGCTTCCTTCGCCGAATCGCGTAGTGCGGAGACGCCCTAGCGAATACTATACCAAGAAAGGAAAAAGACATAAACTTTTGCGACCAAAAATCTTAGGAGATAGCTCCCAGATTGGCAAGAAAACCCGGCCAGACCGGCCAGACCCAAAGGAACGGGCACCGGGTGAGTACCCGTCTCTTCCTTCCTGCATTTGCGGACGTCGATTCCGAACGCGAAAGACCGCGGAAAAACAGGGCTTTCCTGCTGCCAGCACCCCCAAAACCCCGAAAAAGCGGCAGGAAATCGCCTCCGACACGCGTTTTTTGCCGTTTTTTTCGGGGTTTCAGGCGATTTCCGGGTTGCTTTTTTGGCTAAACCGTTTCTAATCATCCCCGTCGCTCGTATCGGACGGACGATTTTTCTGTCACACAACCATGCAAGGAGGGAAGCGTTCTATGGCGAAAGCTGCTGCAGCACCCAAGAAGGCGGCAACGAAGACCCAGATTGTCAACAATATTGCTGACACTACCGGTCTGACCAAGAAGCAGGTGGCCGCCGTCTTCGACGCGCTGACCGACGAGATCAAAAAGAACATCACCGGCCGTGGCCCCGGTGTGTTTGCGATCCCCGGTCTGGTGAAGATTGAAAAGAAGAAGGTTCCTGCCAGGCCCGCCCAAAAGGGGGTCAAGAATCCGTTCACCGGCGAGATCCGCGATGTCCCGGCGAAGCCCGCTACCAACAAGATCCGTGTGCGGGCGCTGAAGAACCTCAAGGACATGCTCAAGTAGGAGTGGTCCAGGATCGGTCTTCGGACCACCCGCGAGCAACCCCAGCCGACCGCTCGATGTCAGCCGTCGCCGGCACGCTCCCTAGGCGTGCCGATGAGGGCCGGCGTCGAGCGGTCCTGTTTGCGCACCCCTCCGTCTTCAGGCTTGGCTGCCCGTGAACTCCGCAAGGAGCCTGCCCAGGAGTTCCATGGGCAGCCCGACGACGTTCGACTCGCTTCCCTCGAGCACGCGGACCCAACCGAGTTGGTCCTGGTAACCGAAGGCGCCGGCCTTGCCTTCCCAGGCTCCCGTGGCGAGATAGGCGTCGATCTGCTCGTCGCTC
>JABWBD010000142.1 GCA_013360685.1 Pirellulales bacterium
CGGCCCCGTCCGGATCGCCGAGCCTGTGCACGGGGCGGTGCTCAACCGGCACCACGGCCGGCCGACCGACGGCGGACTGGCGGTCCGGGTCCGCGGCACTGCGCCGTCCGATCGGCGGCTTGTCGTCAATGGCTCGCCAGCCCGGCAGAGCGGCGCCGAGTTCGAAGCCGAGGTCGTGCTTCGTGAACGCCAGACGGATATCGTCGCCGCGATGGCGGACGCGCCGGGCGATGGCGACTGCATACGCGTCGTCTGGGACCGCAACTCGCGGCCCCGCTACCGGTTCGCCGTCGATGACAACAGCTTCTTCCTCCGCGACATCTGGCAGAAGCAGTACGCCTCGCTCTTCGACTGTTTCTACCTCGCCATGTACCGCGACCTGCACAAGAAGTACGGCACGAAGTTCGTCCTGAACATCTATTACACCACGGCCGACGAGTTCGACCTGACGAAATTCCCCGACCGCTACCGCGGCGAGTGGCGCGACAACGCGCACTGGCTCAAGCTGGCCTTCCACGCCCACGCCAACGATCCACCGAAGCCCTATTACGATGCCCCGCCGGAGCAGGTTCTTGCCGACTTCGAGAAGATCCGCGAGCAGATCGACCGTTTCGCGGGCGAGGAGACCTACTCGCCGACGACGATCGTGCACTGGGGCGAGGTGCGGCCCTCGGCGTGGAAGCCCTTGGCCGAACACGGTGTGAAAGTGCTTAGCGGTTACTTCCAGAAACAACGCGACGAGTGGCCCGTCTGTTACCGGATGGACTCCACGCGCTGCGAGTACCTCTCGAAGCGCGATGCCCTGAAAGACTTCCCCAGCGGCATCGTGTTCTCCAATATCGACATGGTCTGCAACACGGTTCCCCTGGAGAAGATCGTGCCGCAACTGGACGAGATCGGCAAGGATCCCAACCAGGCGGAGATCATCGACCTGATGACCCACGAACAGTATTTCTGGCCTTTTTACGCCAGTTACCTCCCAGACCACCGGCAGCGGATCGAGACTGCCATCCGCTGGGCCGCCGACCGCGGTTACGAACCGGTGTTCCTGCACGAAGGATTCCTGGGCTTGCCCGGGTAAACCTGATTTCACGATTGATAGAAAGAGATCACCAATGGGCTTGTCCCATCCTTGACAAACCACACACCCAACCATTGACTCACACCGATGAACCGATCCCACTCTTGCACTCGCCGTCAGTTTCTTGGCCGATCCGCGGCTGCCGCGGCGGCCGGCGTGGTTCTCTCGCGATCGACGGCCAAGAGCGCCGACGCTCCGCTGCCGTATTTCGCGGACCGCGGCTGGCTCGTCGGCTGCTGGACCCGCCCGTGGGCGGCGCTGGACTACCGCGAGGGCTTCGCCGCCATCGCCGAGGCCGGCTTCAAGTACGTTGGCCTGACCGGGGCGAAGACCCGCACGAAGCGCGTCATCGCGGTGGAGACCACATTGGAGGAATCCGCCCAGGTCGGGGAGGAGGCGAAAAAACGCGGTCTGGCGATCACCAATGTGTACGGCGGCGGCGTATCGCTCGAAAAAGGGCCCGAGGGTCTGCGAAAGCTGATCGACAACTGCGAGGCCGCCGGCGGCTGGTCGGTGCTCCTCTCGGGCATCGGCAACGAGCAGACCTACGAAGCCTGCTGCCGGACGGTCGCCGAGTGCTGCGACTATGCGATTCAGAAACGGATCGCCGTGGTGCTCAAGCCCCACGGCGGCACCACCGGCACCGGTCCGCAGCTCCGCGACGCGGCCGCACGCATAAACCGCAAGAACTTCACCGTGATGTACGATCCGGGCAACATCTTTTTCTATTCCAAAGGGCAGATCGACCCGGTCGAGGACGTCAAGGCGGCGGCCGGCCTGGTCACCGGCGTGTCGGTGAAAGACTACCTTCCGCCGGACAACGTCGCGCTCACTCCGGGCACGGGCAAGGTCGATTTCCCGGCCCTCTTCCGCCAGTTGCGCCGCGGAGGCTTCGCCCACGGCCCGCTCATGATCGAAATGGTCAAACCCGGCGATCCCGCCGAAACGCTCCAGGAGGCGAAAGAAGCGAAGCGGTTTGTGGAACAGTTGGTCGGCGCGGGTTGATGGAGGTGAGAGTAAGAGTAAGATAGAGCCGAGGGTATGACGATCCACGCCAGTGTAGTCCCTGTCGTTTTCCTTGCGTTGGCGGCCCATACACTCTCTCCGCAAGCCGCTGACGAAAGCCCCGTCCTGCGCAAAGCCAACTACCTGGCGATCCTGCCTGGCGGCGGCCCGCAGAGGCAAGTGAGTCTCAAGGCACAACAGGTTTCGCCCGCATACTCCGATGCGCTGAACTTCACCCTGATCGGCCCCGACAGCAGCACGATTACCGCCGGCGAAGTCCTCCTGGGTGAAGAGCGCCTCCTGTCTATCCCGGGAAAACCGGAAGGACTGCACGTCCTGGAACTCGACAGCGGCTGGAACGCCTGCCGGGTAGACCCGCGGGGGATTCCGTCGGCGATGGTAGCGCGGGAGACCGTGCCGCTTCATACGGCCCGCGGTGCGAAGCAGCTCTTCTTCTACGTGCCGCGTGGGTGTAAGCAGTTCAGTGTCTGGCTCGTGGCCGACGCTCCGCGCGAAGGGGCCCGCATCGAGATCGCCGGACCAGACGGCGGCAAGGTTGTGGAAGAAGAAGGCGATTACGACAAGCCGCAGCGGGTCCGCGCAACCGTGCCCGCCGGCTGCGACGGCAAGGTGTGGTCGCTGGCCCTCGTGAAACCGAAAGCCGGCGGCTTGAACGTCGACGATGTGGTACTTTGGCTCGATCCGGCCCTGCCGCCATACCTGTCGATGCGCGAGGACTGGGCCTTGACCTTCGGCAAACGGAAGGGTGACGGGGTGAATGGGGTACTGGAATGATGGAATACTGGTGCACCCGACTGTCCATCCGCCCGTCACCCCATCATTCCATCACCCCATTCTTCCCTTCCTCTTGAGACCGTCCCCATGCGAATCCTCATTCTCCCGATCCTCCTCCTGGTCCTCCCGGCCGCGGCGATCGGCGATCCGCCGGAGCCGGTCCTCACGAAGGCGCCCTTCACCTACATCCTCGATTACGGCCCGGACCATATTCGTTCGCCGGCCTACCTCGAAACCATCTCGCAAGGCCCGCCCACGCTGCTCCACCTCGGCAAGGATGTCCCCTTCACGCACAACTGGGGACCGATCCAGGCCCTGGGCGGCGAGAACCAGGCCTATGGCAGGCGCAAACCCTATGCCGACCAGGACTACATCCGCCGCCTTTCGCCCGAGGAGACCGGCCAGCGGATCACCGACCTCAAGAAACTCGCCGACGGACTGCACAAGGCCGGCGTCACGTGGGTCACGCCGTACATCTGCAGCATGACCATCGGCGGGCATCCCGAGCGCCGCGCCGGCTTCTGGGAGTTCTTGGATCACTGGGACGAATACCGGCCGTTCGACCTCGGCTCCCGGCCCGCGACCGATCCGATCCAATGGCTGCAAGTCGCACCCGACGGCAAGCCGGTCTTCTTCTACACGTTTGAAGGCGACTTCTATCCTGCCTACGAACCGAATATCCGCTACGCCGTCTGCCAGAACCGCCCCGAGTGGCGCTACTGGACGGAAAAGATCGTGGAGAACATCGCGCGGTGCGGGTTCGACGGAGTTTTTGTCGATAACGCCGGCTCGCTGCGGTGCCACTGCGGGGTCTGCCGTGAGAAATGGCAGACCTGGATCCAAGGCCGCTACACGGCCGACGAGCGTCAGAGGCTTTTCGGCTCCGAGAGCCCGGAGATGAGCGACGGCAAACAGCCCGGACTGCTCTGGGCCGAAACCTGCCGCTTCCGCTGTGCCTCGCTGGCCGAGCACCTCAAGGCCATTGCCGACGCCGGCCGGCGGATCACCGGCAAGCCGTTTGTTGTCTTCCCCAACGGCGGAGAGAAGCGCCCGGAGCATATCCTCCATATCTATCCCGAGGCCGACCTGATCATGTTCGAGCGATCGGTCGGCCCCCACGGCACACACCCGGGCATGGTGCTTCGGCCGGTGGTGGAGGATATCCGCGTCAAGAAGTACAACGACAACGTGTTTGAGTACAAGTTTGTTCAATGCCTCCGCCGCAAAGTCCGGCCCATTCTGCTCACCCGGCCGGGTTACAACGTGCCAACATCCGAGCGGAAGCTGCTGGAGATGAATCTCGCGTCCGCCGCGCTGGGCAACGCCGAAGCGGCGGCCTTCGGCGGAGGCGGCGGGTTCTTGCAGCGGGTCGATCCGGAACTGATGCAGGTGCAGAAGCAGTTTCGCGACTTTTTCGAGCGGCATGCGGCCCTCTACGAAGGCCTCAATTCGCATGCCGACGCGGCGGTCGTGGTACTTCCCGATCTCGCATGGCTCGATGGCAACGGCCGCCATCCACTGGAGGTCCGCAAGGCCACCGGGAACCTGCTCGATGGGCATGTCCTGTTCGACTACCTGATCGCCGATCAGGTGACGGCCGAAAATCTGGCCAGGTACGCCGCGGTGGTGCTGCCGCGCGTCAGTCACCTGGCCGCCAATCAGGCCGAGGCTCTCAGGCGTTACGTCGAAGCCGGCGGAGTGCTGGTCGTTACGGGAACGCCGCCGGAATTCAACGAGAAAGGAGAACGCCCGGCGCGGCCGCCGCTGGCCGACTTGATCGACCCGGCGACCACGGCGAAACCGCTGGCGACCAGCCAAGTCGGAAAGGGCACAACGGTGGTTGCCGCTGCTCTGCCGGCCGAAGGGGCCAAACTGGTGGAGTGGATCGAGGGCGCGGCCGGGCGCCAGGTATCCGCGATCGCCGGCCCTGAAACGCCTGCGCGGTCGAAGGTCCGCGTGAACGTGTTCCGGCAACCCGGCAAGGCCCGCTACGTCGTCCACATGGTCAACTACAACGTGCCGCTGGGCGTGGAGGATCGGGGACCCGAAGTGCAGGGCCCCATTGAGCTTTCGTTGCGTCTTCCCGGGATCACGTCTGCGCCGAAAGCCCGTTGCTACGATCCGCAGGGCCGGGAGTCCGAGATTTCCGCTCAAGTCCGGGACGGGAAGATTCGTCTCGCGATCCCGGAACTGCGGATCTACAAGGTCGTGGAAGTTGTTGGTTCGTGAAAGTTCGAGAACCGTAAACCCAAGAACGTGCGGCGCGTCGGTCCGAGGGCACGCCTCCCTGGAGTCTCCCATTGCGTCGTTCGAGGTCACGTCCAGCCTTGATAAAAAGCAGAAAGGATCCAGCCATGAACCGTCCCTTCGATCTTCAGCTTCGGCGGACCGCCCGCCGCCAATTCCTGAAACAGGCCGCGGCCTGCGCCACGGCCCTGGGCATTCCCAGCGTCGTGCCCGGATCGGTGCTCGGCCAGAACCCGCCCAGCCGGCGAATCAACGTCGCCCTGATCGGCTGCGGCAACCAGAGCACCGTCGACCTGCCGGCCTTTCTCCAGCAGGACGATGTCCAGGTGCTGGCCGTCTGCGATGTGAACCGCGCCAGCCACGGCTACCTGACCCCGCAGCAATTCCTGGGCCGTGAGCCGGTTCGCGACACCGTCAACAAGTACTATGCCGAGAAGTCCGGCTCGGGCCAGTTCCAAGGCTGCGAGGCCTACCACGATTTCCGCGACGTGCTGGCCCGTAAGGACATCGACGCGGTCGTGGTCGTCGTTCCCGACCATTGGCACGGCCTGATCACCGTGATGGCGGCCGAGGCGGGTAAGGACATCTACTGCGAGAAGCCGATGTCGCTCTCGATCGCCCAGGGCCAGAAGATGATCGCCGCGGTCCGCAAGCACAAGCGAATCCTCCAGACGGGCAGCCAGTTCCGCTCCAGCCCCGACAACCGCTTCGCTTGCGAACTGGTCCGCAACGGCCGGATCGGAAAGGTCCAGCGCGTGCTCACCTACATCGCCCCGCAGAACGCCGTCGACCCAGGGCCGGGCTGGCAGCCGATGGCGGTGCCCGACGGCTTCGACTACGACTTCTGGCTCGGGCCCGCGCCCAAAGCGCCGTACCACGAGGGCCGCTGCCTCTACCGCTTCCGGTTCAACCTGGACTACTCCGGCGGCCAGACGACGAATTTCGGGGCCCACAGCAACGACATCGCCCAATGGGGCCTCGGCATGGACGAAACGGGCCCCGTCGAACTTGAGGACATGGGCTCCGAGTGGCCGCCTCAAGGGAGCCTTTACACGACTGCCACCAAGGTCGCCTTCCGGGCCCGCTACGCCAACGGCGTGGAACTGATCTGCGAGACCCGCGACCCGAAGATGGGCGCCCGCTTCGAGGGGACGGAGGGTTGGGTGCAGTTCGGCTTCGGCGGCCTGAAGACCGGACCGGAATCGCTGAAGACCACGGTCGTCGGTCCCAGCGAAATCCATCTCCCGCGGAGCAATCCGGCCCGGGAAAAGGACGTGTACGGGTCCTACGTTGCGGACCACGTCCGCAACTTCATCGACGCGGTGAAATCCCGCACCGACCCGATCGGTCCCGTGGAGATCGGCCACCGCACGGCGAGCGTGTGCCACCTGGGCAACATCGCCATGCTGTTGAAGCGCAAGCTCCAGTGGGACCCGCAGGCGGAGCGGTTTGTGAACGACGACGAGGCAAACCGCATGCTCAGCCGACCCATGCGGGCGCCCTGGCGGATCTAAGAGCAGTCCGCTGTGCCGCGCCATCGTTTCACTGTCAGGTTGTCTCGCGCTGGCTGCCTCGCCGAACCACTCCGGAAACGATCCGCCGGAGTCCGCCGGTCGTGTCGAGCAAGAGACAACCGTCGTCGCCAATGCCGATGCATTGGCCGTCGACATTGCGACCGGCAATCGCAACGGTCAACGCCTGTCCGCGCTGAAGGCACATCCGGTCGGCATGGCGGCCGATGTCGGCGGGGTGGTTGACGATTTGATGAAGGAGCCCGTCCAGGCGGGCAAGCACGTCGATAAGGAAATCGGTGTGGTCGTGGTGCGTGCCGGTGAGATCGGAGAGCGTCGCGGCGGAAGATTGAAGCTCCGGGGGCGCGTCGTCGAGCGAATGGTTCGTGTTCACGCCGATCCCGACCACGCAGTGCCCGTCGGCCAGGAGCTCCACCAGCACCCCGGCAAGTTTTCGGCCCTCCACGTACACGTCGTTGGGCCAATGGAGTCCGACGGTGCGCCCGGCCAACCGTGGAGCCGCTGTCTCAACGACCGCCAGGGCGGCGGCCAATGCCACCAGCGGCGACCGGCTTCGGGGAATGCCCAGTGCGGTTGCACTGAGCAGCAGGCTGAACGCCAGGCTGCCTCGGCCGGTCCACCAGCGGTTTGCCGCTCGTCCGCGCCCGGCGGTCTGTTCATCCGCGACAATGAGCAGCGGCAAAGGCTGCCTGCGGTCCGCCGCGTATTGTTTGGCAAGGTCGTTCGTGGAGCCGAGCGTGACATGGTGCTCGACGTCGGCGACGAAGGTCCGGCGAAGGATCTCGGCGGTTTGGAGGGGCATCGTGAGGCGTGAGGCGTGGGGCCGTGGACATGGGAATGGTATCGTTGGTCCGCGAGGCTGCCCAGCCCTCGCCCGACCGTGTTGCTCGACCGCCCGCACATACCCAACTCACGAGATTGGAGAGGGTACGTGAATAGGGTCGTTAGGACGTGTCCAGCACCCCGATTGGGGATGCCTAGCGGCCCCCTCCGCTGCGATGATCGATCTTGACCGGCACGGGCACAACTGGTATTGAGACGGCCCCCTCAGAACGCTCGAATAGCGGTATCCTCTCGTCAGGACAAAGGCGGGCTTGGTGCATCTGCAGAGACCATACGTCGTATCCGTTTTCGCGGTTATCGCGCTGACCTGCGCATCGGCGCGGGGGCAAAGGATCCAGTTTCCTTCGCCGGCCGGTGGAGCGCCGGCGGCCGCGCAGGGGACGGTGCCGGTCTACACACCACCGGCGGCGACGTATGTGGCTCCGCCCGTCACGGTCAGCCCGCCTCCGGCTTTCACTCCCAACGCGCCCAGCATCTCGATTCCCCCTTCGGCCTATGCGCCGGCGCCGTCGGGCGCTGGTGCGGCGTCGGGTCCGATCGTGGTTTCGCCGCCGCCGGCCGCGTCGTCCATGACGCCGCAGTATGTTCCGGGGCAGGTGCCGAACTTCGGCCCGGGGATTTCGCCGGGGCCGGCCGCGACGTTCCAGGGCGGAATCCAGCCGCCGCCGGCCACCTGGGATCCCTACGCGACTCCGGGCGTGCAGAACCCCAGCCTTCTTCCGCAGGATCCCTATTTCCCACCGCCGCCCGGCTCTGGCGGGGGCACGCCGATGACGAAATTCTTGCAGGACATCCACCTGAAGCACCACTGGATTCCGCGCTACGACGACAATGGGCTCGGGCTGAATGACAGCGAGGTTGCCGCCACTTTCGCGTTTCCGTTCCTCTACAACGAGCAAAGCCCGCTTCTGGTCACACCCGGCTTCGGCTACCAGGCGTGGGACGGGCCGAAAGACCCGGCCGCCGCCATGCCTCCGAGCACCTACGAGGCGTTCTTGGAACTCGGCTGGAACCCGCAGCCGACTCCCTGGTTGGGCGGCGAACTGGCGTTCGGCGCGGGCGTGTTCTCGGATTTCAGCAGTGTCGACGCCGATAGCGTCCGGTACTTCGGCAGGGGGCTGCTCGTGCTGACGTTCTCGCCGAGTTTCAAGATCAAGGGAGGGATCGTTTACCTGGACCGCGTCCGGGTCAAGCTGCTGCCGGCCGGCGGCATTGTCTGGACGCCGAACAGCGACGTCCGCTTCGACATCGTTTTCCCCGATCCCAAGCTCGCCTGGCGGTGGACGACGGTCGGCAACACGGAGTGGTGGTCGTATGTCCGTGGCGAATACGGCGGCGGATCGTGGACGGTGGACCACGTGACCTTCGCCCCGTCGGCTTCCGTCTTTGAACGGGTCGACTACAACGACCTCCGCGCGGCCGTTGGTCTGGAATGGCTCACGCTGCGAGGTTTCGGGGGGTTCGTGGAGGTGGGGATCGCGTTTGAGCGCGAGTTGCTCTTCGCGGAGACGGACGTGAAATTCGTGCCGGACCCGATGGTCTTTGTCGGCGGGGGCATTCATTTTTAGGCGCTGACATGATTGACCGCCGGGCCGTTCTGCTCTCGATTGCTCTTGCGTCGTGGCCATTTGCCGGGCACGTCGGAGGTCAACAGGTGCGCCACCTGCCCGAGGTGCTCCCGCCCAGCGAAGCTTATGCCGGGCAGCAACTCGAGTTCGTCGAGAGCCCCGACGGTCGCGTGCTGGCGCCGATCGTGCCGGCGCAGCCCGGCGGTGTGATCTACGAGCCCGCGCAACCGCTGATTGCCGCGCCCCTGGAGCCGGGCGCACCGGCGACGGAGACGCCGCGGTTATCCCTGGAGCCGGCCCCGCCTCCGAATCCCGATCGCCCGCCCGACGCTCGCGACGGCATGTTTCAGAAGCTCACGTTTAGCGAGACCTGGCTGGCCGGCGGACAGGGGGCCGACGCGCTGGGCATGAACGATCTGGAATTGAAGATGGTCCTGGCCTTGCCGGTCCCGTCGCGGACGTTTCCCATGGTCATCACGCCCGGCTTCGTCGCGCACTACCTGGAAGGGCCCAGGGTAAGCGACCTGCCACCGCGTGTGTATGAGGCCTACACGCAGTTTCGCTGGTTCCGCCGCTACACGCCGCGCTGGGCCTCGGACCTGGCGGTTTCTCCGGGCCTGTTCACCGATTTCGAGCGGGGCAGCGACGACGCGCTGCGGATCACCGGCCACGGCGCGGCGATCTTCGACTGGACGGCGACGACGAGAATCGTCTTCGGCGTGGGGTATCTGGACCGCGAGAACCTGGGCGTGCTGCCGATCGGCGGAGTGATCTGGAAACCGAACCCGGACTGGGAGTTCAAGCTTGTGGCGCCGCGGCCGGAAATCGGCCGGCGCGTGTATTGGTCCGGTTTCGTGGGCGACCGGATCCAGGACTGGCTCTACGTGGCGGGTGAGTTCGGCGGCGGCACCTGGGCCATCGTGCGTGCCGACGGCACACCCGACACGTTCACCTATGACGATTACCGCGCACTCTTGGGCCTCAAGCGCAAAGCGATCGGGACGCCCGACGGCTGGGTCGAGATCGGCTACATCTTCGGGCGCCAGATCGAGTACCAGAGCGGCACTCCGGAAGTCGAACCGTCGGACACGGTGCTGGTCCGAGCGGGAGTGACGTACTGAAGCAAGAAGATCTTAGCTTAGATCTTCGCGCTTAGATCTTAGACTCGAAGTCATGCTAAGATCTAAGTTCTAAGCACTAAGATCTATCTTCTCGTTGCGCGCTGCATGGCGGCGCCCATGTCGGCGGGGCTTTCGGCGACGACGATGCCGGCCTTTTCCAGGGCGGCGATCTTCTCGGCGGCGGTTCCCTTGCCGCCGGAGATGATCGCGCCGGCGTGGCCCATCCGCTTTCCCGGCGGGGCCGTGCGGCCGGCGATGAAGGCGGCGACCGGCTTGCTGAAGTGATCGGAGATGAAGCGGGCTGCCTCTTCCTCGGCCGAGCCGCCGATCTCGCCGATCATCAGCACGCCTTCGGTCGCCGGGTCTTCTTCGTAGAGCCTCAAGAGGTCGATGAACGACGTGCCGACGATCGGATCGCCACCCAGTCCGACGCAGGTCGACTGGCCCAGGCCCAGGCCGCTCAACTGCCACACCGCCTCATAGGTCAAGGTGCCGGAACGGCTGATTACTCCGATCGGGCCGCGGCGATGGATATAGCCGGGCATGATGCCGATCTTGCACTCCTCGGGCGTGATGACGCCGGGGCAGTTGGGACCGATGAGCCGCGAGCTGGAACGTCGGATCACGTCATCGACACGAACCATGTCGAGCACCGGCACTCCCTCGGTAATGGCCACGATGGTGCGGATGCCCGCGTCGGCCGCCTCCAAAATAGCGTCCGCGGTAAACGCCGGAGGGACGAAGATCATCGTGGCGTCGGCGCCGGTTTTTTCGACCGCTTCGATGACGGTGTCGAAGACCGGCACGCCCTCGACGGTCGTGCCTCCCTTGCCGGGCGTGACTCCTCCGACAACCTTCGTGCCGTAGGCGATGCATTGCTGGGTGTGGAACTGGCCGGCCTTGCCGGTGATGCCCTGGCAGATCAGGCGGGTGTTCTGGTTGACGAGGATGCTCATGGGACGGGATGGAGTCAGGAGGAACAGGATCAGTTCAGCAGGAACGGAATGAATTCCGTTTTACAGGGCGGCGGCGACGACGCGTTTGGCGGCGTCGGTCAGGTCGCTGGCAGTGATGATGTCCACGCCGCTGGACGCGAGGATGCGGCGGCCTTCTTCCACTTCGGTGCCTTCCAGGCGGACGACCAGCGGCAGGTCCAAACCGACCGACTTGTAGGCGGCCAGGATCGCCTCGGCAATCGTGGTGCACCGCATGATGCCACCGAAGATGTTCACGAGCACAGCGCGGACGTTCCGGTCGTCGAGCAGGATGCGGAACGCCTCGGTGACCTGGTGTACGTTCGCCCCGCCGCCGACGTCGAGGAAGTTGGCCGGTTCGCCGCCGTGGAGCTTGATCAGGTCCATGGTGCTCATGGCCAGTCCGGCGCCGTTGACGAGGCAACCGATGTTGCCGTCGAGCTTCACGTAGCTGAGCCCTTCCTCGCCCGCGCGGATCTCGGCCGGCTCTTCTTCGGCCAGGTCGCGAAGGCCGGTCAGTTCCGGATGGCGAAACAGCGCGTTGTCGTCGAAGTTCATCTTGGCGTCCAGGGCGATCAGTTCGCCGCCGGAGGTCACGACGAGCGGGTTGATCTCGACCAAGCTGCAGTCGCGCTCGACGAACACCCGGCACAGACTCCGCATGAATTTCTCGGCAGACCGAACGCTGGGTCCGGACAGGCCGAGCCGCTGGGCGAGCTTGCGGACCTGGTAGCTGTGCAGGCCGGCATCGGGGCTAAACGGTTCGCGGAAGATCAATTCGGGCGATTCCGCCGCAACCTTTTCAATCTCCATGCCGCCCTGGCTGGAGGCGATGAGCACGGGCCCGGCGGTGGCACGGTCGACGACGATGCCCAGGTACAGTTCGCGGGCGATCTCGCAGCCTTGCTCGACGAGAACGCGGTGCACCACCTGCCCCTCGGGGCCGGTCTGGATCGTCACCAGCGTGTGGCCGAGGATATTGCTGGCGATGCGCCGGGCGTCTTCGGTGGTGCGGACGAGTTGGACGCCGTGTTGCTGGGGATTTTCTTTGATGGTGCCTTTGCCGCGCCCGCCCGCGTGGATCTGGGCCTTGATGACGGCAAGCTTGCCGCCCAGTTCGTGAAAGGCGTTGGCGACGGCGGTTGGGGTGTCGGCAACGATGCCTCGGGGCACGGCCACGCCGGCTTCCGACAGGATCTGCTTGGCCTGGTATTCGTGGATTTTCATCGCAGGGCAACGGGCCGCCAAGAGGCGGTTCCAAGGTGGGGCTAGCGTTTCTTGCGAAGCAGCTTCTGGAGCTGCGCGAGGGTGCGGGTGTTGGCGACGTCGGCCTTGGTGAGCCCGCCGCGCCGGGCTTGAACCACACCGTATCGCATGGCGGCTAGGCCGTCAATGGTATGCGAGTCGGTGGAAACTACAATCGGCACCCCGTAGTTCTTCGCCGCGGCACAGGCCACGTCGTCCAGGTCCAACCGCTTGGGATGGGCGTTGAGTTCCATCATCGTGCCGTGGTCGTGCGCGGCTTTCAGCACGGCATCCAGGTCGATTTCATAGGATTTGCGCTCGCCCAGTAGCCGCCCCGTGGGATGGGCAATCGCCGAGACGTAGGGATTCTTCACGGCGTCGATCAGTCGCCGCGTGATCTGGTCGCGCGATTGGTTCTGCCCAAAGTGGACACTTGCGACGACCCAATCCGCCTCGGCCAGGAGCTTGTCGTCGAAGTCCAGCCCTCCGCGTTCGAGGATGTCCACCTCGACGCCCTTGAGAACGGTGAATCCCTTGAGCCGCGGGTTAAGCTGGTCGATCTCGGCCCATTGGCGGCGGAGCCGGGCCGCGTCGAGCCCGTTGGCGATCGTCGCGCGTTTGGAATGGTCGGTAATGGCGAGGTACTTCAGCCCTCGGGCTTTGGCCGCGTCGGCCATCTCCTCGATCGTGGCGATGCCGTCGCTCCAGTCGCTGTGGGCGTGCAGGTCGCCGCGGATATCGCCGAGCTCGATGAGCTCGGGCAGCCGGCCGGCGGCGGCCCAGTCGAATTCCTGCCGCGCTTCGCGGAGTTCCGGGGGAAAGCACGGCAGCTCCAAGGTGGCGTAGACCTCTTCCTCCGTCCGCCCGGCAATCAGCTCCTCATCGCGAAAGACGCCGTACTCGTTGACCTTCAGGCCGCGGCTGCGGGCCATGCTGCGGAGCACGACGTTGTGTTCCTTGGAGCCGGTGAAATACTGCAGGGCCGCCCCGAACGATTCGGCCGGGACGACGCGGAGATCGACCTGCAGCCCTTCGGCCAACCGGACCGACATCTTCGTCGGCCCGCGCAACAGCACCTGGCGGACGCCCTCGTAGGCACCGAGGCAATCCATGGTCTCGCCGACTTCGCCCGCGATGACCAACAGATCGAGGTCGCCGACGGTGTCCTTTCCCCGGCGATAGCTGCCGGCAAACTCCATCTGCCGGATTGACACACAGGAAGCCAAGTGGGCGCGAAGGGCCTGAGCGATCTGGTCGGCCTGGGCCCAGAGGAGTCGCTTGCCGGCCTCCATGGCGATGTCGAGGCCCTGGAGAATGCTCTCCTCGGTCTTCGCGCCGAAACCCTTCAATTCGCGGATCCGCTGCTGCCGGCAGGCTTCCGCGAGTTCCTCGAGAGACTTGACGCCGAGCTCGCGGTAAATGGCCGCTGCGCGCTTCGGCCCGAGCCCCGGCACTCGCATGATCGCCAGCACGCTTTCGGGAACCTCGGCCAGCAACTCCTGGAGCATCGGGAGCGAGCCGGTCTGGAGGAGGGTCGTGATCTTTTCCGCCAGGTCCTTGCCGATGCCGGCGATGTCGGTCAGGGTGCGGTCGGGGTCGGCGGCAATCCGGGACAGCGGCTCCGAGTAGTCGCGAACCGAACGTGCGGCGTTGCGGTAGGCGCGGACGCGAAAGGGATTGGCGTCCTGGAACTCCAGGAGATCGGCGATCTGGTCGAGAATGTTGGCGATTTCCGCATTGGTCACGTCGAGCCCCTTTCCTGACCGCCACTCTTACATGTGCAATTCCACCACGTCTTTGTCTTGCAGGACGTAGTCGCCTTTGACCACCGTCCCGTCGTGGACCGCGGAGCCCCACACTCGCGCGAACTTGAGATTCTCCAGGTAGTCCTTGTGGACTTGTCCGGCCATGTCCATGAGCGTGCTGCCGCGGCGGACGGTGAAGGGCCGGTCCATGTCGGGCTCTTTGGCCGTCGGCAGCTTGCTGTAGACGCGGACGACGTCGAGCGCCCGATAGATGGCGTTGCGGAGTTCCTCCAGCCCGGTTCCCTTTTCGGCGGAAATCACGAACTCTCTCAGGTCCAGCGCGCAGAGTTCATGGAACCATTCCAGGCGCGCGGGGGCCTCCGGCAGGTCGATCTTGTTGGGAACGACGAAAGCCTGTGTGAACGACAGGCCGACGTCTTCCTCGCTGAGATAGGAGGTCGCGGCCAGGCGGGTCTTGGTTTCGCCGAGATGGTCGAGAACGGCCTGGCACTGCTCAATGCCGTCGTCGCTGCCCAGGTCGACCATCAACAATGCCAGATCGGCGGAGCGGATGAGGCCGTGCATGTAGGGCTCCATGTAGTCGGCCGTGATCGGAGGCGTGTCGATCATCTGGACGGCGACGTCTTCCCAAGGCATCATGCCCGGAGAAGGCATCTGGGTCGTGAACGGATAGGGGGCGACCTCGGGGGTGGCGCGGGTGAGGCTGCGGAGCAGTTGGCTCTTTCCCGCGTTGGGACCGCCAAGGACAGCGACCGTTCCCGCGCCCTGTCGCGGAATGCGGAAACCACGGCCTTTCTTGCCGGTTTTTTTCTCCGTCTGCAGATCGCGCTTGGCCTTGGCGATTTTCGATTTCAGAGATGCCTGGAGATGATCGGTCCCCTTATGTTTGGGGATCTCCTGGAGCATGATTTGCAGACAGCGAAGTTCCTCCTCCAGCGTGGTGGCCCGGCGGTATTCTTCCTCGGCCTTGAGGTACTGTGGGGTCAGGTTGGCTGGCATGGCAGGTACCGTATGGCCGACGCGGCCAAGAGGCGGGAGATACGTTGGTCGAACATTGTGAGTGTACTGTCCGTCCCCTCGGTCGGCTAGTCTCCCGCGCGGCGGCGGGTGTCGAGCGGCGGCGTGCGGCACCGAGTTGCCAATGCCACCGTTCGCAGGGCGGCTGCCAAGGGTGGACGGGCACCCAAGGTCCGGCCATGACCGGGTCTCACGCAACGCCCTTGGGCATTGTTGCGTGAGTCACGGCGTGGCCGGTTTTCCGAAGTCTCGCGGCTGTAACGGGTTATGACGCGAGACCGAATCGTAAGTTCCTGACTCTAGAGAGTCATGTGTTGCATTGGCCTGCGCGTGGTTTGGCGGCAGTGTCAAGAGATACCGGCCGTTCAGCGGTAACCGGCAAGGTGAACCAGAAGGTGCTCCCGGCATCGGGCCGGCTGTCGACGCCGACATGCCCGCCGTGAGCGGTGACGACGTCGCGCACGAGGGAGAGCCCCAGGCCGACAGCCCCGGAATGGGAGCCGGGCACTCGGTAGAATCGTTCGAAGATCGCTTGCCGATGCTCTTCGGGCACGCCTTCCCCGGTGTCGGAGACCTCGAAACGGACGAACTGGTCCTGGTCGACGGCACGGAGCGTGATCGACCCGCCTTCGGGCGTGTGGCGGATCGCGTTGGAGATCAGGTTGGACAGGACCAGAGGGATGCGTTCGCGATCGGCCAGGACTGCGCGCGTGGAGCCCAGCGCGGCCACTTCCAGGCGCTGCTGTTTGTCGTCTGCTGCCCTGCGGAAAGAGTCCGCGGCTTCCTCCAGCAGGCTTGCCGCCGGCGCCGGTTCCGGCCGAATTTCGATCTGTCCCGCTTGGAGCCGAGCCAGATCGAGTAGTTCGTCCACGGTGGCCTGGAGCCGCTGGCAATCCTCCCGGCCCGTCTGGAGCAGGTCGGCCTGTTTCTCGGTCAACGGGCCGGCAATGCCCTCCAAACAAAGATGGATCGCCATACGGAGTGAGGTAAGCGGCGTGCGGAACTCATGGGCCACGGTGGCCACCAAATCGTTCTTGAGTTCATCGAGCCGATAGAACTTCGTGACGTCTTGAAGAATGAGGGTGGCTCCCGCGATCCCGCCGACGTCTTCGTAGACCGGCGCCGCGCGAAGCGAGTATTGGCGGCGGCCGGAGGGAGTGGTCACGGCAATGGCATCCTCGAACCCGCGGGGCATTCGCGGTCCCCGGCCCTGCAAGACATGACGGCTGGCCTCGGTGATCGCCTCGCGCAGTTCCGGCAGGGCAATGCCCTTGACTTCGGCCTGACCCTGTTGCCCCGGAGGCATGAGAGCGGCAGCGGGTTGGTTCATCTCCAGGACAAGCCCCTCGCGGTCAAAGATAACGACCGGGTCGTCGAGGCTGTTGATCACGGCGCGCGAAGCCCGCTGCGCCAGAAGCAATTCGCCCAGCGAACTCTCCTGGTACTCGGCGAGCCGATCGGCCATCCGGTTGAATTGGCCGGCAAGCCGGCCGACCTCATCGTTCAAGCCGATCCGTGCCCTGGCCCGGAAATCGCCCTCCCCGAGCCGGGCGACCGCTTGCGTGAGGACGGACAAAGGCCGCAACAGTCGTCGGGTTAGGCTTGTCGACAGCAGGAGTCCCAGGACGAGGGCCCCGATGGCCGCGGCGCCCAGGAGGACGCTGGTACGCCGAGCGAGCCGCCGGGCCTCGTCGCTCCGCCGCAGCATCGCGTCCTGGTTGATGTCCAACAGCCGGTCGGCGGCGGCTTTCACTGCGAGGAAAACCGGTTCGAGCTCCCGGAAATAGGCGGCCTCCTGTGCCTGCCGGTCCGTGAGCGTCAAGTAGCGGTCCAACTCCGCCTGGTAGTCCATCCAGGATCGCCGCAGCTCCTTCAGAGCTGCCGGCTCGCCTGCCTCGGTAATGTTGCCTTCGGCGGTGCGCAGTTCCTTGTCGAAACGCTCGCGATGCCCGGCAATCTGGGCCGCGGCCCGCTCGTGTCGGCCGGCGACCGCGAAAAGCGCGGCGCTGTCCATCCGTTCGCCCGCCTCCTTCATTTCTTGGGCCGCCAGCACGCTGCGGTAATTCGCCGACAGGACGCGCTGCGACTCGTGGCCCAGTGTGAAAATCGACCAGACGGCGACAACGCCCAGGACCACCAGCGCCGCGCCGAGGGGCAGTTGCGCCAGGAGGAGTTTCGTTCGCAGACTCATGGGCCTCTCTCCTCGTCGCCAAAGGACACGATGTGCAGGTCGAATCCCGACGCCTCGCGCACGAGCTGCTCCATCACCGACCGCTGGCGGAGCCGGCGCCACCAGGGCTGGTTCGAGCGGCCGATCACGATGTATCCCACCGCGTGGGAGCGGGCGAAGTCGAGCAGGGCCGTTGCCGGATCGCTCGCTTGCAGGCGGACCACCTCGGCACCCAGGTCTTTCGCCATGCGGATCGTTTCTTCGAGGCAGCGCTGGGCGGCCGTATCGATGCGATGCGGCGCTTCGCGCGGTGTTTCGACGTAGACGGCGAACCAGTCGGTATTGAGCCGGCCCGCCAGCCGCGAGGCCC
>JABWBD010000143.1 GCA_013360685.1 Pirellulales bacterium
CGTCGTGAGAAACGTCTTATGCCAGTCACTGCTTGGACAGATCGCGGATCCGGCCTTCGTTTTCCTCACGGGCGACTTGGGGTTCCAGGCCCTCGAGCCTTTACGCGACGCGGCCGCAGGCCGTTTCATCAACGCAGGGGTTGCCGAGCAGAACATGGTCTCGGTTGCCGCCGGCCTTGCATGGAGCGGGTTGAAGTCGTGGGTATATAGCATCGCCCCCTTCGTGTATGCGCGGCCGTACGAGCAAATTCGCAACGACGTTTGCATGCACGATCTGCCGGTGAAACTTGTCGGTAACGGGGGAGGTTACGGCTATGGCGTCATGGGCGCTACCCATCATGCCTTGGCCGACTACGGCGCGCTTTTGTGCCTCGAGCCCATGCAAGTGTTTGTACCGGCGTTTGCAGCCGACGTGCCGCCGATCATTCGTCGCCTTGGGGAATTTTCCCACCCGGCGTACCTCCGGCTGGGACGATGCGAGCTTCCCGCGGGTTACGGGCTTCCGGTTTACTCTGCCTGGCGTCAGTTGCTGGAAGGCGGAGGCACAGCGCTCGCCGTGGTGGGGCCATTGGCCGGCGGCATCCTGGGTGCGGTCAGCCGGCTTCGCGTTGCCCGAAGACCCAACCTCTGGGTAATCACCGAACTGCCGATTCGCGCCGGGGAGATCCCGCCCGCGTTTCTTTCCCAAGTTCAAAGCGCAGGACACCTGTTGGTAGTCGAAGAGCATGTGGCGCAGGGGAGTGTGGGCCAGATGCTGGCGCACGCCCTCGTGGGGTTGGGCAAAGCGCCCCGCCGATTCACGCACCGGTGTGCGCTCGGGTACCCGACGCGCTCCTACGGCTCGCAGACGTTTCACCGGCGCGAATGCGGGCTGGATCCGGAAAGCATCCTTGCGGAGCTCCAATCATGACCGCGCAATTGGCGGGGCTGATCGAACGTCTCCAAGGGCCGGTCTTGGTGCTCGGCGCCAGCGGTTTCATCGGCGCCAACCTCCTGAAGAAACTGTCAGCGCACCGCTCGGACGTCTTGGGGACTGCTTCCAGTTTTCCTGCTTGGCGGCTGGAAGGCATTCCGGAATTACACGTCTGCGTCGTGGACCTCCTGGTTGAATCGAATCTCGACCGACTGCTTGAGCAATTCCGGCCCCGAACGGTGTTCAACTGCGTTGCTTACGGCGGCTACTCGTTTCAGTCGGACCGCGAGCTGATTTACAAGACGAACTTCAATCTGACGGCCACTCTCCTGGGACGATTGGAGTCCCGAAAGATTGCCGTCTATGTTCACGCCGGCAGTTCCTCGGAATACGGGGACCAGGCGGGTGGTTCTCCGGAGGACTCGCTTCCTTCGCCCAACAGCGATTACGCGGTGTCGAAGGTGGCCACGGCCAACTTGCTGCATTACTACGGTCGGACTAGGCGATTTCCCTGCGTCAACTTGCGTCTCTATTCGGTCTACGGGCCGATGGAGGATTCCTCGCGGTTGGTCCCGGCCGTTGTTCGCGAGGGGCTCGAGAAACGGTTTCCTCCCTTCGTGCATCCCGAGATTTCGCGAGATTTTGTCTACATCGACGATGCGTGCGAGGCGTTCGTCCGCGCAGCCGTTTGCCTCAGGGAAGAGCATTACGGCGAGTCGTTCAATATCGGGACCGGCTGCAAGACCACCATTGCCGACATTGCGCGACTTGCCAAGAGACTGTTCCAAATCGAGGGAGAGCCGGTCTTCTCCATGCCGAACCGCGCATGGGACGTCGCGGAATGGTATGCCGATAACCGCAAGACGGTGCGAGAGCTCGGCTGGCACCCACAAACCGACATCGAAGAGGGCCTTCGACGAACCGCCGCGTGGTATGATCGTATCGAGGACAAGGAGCGGTACTATCACTCCTCCAAACAATTCGGGCTGGACACTAAGCACAGCGTCACGGCAGTTGTCGCATGCTACAAGGACGGCCAGGCGATCCCGATCATGTACAGGCGATTGAAGGACATCTTTGAGAAGTTGAAGATCGAGTACGAGATCATTTTCGTCAATGATAACAGCCCCGATGACAGCGAAGAAATCATCCGCGCGATAACACGAAACGATCGCCGCGTGCTGGGCATCTCGCATTCGCGCAATTTCGGATCGCAGGCCGCTTTTCGCAGCGGCATGGAGCTTGCCACCAAGAACTCCTGCGTGCTGCTCGACGGCGATTTGCAGGATCCACCGGAGCTGATCGAGCAGTTCGTCGAAAAATGGAGGCAGGACTACGATGTGGTCTATGGCCGGCGGATCAAACGCGTAGCGCCGTTCTGGATGCAGGTGTCCTATAAGCTGTTCTATCGGATATTCGACTTCTTTTCCTACCTGGAAATCCCGCACGACGCCGGCGACTTCTCGCTTATCGACAGGAGGGTTGTGCAGTGTATGCTGCGGTTTCCCGAAAGGGATCTCTTCCTTCGCGGAGTCCGCGCGTTCGCCGGATTCCGGCAGACGGGCGTCGATTATATTCGCCCGGAACGAATGTTCGGTCGGACCACCAACAGCCTCGCCAAGAATATTGCCTGGGCAAAGAAGGGCATCCTCTCCTTCAGTAATACGCTGCTGACGATGCTCAGCTTTCTCGGCACGGCCCTCTTTCTGCTGACGGTCTTGCTGATGACTGTGCAGGCATCCTTGCGGTTGATGTATCCCGAGCTGGCACCTCGCGGCATTACGACCGTCGTGCTGGCGGTCATGTTCTTCGGATCGGTCAACCTCCTGGGAATCGGCGTGCTTGCCGAGTACATCGCGAAGGTTTTTGAAGAGGTGAAACAACGACCGGTATTCATTCGGCGCAGCATTATCAAGGATGGTGAGATCCGCAGGACATCTGACAAGGTGTAGTCGACTATGCAACCGTCCAAGAACCATCACCTCCGGCGGCGTAATATGGCGGATCGGACCGAGGAATCGTGGCGACCGCCACTGCTGAAAAAGCCGGAGAACTCCTGGCAGCGCTTCCTGGCCGCAATCCGTCGCTGGTTCGACCTCCAAGCTGGGTCGGCATGGAGAGACCTTGTTGTGGAACTCGCCGAAGCAAAGGGAGCCGTGGTTGACGCCGGTTGTGGATGCCAACCCTACCGCTGTCTTCTGCCGCCGGATGTCCGGTACTTGGGAATCGACATGGTCGACTCCAAGGACCAGTTCGGCTACCACGAGCCCGACACCATCTACTACTCCGGAACGACTTGGCCGGTGGCGGATGGCACGGCGAACCTGGTCCTCCTCACGGAAACGATCGAGCACGTCTTCGACACGTCCCAATTCCTGGCCGAGGCGCAGCGGTGTCTGCGCCGGAACGGGCTGCTTTTGATCACGGTGCCGTTCGCCGCCAGGTGGCATTTCATTCCCAACGATTTCTGGCGATTTACTCCCTCGTGCCTGAAACGCCTGCTCGATGAGGCCGGCTTCGACCAGATTGCCGTCTATGCACGCGGCAACGCTGTGACGGTTGCCAGCTATAAGATTATGGCATTGATCCAACCATTCTTGTTGCCGCAGGGCTGCGGCTTCGTCTCCGGTATGATCAAGCGGTTTCTCGGGCTCTTGGCATCACCGTTGTTTGTCCTTTGCGCCGTTGTCGGAAACCTCTCCCTGCGAGGCAGCGGCGGCGATGATTGCCTGGGGTACACGGTCTTGGCCCGGAAACCTGGCTGAAAGGAAACCGGCCACGACAGAGATCGGCTCCGGTGACTTCATAAAGAAGGCGAACAACGTCGGACGAATCAGCGCGAAGGCGGAGTGGAGCAGGCAAAACAATGTCCATGCCAAAGGTCCCGAGAACTTGCCCAGTTTGCGGTTCAGGCGAGCGGTCGCAAGTCTTCGCTGAGGAAACGTATGATGCAAGCCGTATCGGGCAGTACGCGTTTGCGTCGCGCAAGCTGCCCGAGTATATGCATTATCAATTGTTGCTGTGTGCCGATTGCGACCTGCTCTATGCCAGCCCGGTTCCTGATTCCGGCTCATTGGCGGAGGCGTACCGCGACGCGGCCTACGACAGTTCGTTGGAAGCGGCATGCGCGGCGAGGACCTATGCCCGCCTCTTGACGCCCTTGCTCAACCGTTTGCCTGACCGGGTGGGGGCTCTGGACATCGGGACCGGGGACGGGGCCTTTCTCAAGGAGCTTCTTGCCTTTGGATTCTCCGAAGTGCGCGGCGTCGAGCCTTCCTCGGCGCCGATTGCGGCCGCCGCGGATCACGTCCGTCCCTTGATCCACCAGGCGCCGTTTCGGCGCGACGACTTCCTCCCTCAGAGTCTCCGGCTCGTCACGTGCTTTCAGACGCTTGAACACGTGCCCGCACCTCTCGAACTCGCGCGCGGCGCCTTTTCGCTGCTCAAGGACGGCGGTGTGATGTTCTGCGTGGTGCACAATTGCCGAGCTCTTTCGGCCAGGATCCTGGGCCGCCGCTCGCCCATCTACGATATCGAGCACCTGCAATTGTTTTCTCCGCGAAGCGTGCACAGCCTGTTTCGGGCGGCCGGTTTTCAAGACATCCGCACGAAGATCATTCTCAATCGGTACCCGGTGAAGTACTGGACGAAGCTCTTCCCGTTGCCGGCGAGCGTGAAGAACTCCGCGATAGCGGCCGCCAACGCCCTGAGAATCGGCTGGCTCCCTCTCACCTTGCCCGCTGGCAACCTGGCAGTCGTCGGATTCCGAACCAGGCCGAAATAAATCAGGACCATGACCGCCGAGTCAATTCACTCGGACCATGAGCAGTCGGCTGACGTGCTCCGCATAGGCATGAGAACCGTGGTCCGAGGTACAAGGAAATCCGGCTACCTCCTCAATTGTGCCTGTGTGATGCACTGCATTCGCCGCTCGACGATCGCCGCGGCCTCGACCAGATCCTCGACGGTTTCGTCGGCGCGAGCCTCGTTCGGGCCGAACGGCAACGCGGTTTCGTCCTGGACGGTGCGAATCGTGAAAGCCCCCACGGCCTTGCCGAGTTGGACGTCGCAGGCGGCGTCCCCGATCACAAACGCCTCGCGCGGGTTGAAACCCCACGTGGCGGCCGCGTCCTCCACCATCCCGGGCGCGGGTTTGCGGCAACGGCAGCCCTCTTCCGGAATGTGCGGGCAGAGATAGATGTCGTCCAGGCCCGCCCCGACGTCGTCCAGTAAACGGAGGAGCCGATCGTGCACGGCGGCGACCTGCTCGAGCGTAAAATAACCCCGTCCCACGCCCGACTGGTTAGTCACGAGAATTAGCCCAAGACCGAGGCGGCGCATCGCCCGAAGCCCTTCGGCGGCTCGAGGCAGCAATTCCACCGCCAGTGGATCGCAGAGATAAGTCCGTTTCACGATGAGCGTTCCGTCGCGATCGACTAACACAAAACGTCTGGGCATGCGAAGGATCGCTCTCCAAACGGGGTAGGCTTCCACGTAGGGTGGACTTCAGTCCACCATCGTCCGGTAAACGCGGACTAAACTCCGCCCCACAATCCGCATTTCCGGACGCTTCACGCTACCACCAGCTTCTCGGCATGTCAACGCTGTTCGCCGCGACCGTTCGAGGTACGATAGAAGAGGCCCAGAGAGAATCTTCCGGGCGGACGAGGCACTGTTCGCCCTGCCGCCGACACGCTGCTACTGGCAGGCTCCGTTCTTCCTGGTTCTGCCCGCAGGCTACGCAACCGCCCGACTCGCCTCCGGTGTGGCCGGACTCGTGGCCGTCTGGCTGGGCTATCGCTTGGGACGCGCGTTTTACCAGGACGACGCGGCCGGGCTGTGGGCGGCTGGCCCCTCGACCCTTTTGACTTGCCGCCATCCATCTCGCCCCAAGCAGCACTCAAGATCCCACAAACCTGTGCAAGAAAACGACCCCCAACCATTCCGCGCGACCCCGCCCCACGCTCCATGCTCCACGCTCCATGCTCCATGCTCCACGCTCCATGCTCGATGCTCCGTGCTCCATGCTCCATGTTCCGTGCTCCATCCCCCACGAAACTTTGCGAGCGTGCAGTTTGCCAAGTAGGATAAAGTGTCCCGAACCACCCAGTCGCCGCAACGAACTCGAGGCATAGCCAGAGACCGCCAATGCACCGACTCCTGATCGCAGCAATCCTCCTATGCGCCGGCATAGCCCGCGGCGCCGAGCAGTCATACGACCTGGTAATCTACGGCGGCACCAGCGGCGCGGTGACCGCCGCGGTTCAGGCCAAGTCGATGGGCCGCAGCGTCGTCATCGTCAGTCCCGACAAACACGTCGGTGGCCTGTCCAGCGGCGGGCTGGGCTATACCGACACCGGCCGCAAGGAGGTCATAGGCGGCCTTTCGCGCGAGTTCTACCACCGGGTCTGGAAACATTATCAGAAGCCCGAGGCATGGAATTGGTCTCCCCCCAAGCAACTTCCCGATCAGGGAGGGGGACCGCACAGCCGCGAGGCACAACAGTCCACGATGTGGATCTTCGAGCCCCACGTGGCGGAAGCGATCTTCGACGCGTGGGTGAAAGAGCAGGAGATCCCGGTCGTTCGCGATGCCTGGCTGGACCGCCAGCTCGGCGTCCGGATGGACGGCAACCGCATCCAGTCGATCACCACGCTCGACGGCCGCACCTTCACCGGCCGCATATTCATCGACGCCACCTACGAGGGCGACCTCATGGCCGCGGCCAAGGTGGATTATCACGTTGGCCGCGAGGCGAACTGCGTCTACGGCGAGACCTTCAACGGCGTGCAAACCGGCGTGTTGCATCACCGGCACCACTTCGGCGTGTTGAAGCGCCCGGTCGATCCCTACCGCGTGCCGGGCGATCCTTCCAGCGGCCTGCTGCCCCGCATCAGTCCTGCTCCGCCGGGCACGAAGGGCGAGGGCGACCATCGCCTGCAGGCCTACTGCTTCCGCATGTGCCTGAGCGACGTGCCGGAGAACCGCGTGCCGTTTCCGAAGCCCGACGGCTATGATCCCCAGCAGTATGCGCTCTTGCTCCGCGTGTTCGACGCCGGATGGCGCGAGGTCTTCGACAAGTTCGACCGCATCCCCAACGGCAAGACCGACACGAACAACCACGGCCCGTTCAGTACCGACAACATCGGCATGAACTACGATTACCCGGAAGCTTCGTACGAGCGCCGCCGCGAGATCATCCAGGAGCATGAAGTCTACCAGAAAGGCCTGATGTACTTCCTGGCAAACGACCCGCGCGTGCCGGAGGACGTGCGGACCGCGATAGGCCGCTGGGGCCTGGCCAAGGACGAGTTTGCCGACACCGGCCACTGGCCGCGCCAGATCTACGTCCGCGAGGCCCGGCGGATGCTCGGCCGCTTCGTGATGACCGAAAACGTACTGCTCAAGCGGAACGAGGTGCCCGAACCGGTCGGTATGGGCTCCTACACCATGGATTCTCACAACGTCCAGCGCTACGTCACGCCCGACGGCCACGTGCAGAACGAGGGCGACATCGGTGTCGGCACCAACGGGCCGTATCAAATCTCCTATGGATCGCTCGTGCCGAAGAAAGGCCAGTGCGAGAATCTCCTCGTGCCCGTCTGCGTGAGCAGTTCGCACATTGCCTACGGATCGATCCGCATGGAGCCCGTCTTCATGGTCCTCGGCCAGAGCGCCGCGACCGCCGCGGTCCAGGCAATCGAGGACGGCGTTGCCGTGCAGGACGTCGACTACAAGAAGCTCCGCGCTCGGCTCTTGGCCGACGGCCAGGTGCTCGAGTGGATCAGGCCCGCGCCGGGCGGCCGTGAAGAAGTGCCATCGTTGAAATCGCCCGCCGCAGCGGTCCAAACGCAGGCGGGGCGCGGCGGCAAGGGGCACGGCGGCGCTGCCGGCCAGGGCACGGTAGTTTTCCCGGTGGAACTAGCCGACCCGGCGTCGCCCGCGAAGCCGCCGCGCGTCCATGACCTCGCGCAATTCAGGGACGGCAAGGGATTCCCGATCGAGTACGTCTTGTCCTTCGAGACCCATGTCTGCACAGACAACCAGTGCAAGGCAGTCGAGGTGACGATGGCCTGGAACGTGGCCGGTTACTTCGAGCGTCTGACGTGTCCGCCCGGCAAGCCGCTCACGAAGAAAGACCACGTGCCGTTTACCATCGGCGACTACGCCAAACTCGATCGGATCCTGAAAGACCGCAACTCGATTCTCGGAAGCTGGGCGCTCACCTTTCTCGAGCATCCGATCGACGCCGGCGACGGTGTCGACGCGGTGACGGCGCCCACGCCGGCCACCGTCCAGGACTCGGTGGTCCAAGACGCCGCCTACACCACCTGGGCCCTTTGGCACTGGGCGAACGGCCCGATCGTGGCCAAGGTGCGGAGCATCACCCAGAAGAGCTGCACCCCGGAGTATCTCAACCATCTGCTCGTCTCCGAGGACCGGAGGTACGCCGACTTTGCCCTGGAATACGTAATCCAGCAGCTTCCCTCCGATCCTCGGTTCGTCGAGAGCGTCTTCCACATTGTCGAGAGTGGCGACCGGGACCAAATCGTTCGATCGCTCGAGTTTCTCGCTCGCGCGATGCCCGACAAGCGAAAGCTCTACGACCGTCTCGTCCAGTCGTGCGCTCGGATCCGTACCGCGGACTTCCCGCTCGTCCTGGACCGCCTGGCCGCCGATCCGGACCTGCCCGCGGCCGTTCTGGAAAGCCTCACGGGCCGGTTGGCTGAGCTCCCCTATTTCCCGGTTCACCTGATCTTGAGAATGCTCGAGCAGCGGAAGTATGCCTCGGAGAAGACCATTTCCAACGTGGCGGCGCTTCTGGACAACGGCGACTTCTTCATTGCCAGGAGGGCCTACGAACATCTCTGCAAGCAACACCTCGACGCGGTTACCCAGACCAAGGCCGACGCCTTTCGCGAACGAAACCGCGATCGGCTGTAGAAGCGGCTCAGTCGCCCACACCTCATGCACCACCTATCCGCCCGAGGCCGCCAGCGGATCGCCGGCCTCCTTAAGCCATGCATGCAGCTTTGCACGCAACTCCTCGACAGTCGCGCGGAACCGGGGGTCCTCGGCCAGGTTCTTGGTCTCGTGTGGGTCCGCCTGGAGATCGAACAACTGGAGCTTGCCCGCCTTGGGGTAGTGGATCAGCTTCCAGCGGTCGGTGCGGATCATCCGCTGCGTGTCGCCGTAATAACCGACGGTGAATGGGTAAACCGAGTCCTTCTCGCCGCGAATGACCGGTGCCAGGCTGCGGCCCTGGACCGTTTTGGGAACCGCCACCCCGCTCATCTCGCACACGGTCGGATACAGGTCGCGGAGGTAGCATTGGGCATTCAGGCGGCGGTCGGACGGAATGCCCGGCCCTGCCAGGACCATCGGCGTGCCGACCGTATGGTCGTACATATTCTGCTTGCCGCGGAGCCCGTGACTGCCGAGTGCAAGCCCCTGGTCGCTGATGAAGATCACGATCGTAGTATCCTGCTGGCCGGTGTCTTCCAGGGTCTGGAAAATCCGGCCGATGTGCTCGTCCATGTGCGAGATCACGGAATAGTACACGGCCAGATCCTTGCGGACGATTTCCGGGGTCCGCGGCCAAGGGAGAAGCTGCTCGTCGCGACCATCGAAATTGCCGTGGTCGAAGGGGTGCTCCGGCAGGTAGTTGGGCGGCAATGGGATCTTGTGCGGATCGTACCTGCCTTCATAGCCCGGCGGCATCAGAAGCGGATCGTGCGGGGCGGTGAAATTGAGGTGTAGGAAGAACGGTTTCTGTGGCTTACGCCGGAGAAACTCGATCGCGGCATCGGCGAAGTGGCGGCTGATGTCGGGTGTGAGGCCCACGCCCCGCTCGGGCATGAGCTGGCCGTCGTCGGTCTGGAAGATCCAGTTGCGATAGCCGGTGACGGTCGCGCCGCGATAGTCGACGTCCAAGGCCATCGGGTACTTCGCGCCGCCGCCGCGGTAAAGCCCCAGGCTCTGTTCATAGCCGCGCGCGGTCGGCACGCCGTCGTTGTGCCACTTGCCGACGTACCATGTATGGTAGCCGGCCTTGCGCATCGTGTCGGCCCAGAGAACCAGATCGGGTTGCATCCGGCCGGCAAAAGCGAGGATGCCGTTGCGGAAGCTGTTGCAGCCGGTCATGGTCTCCGCCCGGCTCGGCGTGCAGATCGGGTTCGGCGAGACCGCGCGCGTGAACGTGAGGCCCCGGCGGACCAGCTTGTCGAGATTCGGCGTCTGGATGATCCCATTCCCCAAGGCATGGATCGTGTCCGGCCGCTGGTCATCGCTCTCAATCAAGAGGACATTCCAGCGGCAGGACTGCGCCGGTTCGGCGAAAGATGAGCTGAACAGGGCGGCGAGAAGGAATACCGGCAAGGTGAGCGTGAAAACATAGGCATGGATGGGGCTGCGGCGTTGCATCGCTGGTCCTTTTCGAAATCGATGCACAACAGATTTCCGGTCAAGCGGGTTGTATGGCCCGTTCCAAGAAAGGAACTCCGATCGTCTCTCCCTCTTCCATCTCTCACCTCCAGTCGATAATCGGCCCAAGATCCGCTATCTGGCTGCCGGAGTCAAGCTGTCGGCGGGGCGGTCCGTCAGGACGCGGTATGCGATCGGGAACCGGTCCGCCCAATAGGTTCCGCCAATTGGTTTCGGGCCGTATACGATAGAATGCCCATCCGACCCGCTCTCGGCGCGGATCTCGAAATAGACGGTCTCGCCGGCGACGACGGGTTTCGGTTCCAGGCGGAACTCGCAGAAGCCCGGTTTCTCTCCCACGGCGCCGGACTCCAGGCGGACCATACCGAGATCGTCGCGGCCTGCCGCCGAGCCGAACTTAGCCGTCAGCGGTCCGGGAGTACCGGATCTGGACACTTTGATCGCCATCCCGCAAAACTGTCTTGCCCCCTTCGGAATCCAGAATTCCCCGGTGACGCCGTTGGCTGGGTCGATGTTTCGGGTAATGAACGGCGCGCCGTCGACAAAGTCGCGTCCGACCGGTCGCTCCGGCCGAACGAAGCGGTCCAAGAAGTCGAACGCCTCCACGCCATGCACCTCATGCACTCCGTCGTAATGGGCCAGCACGATCCGGTCCTCGAGGCCTACGTGCTCGCGGATCGCCCTGACCTGGCTCCAGGCATAGGCGGTCCATTCCGGCGAAGTGATCCCGTCGCGCTCGCCGAACTCGACGCAGACGGGCCTGGGAGCGATCATGGCGATCAGCTCGACGTGCGTGAAGCGGTGGAGGATGTCCCAGTTGTAGAAATCGTCGTCCGGGTGGCGGAGATAGCTGGTCGGGGTCGCGTCGGAGGTGATCTTGCTCCGCCAGTCGTTGAAATGCCCCGAGATGACCGTGGCTTGCAGGTGATCGACCAACGGCGAACACCAGATCGCCGAATAGCCGCCGTAGGAGAGACCGTAGTAACCGATCCGTTCCGGATCGACAAAGCCCAGCGACTGGAGGAACTCGACGACGCGTCGCGTCTTGGCCACGACCATCGCGGCACGCATCATTCCGGCGGCGTCGGCCTGGCGCGCCTGATCGTTGATCTGCTCAACCGGATACTGGTGCATGATCAAGGGAGCGAAGACCACGTAGCCCCGCTCGGCCAGGTGGCGGCCGAATTCGTGATAGGGCGTGTCGCCGGTGTGATGGATCCCCGTGATCATCTCGGGCCGGCCGCTCAGCCCGTGCTGGCACACGACCGCGGCGACCTTGCCTTGGATGCCGCGGGGGACCAGCAGGTGGCCGTAGCACTCCACACCGTCGGTTACGTCGAGCAGAACCTGGTAGCCATCATACTTGTCCGTCGATAGGACTCGTTCGGAGCGAGGGCGCGCTGGCGTATTCTCGATCGGAATACATCCGACGAGCTTCCGGTACTCGTCGAGCATGGCGGCTTTGATCTGCGGGAACTCGCCGGCGGGGCGCCCGGTGATGTTCCAACGCTGCTGGCGGATCTGCTCGCTGTCGTCGATCTGGTGCCGCAGCCAGGCCAGCCGTTCCTCGAAGTGACGATTTCGAACGGCCGCTGCCGCGTCCGCGGCGACCGTGGAGCCATCCAGGCCGGCAGCGGTCGAGGATTGCGGCAGTCCAAGCAATTCGGCGGCCTGCGCAGCAGCCGCAGCAGCAATGTCGCGATGTTCAGGGACCGTGACGACGTCGAGCCGCTCGCCGGCTCCAAGTCCGCGGTAGAACTTCGCCGCGCGAACGGCCTCGGATCGGACCGCGTCGGCCGCCGCCGGTTGGCCGTCTCGATTCAGGATCGTCAACGGCCGCGGCGCAACGAGCGCGGCTAACTCCGCATCGCCGAATTCGAGCAATTGCCCCGGCAGGCGGCGATCGACCGGTTCCTGCCAGCAGCGCCGGCGGTCCTGGAAATAGTCGGCCACGACGACGGCGCCAATCCTCCGGTCCGCGGCCGCGGCATACATGGCCGTCATTCCGCCTTGGCCGATCCCTGCCAGGGCGATCTTCGCCGCCTCGATCTCCGGGCGGCTTGCCAGGTGGTCCACAGCCGCGAGTACATCCTGGACATCGAGGCCCGGCATCGTGCAGCCCACGACATAGCCGAGCCGGTAGAGGATCTTCCGCCGGTCTTTCTTGTTGGTGGTCTGGCAGTAGGGATGGTCCTCGAGCCGCTCGACCGACTGGGGCACGTAGACGGCCGCGCCTCGGCCGACGAGTTCCGCCAGCCACCCGGCCGGTACTTTGCCGTCGAGACCTGTGAACTTCTCCGGCCACGCATCCGCATCCGGGCAGACGAGGACCAGTGGACTCGGCCGGTCCGTTTTCGGCAGAAGCAGCAGCCCGCGTGCGGAGAGCCCCTTGATGATCGGGATTGTCAGGCGCTCGACGCGATGGCCTTTGCCTTCAGCCGCCGTGTCACGAGCAACCTGCCCGGCGCCTGGCGTCGGCAGGACAAGCCCCAACATCCGCCGCAGGTTTTCCCGATGTCCGGCCATCGAGGTCTCGTAGGCTTCGACCGATCGGAAGTCCGCACTCCACTGCCGGTCCCGGATTTCCTGGGCCTGATCGATGCGCCGCAGAAAGTAACCGGTGACCTGCTTCAGGTGCTCGGCAACCACGTCCTGGGGCATGGGCAGCGGTTCGGTTCCCGCCAGTGGTTCGGCCACGGCGCGCGGGCAAGAGCAAGCCGCCGCGATCTGAAGCAGCAGGGCAAGTGCGAGGCGTTTCATCGAAGCGTCTCCCGGGGGCGTGCTGGCGTTTACTTCCGTAACCTCCGTGTGGCATGTGCACGACGCGCTCGTTGATCCAAAGGCCGAAGATGAGCGCTTTCCAAGGCGGTCGCCTTCGGCTTGCGATGAAACGGTCCTGGTGGCGGGCCGCGTCTGGCAATGCGATCCGAGTATATTGCCGTGGCAGCGACATGGAAAGCCAGCGAGAGCGGAATGGCGCCAAGCAGCCCCTCCAAAGGCTGGGAACCCCAGGAGACCTGCCGAACCGAGGGCTTCTTTCCGCGCATCGCGATGGTATCATCAGAGTCGGGATCCCATTGCCCGCAACGGCATGAACCACGGCAGAACAAGGGAAAGTCGGATGCAGAATCATTGGGTACGGTTTCTGCTCTTCACGGCCATCAGTCTTATTGGCACCTGTGTCGCACAAGGCGAGGAACCGCCGGCGCTGTCGTCGTTTTTCGACGGGGCGCCGGCCGATGCACTGATCCGGCAGATCCAGGCGGTCGACGGCGCCAAGAGGGCGGAAACCGACGCGGCTCTCGTCGTTTCCTGCCGCTACCGCCGGCTAACCGAGCCCGATGCGCTGGTGATTGAAGCGACCGTTACGAACCGCGGCGATCGACCGCAGCAGTTGCCCGATACCGTCGTCGGCGAATGGACGTTTCAACTCTGCGACGCGCGCGATGCCGGTTATCGTAAACTTGCGCACCGCAGCGACACATGGTATGGCTCCACATATTGGACCGGCCCCGACTGGACGCGAGTCGGCAAGGACTGGCACCATCCGGGCCAGAATACTCCATCGATCCGCCGGTTCACGGCGCCTCGCGCCGGCCGCGTCGTCATTACCGGGCGAGTGTACAAGGCACACGTCAGCCCCAGCGACGGAGTGCGGTTGATGGTCCTCCACCGGGATCGGAAGGTGTGGGAGGCGGAGATCGGCGGCACCGACGACCAGGGAGTCGAGCCGCGCATCGAACTCGATGTTGCCACGGGAGACGCAGTTCGCTTCGTCGTACACAAGCGAGGCGAGATCTACTGCGATACCACGCACTGGGATCCAGTGATCGCCTATGACGGCGGCCCCACCTTTCTCGCATCCGAGGGATTCTCCACGACGACCCAGGGCGAAAACGGCTGGTCGTACGAGATGACGGCGGATGGAGGCGGAAACGTCGGGCAACCTCGCGCATTCGGCCTCGATCGCCGGCTGGCGCTCCGCGAGATCCCGCTCGGCTCCGGCCCGCCGGCCGATCTGGCAGACCGTGATGATCTTCCGGCTCTGATCCTGACAGGCGGGAGTGGCCAAGACGGCGTTGTTGCCGCCATGCATCCGGCAGGGTCCTGGCAATGCCGGCTCGGCATGACCGGCACCCAGCGGCTCAATGTCCAATGGATATCCTCCGGACAGGCAACGACGATCGCGCCCGGTCAGTCGCTTGACATGCCGCGCCTGGTTCTTGCGCCGTACCGGGGCCAACTCCCCGCGGCGGTCAACTGCCTGCACGAACTCGCCAGACAGGCGGCGAATGACGGCTGCGCCGAACTTCGCGATCGGCTGGAGACGGCACTTGCTCAAGCCACCGGTCCGGACACAGGCCCCAAGCCTGCTTTGGATCTCTGGCTGCTTTTACAAACCGAGTGGCGTCAGGACGACAAGCTGGATGAGACCGCGGCGTCGTATGCAGCCGCCACGGCAACACACCTTGAGAAAGCCCGCAAGCTGCTGGCCGATCTCCAGGCGGACCACGGCAATGCCAGCCTGGCGCGTGAGGCCGCGGAACTCGAAAGGTTGGCCGGCAAGACCAAGGCTGCCGACCAGCCGCTCGACGCATGGCGGACCCTTTACCAGTCGGTCCGCTGGCTGAAGCGGCGGATCGCCCTGGCCAATCCGCTGATGAACTTCGATCGCATGGTCTTCTGCAAGCGCGTGCCGACTTCCTACAGCCACCTCGTCATGCAGTACTACGGCTGGCGCGCTCGGCCCGGCGGCGGGCTGTTTGTGCTGGACCGTCCGGGCTGGTCGCTGGAGTGCCGCGATATCCTGGGCGGCCGGCTCGCCGGGGGAAACATCCTGGAACCTCGCCTTTCCTACGATGCAAAGCGGCTGGTCTTCTCGTTCGTTCTCTGCGGAAAGCCGTACGAGCCGCAGGAGGTGACGAATGATCTGGACGATGGTTTTTATCACGTTCATACCGTGAACGTCGACGGCAGCGATCTGAAACAGCTCACGGACGGCCGCTTCGACGATCTCATGCCGGCATGGCTTCCCGATGGCGGAATCGCGTTCTGTTCCACGCGCCGCCGCGGTTATGCGCGGTGCTTCGGCCCGCAATTCAGCCCGCGCTGGGACGTCTACACGCTCCATCGCATGCAGTCCGACGGCTCCCGGCTCCGGACGCTCTCGTTTCACGACACGAACGAATGGTTTCCGGCGGTCGCCCACACGGGCCATATCCTGTATGCGCGCTGGGACTATATCGACCGTGATGCCGTAACGCACCAGAACCTCTGGGCCTCCCGGCCGGACGGTACGAACCCCGTGGCCCTCTGGGGCAATGCCACGTCCAGCCCGCAGTGCACCTTCCAGATCCAGCCGGTTCCCGGCAGCACGAAGATCGCGTTCACCGCCTCCGCCCATCATTCGATCACCGCGGGTTCGATCGCCATCGTCGACCCGTCGGTGAGCAACAACGGGCAGGCGGCGATCGAGCGGATCACCCCGGAGATTCCGTTCCCGGAAGCGGAATCACGCGACATCCGCGAGTATTACGCGGCGCCGTGGCCGCTATCCGAGAAGTATTTCCTGGCGGCATACAGCCGCAAGCCGCTCGTATGGGAGCCGGGCGCCAATGACGCCGACGCCCTGGGCATCTATCTCCTGGACAAACTCGGCAACCGGGAGCTGATCTACCGGGACCATCGGATCGGCAGCACCAATCCCTGCCCCCTCGTTCCCAGGCCGGTACCACCGGTCCTCCCGAGCCTGCTGCCGGACGACCCTCCGCCGGCCGGCGAGATGGTGCTGGCGGACGTGTACCGGGGGCTGGGCGATTGTGAGCCGGGGAGCATCAAGCAACTGCGGATCGTGCAGATCTTTCCGAAGACCACGCCGCTGGCCAACGCGCCGCCGATCGGAATGGCCCGCGAGGAGAATGCGCGAGCGATCCTGGGCACCGTGCCCGTCGAACCCGACGGCTCCGCCCGTTTCCGGGCGCCGGCCGGCAAGCCGATCCTGCTGCAGGCCCTCGACGAGTACGGATTCGCCTACCAGACCATGCGGACGATCACGTATCTCCAGCCCGGCGAGCGCGTGACGTGCGTCGGCTGCCACGAGAACCGTATGTCCGCACCCGTGCCCAAAGATGTCCTGGCGCTCCAGCGCCCCGCGTCGGAGATCGATCCCGGCGAATTGGGCGGCCGGCCGTTTTCTTACGTAACCGCGGTCCAACCGGTGCTCGACCGCCACTGTGTCCGTTGCCACGGCGGCGAGAAAACCGAAGGAGGCATCGATCTGACCGGCACGCCGCACCAGGATTTCAGCCGCTCCTACGTGGCCTTGTGCAGCGACCGCGATTTCTGGGCCGATGGAACGAATCCCCAAAATGCCGCCGAGGCGCTCGTCCCCCGTTTCGGAGGCCGGAACCAGATTCAGGTCACGCCGCCCGGCGGTCTCTACGGCGCGCGCGGCAGCCGCCTGATCAAGCTCATCCGCGCGGGCCACTACGACGCGCGGGTCAGCCCCGGTGAACTGCGGCGTCTGGCGGCCTGGATCGACTTGAACGCGGTGTTCTACGGCGCGTACTTCCCCGAAGACCAGGCCAGGCAGCTTCGCGGTGAGGAGCTGCCGATGCCGGACGTGCAGTGAGGCATCCCAATCGTCCCAGGGAAGCGCCGACGTAGCCGGCCTGCAACTCAACGCAGCGCCGCGCGACTTACCCGCCGCATCCACACGGGCAGTGGCCGCACCAGAAGCATTCCATCGTTCGGACAGCCTGGTGTTCAGGATCAAACGTTTCTGGTTCGTTATCGGCAACCACCACGCACGCAACGAACTCGCTCGTTTCCTCAACGACTTCTCTCATGATGCGATCCTCGGCAGTGGGAACATGCAGGCAAAGTAGAGTCCCGCGGCACGCTGCATCGTCGCGCGGGCCATTCAAGCCTACTTCACCCCAGCAAGCCCTCGTGCAAGACCGCCGGACTGATCCGCCGTAAGGCCCGGCAGAGAAGATGTTTATCGTTTCAATGTATCGAAGTTGCGGGCTGTAACGGGCCGGGAGGCAACTCGTGTGCCGGGGGCAGGGATGGCGAGGCATGCACCGCTAAGAGGCCCTTACTCAACTCCCCTCTCCCGCTTCGCTCATAGGGGCAGGGGGTGAGGGCAACCGGGGTTCTGTTAGGGCCTCTAGCTAGTGTCTGTCTGGAAAAGGCTGATTTTCCCGGATTTCCCGGCGCGAAGGGGGACGCGATGCCTGCGAAGATTATATCGCGACGGCTGTCGGAC
>JABWBD010000550.1 GCA_013360685.1 Pirellulales bacterium
CGCGGGCAGCCGCCGCGGCCGTGTCGGGCCGGCGGAGCAGTACGGCCAGAGGTTCCACGGCCTTGGCATCGCGCCGGACACCAAGGCTGCCGATCACGCCCAGCAGCGGCCGGCCCTGGACCTTGCCGAGGGCGTCGGGCAGGGCGTCGTCCACGGCAGGGTCGGAGATCGCTTCAAGGGCATAGCGCGCCATATGCGAGAGTTTTTCGTCGCCCAGCAGGGCGGCCAGCGCGGGAACCGCTCCTTGGGTGCCGACGCGGGCGAGCTGCCGGCAGGCGGCAGACTTTTGCTCAAGCGTCGCTTCCGAGCGAAGCACGGCGAGCAACTCAGCCTCTTGGGAGAATGACTGCGTAGCAATGGCGGCCAGCAAAGCTGCGGCCAAGATCAGGTAGGAATGGATTTTCCCCATGGTGATGAATTCCCGTTGATGGTAAGGAAGGGACTAGTAGACGTAGGGTTCGCGCATGGCTCGCGAGCGAAGGTGGTTGGCCTCTTCGTCGCCGACGAACTCTTCGTTGGCCGGGTCGAACTTGAGGCTCCGCTTGAGCCACATGCAGATGTTGGCGGCATGCACCGTGGTCATGGAGTGGTGCATGACCTCGGGATTGGCAACCGTCCGTTCGCGGCTCCTGACGCAGTCGAGGAAATTTTGCATGTGATCGAGCGACCGGCCGGTGCGGGCGACATACTCGCCGACGACGCGATTGAACTCGCCGAGCAGGGCCGGCGAGGAGACGTCGGGCTCGGCGTAGCCGTCGGCGGCCGCGGCCCAACCTTCGCTGCCGTCGAACCGCTCGCCACAGGAGCCGTGCCAGTACTTGTTGCCGCGCGAGAGGACCATCCGCACGCCATTGGCGAAATGGGTGACCATGCCGTCGCCGCTGTCGTTGGCGACGTATTCGTATTCGATGGGCGACGACTCGCCGCAATCCAAGCCGGCTTGGGCCTGGGCGAACGTGTGGGCTCCCCATTCGCCGATACAGCTTGTGTGGAAGTCGTAATGGCCTCGCCACCCGCCGGCGACGTAGGCGGGGTTGTACGGCCGCCAGGGGCACGCGCCCAGCCAGGCGTCCCAGTCCACCTCGTCCTTGGGCGGTTCGGCGACGGCGGGCAGCCAATCGTGGCGCATCTCGGCCGCGTCCCAAGGGGCGATGTGGGCGTAGGACGTGTGGACCTTGCCGAGCCGGCCGGTCCGGGCCATCTCGATCGAGAACACGTGGTTGGGCTCGCTCAGCCGCTGGGTGCCGGTTTGATAGACCCGGGCGTAGCGGCGGGCGGTTTCCACCACGGCCCGCCCCTCGGCGATCGTCATGCAGGAGGGTTTCTCCGTATAAACATCCTTCCCTGCGCGCATGGCCAGGATCGAGGCCATCGCGTGCCAACGATCGCCCGTGGCGACCAGCACGGCATCGATGTCGGGCCGCGCTTCGAGGAAGCCGTTGATCTCGGGGTACATGGCACAGTCCTTCGTGCCATAGTGGTTGTCCACGAAGGTCTTGACTGCCAGCCGCTGCTTCTTTTGCAGGTCGCAGATGGCAACGAACTGGACGTCCGGATGGCCGATGATCCAGTTGAGGTCGTGCATCCCGCGATGCTGGATGCCGATGCCGCCGACGATGATCTTCTCGCTGGGCGGCACCGCGCCGCCTTTACCGAGCGCGGAAGCCGGGACAAAATACGGCACGGCGGCCAAGGTGCCGGTCGCGGCTGCCGTCTTGAGGAACCGGCGGCGCGAGAGCAACGGTTTATCTTGCATGATGGTTCTCCTGGATGAGGATTGGTAGGCAAGGACTGCGGGGCGAGGCGAGTTGCTTTGAGGCAAGGTCCGGGATCCGCCTCTGTCAAGGTCGTCGAACCGCAGTGCCCAACGGGCCGCGCGTCGATCGAACGTATCGCAAGTTGGGATGGCTGCGATCCTGGCTGATGGTACGCTGCGCGTTGCTGGCACGCGCGGCCCGGTGGGCACAGCGGCTATACGATAACCAGGGGTCGTCGAATCCTCCGAATCGTCGTCGATCGAGGGGGGCCGTGTCAAGCAGTGGCGGTGGGAATTGACAAGGGCCGTCTTGCAGGCAAGCTACTTGCCCGGCCCGGGCTGCAGGTAGCCCTTCTCCACCGCGTCTTGGATCAGGCTCTCAACGTGACTCCACAGGTCCGGCGTGCCTTCGGCGATGTGGCGGTTGCGCGCAATGACCTGGTCGGACGTGATGCCGTGGCGCTGCCAGGCTTTGCCTTGGGTGTAGTAGTTGTGGAGGATTGGCTGAAAACGGTCCAAGGCGGCGGCATAACGGGCTTCCGGAGTCCGGCGAGCCTCGAACTCGTCCCAAAGCGAACGCATTTCAGCCGCCTGGTCCGGCGGCAGGATGGCGAAAATGCGGTCGGCAGCAAGCTGCTCGCGAGCGTCTTTGTCCTGGGCGCGGACGGCATCGTAGGCGAAGGTGTCGCCGGCGTCGATCTCCACCAGATCGTGGACCATGACCATCTTGATCACTCGCAACAGGTCGATGCCCGGCTCCGCGGCATGTTCGGTCAAGAGAAGGGCGAACATGGCCAGGTGCCAGGAGTGCTCTGCGTCGTTCTCTCGCCGGGAACGGTCCATGAGCCAGGTCTGCCGGACGACCTGCTTGAGCTTGTCGACCTCGACCAGGAATTCGATTTGGCGCGCGAGACGAGAAAGGTCGATCATTCGCCGGTCTCTTGGAGGCTATCCGGAAACGGGGACAGGCACCCACGCCCGTCCAGGTGCTGAAGTCCCGCATCATCCTCGTTTACAGGCGCGAGACAGAACGGCCGGGAGCCCGTCCCCGTCTTGAAAGGAGTGTACGCACGCAAACCGCCCGTGGCAAGGACATGGTCCCGCCTTGCAGCGGGGCGGTGGAACGATCATGGCAAGTCGCGCAAAGTCTTCGGGGAGGATCCGGCAAAGCGGAAAAGCCACCCGAGATTGGCCGATCTACAGAATCGCAACTGGAACAGGACCGCCGGGACGGGCATCTTCGGCGCCGTGAAGCAGTGGCGGCCTGAAAACCCGCCGGACGAACCGCCATCGACGAGGAGAATCCGTTGGACGATCGATCGAGTGAGCCTCAGAACACGCTCTACGCCGACCTGGAGTCGCTTCACGAGGAATTGGACCGCGTGTTTGCCGCCGTAAAGCCGCAAACGGATTCGGGGCAAGAACATCCCCGGGAAGTGGAGGGGCTGTCGCTGGTCATTCGCGGCAAGTGAGGAGCGGGGAGTGAGGCGGCGGAAGGATGGGGTGAGGTGGTATCGATGGGCCGCAGAGGTGTGGTATAGTGGACAGCGGTAGAGAATAGCTCACAGTCTGCATTCTCTTTAGAGGCCCTGACAGAACTCCGACTGCCCTCACCCCCTGCCCCTCTCCCGAAACGGGAGAGGGGAGTTGGGCTGCGGCCGCTTAGGGAGGTGCATCGTGCTGAATCATTT
>JABWBD010000144.1 GCA_013360685.1 Pirellulales bacterium
AGGTCCGCCCCGGCTGCAAACGTTGCCCAAAGACCTGGGGCTGGCCCTTCTCTACGGCCGTCAGACCGATCGGGAAGCCCGCTTGGAACTCAGGGCGGTTCTGGCAGGCGAACTCGACCAGGTGCGGACCGTATTGTCGAACATCGCCGGCCCCTATCTCGGTGAGGAGATCCAGCGGCAACAGGCTGCCAAGGTCTCGCGGACTCAAGACCTGCTCTCCATGCGGCGCCGCCTTCCGGACGACACGAGCATGGCCGCCTTGCGGCAGATAAGGAGCGAGCACATGGAAGATGCACTGCTCGACCGATGGCCGCAGCTTCCGCTGGGGTATCTCGACGGCAAGACGCCGGAAGAGGCTGCCCGGCTCGACGAGTATCGCATCCGGATCCGCGCAGCCATCATGATCGTCGAGTCGTGGATCGAATTCCAGGCCGACCGTTTGGACCTCAACCGTCTGAGAGAACGCCTCGGACTGTCCCTCCCCGGACCGATCGACCCGGAGCAGACCGACGTGGAGAAATTGCCCGTGGTCCGCTGGCCGCGTGTCCAGTTGGAAAAACTCTCGGACGAGCGTCTGGTGAATCTGCTGCATTTCGCGGTTCTATGCAAGGCGGTGCAGGCGATCGAGCACTTCGGGCGCGCGATCATCGAGCGGCCCAGCCTGGAGGGCAACGCGGAACGGCTGAGCGCTTACAACTTTCTCGCCGCGGTCAACAGTTCGAACGACCGCGCGATCGAGTACATCGACCGCGGCCGGAAGGAGGCAGAGGCGCTGGGCCAATCGTCGGCTTCCTGGGATCTGCAGGAACTTCGATGCCGCTTTGCGCGGTTTGACACGGAGGAGGTCGGGCGGCTGCTGAACCATATCGAGAGCCAGCACATCCGCGAGCCGGGCGTCCGTGAATCGCTAATCCGTTTCCTGATGCAAGTCGGGGTGATCCGGCCGGACGGCACGCGCGTGGGGCGGGCGCGCCCGGATGCCGATTCCCCACCAGCCGCCGTCGCCACGGCCGAACCCGCGGAGGAGCCCGGAAGGCTTTGGACCCCCGAAAGCCAGCGTCCTGCCGGCGAGAAGCCGAAAATCTGGATGCCGGGGATGGACTGAACGATCTGCGAAAGATTTGCCCGGCGAAGCGTTCACCCGAGAATTCCTGGACGAACGGAAAGCGTCGAAGAGGGGCGCCGCCCGGCCGAGACCCTCGGCCGGGACGGCATGGCACAGCGGTTCTTGGCAAGAAGGGAAACGTGTGATGCAACTTACCACGGTGAAGATCGAGAAGCCGGAGGCGGTCAACTTCATTCTGGGCCAGACCCACTTCATCAAGTCGGTCGAGGATCTCCACGAAGCCCTGGTCGCTGCCGCGCCCGGCATCAAGTTCGGAGTGGCCTTCTGCGAGGCCTCGGGCAAGTGCCTGGTCCGCTGGTCGGGCACGGATCCGGCGATGATCGAACTGGCACAGAGGAACGCCCGGGCGGTCGGCGCCGGTCATTGCTTCGTCGTCTTCCTGGGCGAAGGCTTCTATCCGCTCAACGTATTGAATGCGGTCAAGATGGTCCCGGAGGTCTGCCGGGTGTTCTGCGCTACCGCCAACCCGACCGAGGTAATTGTCGCCGAAACCCAACAGGGGCGCGGGATCCTGGGCGTGGTCGACGGATTTGCTCCCAAAGGTGTCGAAGACGATGCCCAGATCGCGTGGAGGAAGAACCTGCTTCGGCAGATCGGCTACAAGCTCTGATCCGAAGCGGTGCAAGGCAATCTCCGGCGCCGGGGACCCCTTCGTGTTGTGTTCCGCGCCGGCGCTGGAAAACCAGCCGCACGCGCGTGTCTTGTCAACCTGACCGGCCGGCCCTACGATGACCATGGATGCTAACCCCCACATCGATCCGCAGCCGTGGCCTGAAGATCCTGCAGCCTCGCGACTGATTGTCTGCGAACGGACAGGTGGGTGGGCGGTTGCCCTGCGCCGCGAGACTCCGCTCAAACCGCTGCGCGTGTACGAAACCCGCAGCCTGGTCGATTGCTGGCAGATGCTCGCCCGCTTTCCTTCCAGCTTCGTCGTGGCAGAGCTGGAACGTGGGAACGTGGACAGCCTGCTGGATCGCCTGTGCGGATTGGAGCGGCAGTATCCTCGCGCGCGCGTGGCCGTGGTGGCCGAACCATCGCTGGCCGACTACGAATGGCTCTTGCGCGAGGCGGGAGCCGTCCATTTCCTGACCTCTCGCCGAGGTGCGGGCCGATTGGCCCTGGTGGCCCGGCGCCACCTCGCCCAGGCGCCGGAACCGCGGCGGAGCATCGCCGATCGGATCTGGGCAGGGCTGCCGTGGGGATCCACTTGATGAAAAAGGGGACTGGCTCCGCAAGACCTTGGATCTTCGCTTCCGTTAACCCGCGATGACTTGCGGTGCCTGTCCCCTTTTTCATCCACGTGACCGTAGACCGGAGAACGCAGCGTCGTCAAGCTCGGGCAGATTCATGGCATCCGGCTCGAGGACCGCAAGGCGGTGGTCACCCTCGGTCTGACCACTTATTCCGCGCCCCTCTGGGAGCAGACCAAGGGGGAACTGGCCGGGCATCTCCGCGGCAAGCTGCCGCAACTGAGCGACGTGGCGGTGAATGTCGAAGTCCACGACCGGCCCGCTGAGAAGATCGGCGAGATCGGCCTGGCCGCCAAGGCCGTGTTCGCCGTCGGTTCCGGCAAGGGGGGCGTGGGCAAGAGCACCATTGCCGCGGTCCTCGCCTACGGGCTGACGCGGGCCGGTTCGAAGGTCGGGCTGATGGATGCCGACGTGTACGGACCCAGCATTCCCCACCTGATCGGCACCAGCGAGCGTCCCATGATCCACAACGACCGCATCCAGCCGGTCGTCGTCGACGGCCTGACCGTCATGTCGATGGGCTTCCTGGTGCCGCCCGGCGAAGCGGTCGTCTGGCGTGGTCCCATGCTCCACCAGGCCATCACCCAGTTCTTGCGCGACACGGACTGGGGCAATCTCGACTACCTGATCATCGACATGCCGCCCGGCACCGGCGACATTGCGCTGACCCTTTCGCAGCTCCTGCCGCTATCCGGCGCCGTCGTAGTCTGCACGCCCCAAGACGTCGCCCTGCTGGACGCGGTCAAGGCCATCGCCATGTTCCGCAAGGTGAATATCGAGATCCTGGGCATGGTCGAGAACATGAGCCATTTCATCTGCTCGGGGTGCCACGCGCGCCACGACATCTTCGGCTCCGGGGGCGCGAAGCAGAAAGCCGCGGAGTTGGACGTGCCGTTCCTCGGCGAGGTGCCGCTCAACACGGGGATGCGGATCCTCGGCGACGCCGGCAAAGTGGGCGGAAGTTTCGACGACGACGCCTCGCGTCCCTACTTGGAAACGATCTGCCTCAATCTCGTCAAGAACCTGGTGAGCAAGCACCGCCAAAAACCGGCGATGCCTTCGCTCTCTGTCCTGCGGTAATGAAAAAGCCCCAACAGGACTCCGATTGCCGTCACGCCCTGCCCCTGTGAGCGAAGCGGGAGAGGGGAGTTAGGGCCTCAAGGGAACCTCGCAACAATAACTTGACCCCGCGCTCGGCGCAGGTCTCCCCCGCGCTTGGCGCAGGTCTCCCGACCTCGCCGGAAACGGCCCCGCGCTCGGCGCAGGTCTCCCCCGCGCTCGGCGCAGGTCTCCCCCGCGCTCGGCGCAGGTCTCCCGACCTCGCCGGAAACGGTGCCGGATCCCCCAAGAAATCCGAAAAGAATCAGTTGAAATTGGGCCACTCACTTTGCTACCCTGAGCAAACGTCTGAGTATCAGCAGAGCCGGCAACGAATGGCCGGTATCCCAAGGATCCGGCGCGACGTGTGTGCTTCTCCCCCCGAGCGCACCCATGGTGGCCAGTTTTTCTGTTTGGCATTCCACAATGCTTCACGTCCAAAGGAATTGGAGACTGCCGGAACCACACCCATTGGAAAATCGAAAAGCTCTCCGCCAACTCCCATCGAACAGGAGCATCCCATGCGACCGACCGCAACGATTCTGCCGCGACACTCACAAGCCCCCTATCGCTCCCCAGTCCTGCTTGGATGGTGTCTGGCCCTATGCTTTCTCTTCCAGGCTGACCTCCGCGCAGCCTCGCTCAAGTTGGGCGATGAGGTTCTCAACCTCACCCTTGGCGACAACGCTCGAATTCAGTCGCTCAACGTCCGCGGCGCCGAACTGCTCGTGCCCGGCCAGACGGCGGGGCTGTCGGTTTACGATGTCGCCGAGCGGAAGGGCCCCGTGGCGCTGGAAGGACGGGTGCTCCGGAGCGAACAGGGCGCTCGGCTCCTCTACGATGGCGGCGACCTGGGGATGCGAGCGGCCTGCTTCGTCACGCCCGGGCCCCGCCACACCATGGCGCTAAACATCGTCGTCGAAGATCTCCGCAAGACCGAACGCGGCTTGACGCTCGAGTTGGCCATCCCGCTGGGTACCGCCGGCTGGAACTGGTGGGACGGTCCCGACGCGTCGCGCCAGATCAAGCCCGGCGAGAAATACAGCAGCCTCACCCGGCTTCGCGGCCTGCCGGGACTGCCCGAATTCGACAAGGCCGCCAACCTCGCCGACTTCGGCAGCCACTCGTGGCTGCCGGTCGCGGCGGTGACGGGGAAATCCGGCCTTGGACTGGCCAAGCCGCCGCGAGCGGCCAGCCTCTTCCGCCTCGGGTTCGACGGTGCTCGCGGCGTGCTCTACTGCGCCTGGGATTTCGCCCTCTCGCAGGATACTCGCACCGCGGGCCGGGCCGAGTTCTCCCTGGTGTTGTTTCCCGTGGAGCCGGCACACGGTTTCCGCGGCGCTCTGGCGGAACTCTACGAACTGTTTCCCGACGACTTTCGGTCGCGCGTGCCGGGCTACGGCGGCTGGATGCCGTTTCGGCGATTGAGCGAGATTGCCGACGTGGACGAGTTCGGTTTCGCCTATCAGGAGGGCGCGCCCGAGCCGGGAGTCGACGACGCACTGGGAGTGGCGAGCTTCGTTTATTTCCACTGTGCCGGGGAGTTCGTCGATATCCCGGGCTACACCCGCGACAAGCCGCTGCCGCCCTACGAGGGACAATTGGCCGCCGTGGAAGACGCCATCAAGCGGCGAACCGGCGTGGATCGGCTTTGGGAGACCACGGGCATCCGCCTGCCCGACGGCAAAATCGAGATCCGGCCGGAAAGCACTTACGGGCATCTCTTCGCCCAGCCTTGCGTCGACCCGGATCTGCCCTATGGCAAGCTCATGGCCGACAGCCTCACGACGCGGGTCCTCAAGGATCCGTTCCCATCCGGCGTCGACGGCTGCTACTACGACGGGCTCGCCGTAGGGCTGGACTACGCGCGGGAGCATTTCAAAGTGGCGAAGCATCCGTTGCTCTGGGACGCCGAGCGGAAGCGTGCGGTGGCCTACAACTTCTTTGCCTCGTTGGAATGGGCGGAGCACATCGCCGACACGGTCCACCCGCGGAAGAAACTGACGATGCTCAACGATTCATCGGTAAGTTCCTTCCCCTTCGTCTTTCCCCACATCGACGTGCTGGGCGCGGAAGGCGACTGGTCGAATTCCGACGATTCCTTCCTGAGGATCCGCGCCTACGCCTACCACAAGCCGTTCTGCACGCTCCTGAAAACCGATTACCGCAAACACTCCTCGGCCGAGATCGAAACGTATATGCGGAGCTGCCTCGTCTTCGGCCACCTCTTCGGATTCTTCGACATCTCGCCCAGCGGCGCCAATCCGGGATCGAGCTATTGGGAACATCCCGAGTGGTACGACCGCGACCGCCCCCTCTTCCGCCGCTACATGCCGCTCTGCGCCGAAATCTGCCGCGCCGGCTGGGAACCCGTCCCGCTGGCCTCCGCCGCGCCGGACGGGGTTAAGGTCGAGCGGTTCGGCGGCGGCCGGTTGGGCGGCCAGGGAGACCTGGTCTACTACACGATCCGGCGCCGGCCGGACAGCCAAGGCGGTCCGGAGGTGACGTTGCGGCTTTCCCCCGAGGTCCGCTCTGCACAGGCCAACGACGCGATCGCGGTGGACCTGCTCACCGGCGCGGTCCAACCGGCCGCGTCGAGCATCTCGCTGCAAGTCCCGGCCGGCGAGATCGGCGTCGTGGCCATCGGCGCGAGATCGGCCCAGCTCCGCCGCGCGACCGACCGGATCGCACGCTTGATCGAAGGCCGGAAACGCTGCGAAATCGCCGCCGAGAAGCCGATGTCCGGGCTCGGCCCGTGGAGCGCGTACATGAAGGGCGCCGAGATCGATCACAAGGTCGCCCACCATGGAGAAGCCTCCCTGCGGGTCCGGCTCGACGACGCCAGGCAGTCGGCCGGGGTCACGCGGTCGATCTCGCTGGACCAGAAGACGCCCGAGGAGCTGATCGTCAAAGGGTTCTCGAGAGCGGAGAACGTGTCGGGCAAGAAGGACTCGGGCTACAGCATCTATGTCGACTGCTATACCAGCGAAGGTCCGCCGATCTACGGCCAGACCATTGCGTTCGAGACCGGCACTCACGACTGGCAAGGGGGCGAGTTGCGGATCCGCCCGACGGTGCCCGTCAAGAGCGTGTCGTTCTACTGCATGTTCCGGTCGCACACCGGCACTGCCTGGTTCGATGATCTCTTCCTGGCAAAGGCATCGGCCCCGGGGGAGAACTTGCTGGACGGCGCCAGTTTCGAGCCCAAAGTTCCCCGCGCCATCACGGCGGCTGCCGAGGAATCGAGCCGGCGGCTGGAGGAGATCCGGCAGCGAGTGGCCAAGCCGGAATCGGCGGCGAAGTTGAGCAACCTCCTCGAAGCGGCGCAGGCCGATCTGGCATGGATCCGGTCACAGCCGCCCAGCGCGGCCAGCGTCCGCGCGGCCCGGGATTTCCAGGACGTGGTTGATCTGTTACGGCTGGCGGGAGCGGCGGCAGAGGGCAAGCGGTCGCCAGGATTTCTGCCGGGGCGTCTGTGCGTGCAGCCTTGATTTCGCGGCAGCGCGGCGTGCTGGAGAGTGGGCCCCGGGCGCACCCCGCGAAGAAGTGCCGTGCGCGTTGCCCGGGCTGGCGAGTTCTAAGGTGAAATTGGTGTAGTCATCGATGGCAAGTACTACGGCATCACCGAGTACTCGGAGGAATAAACCATGTTGTCGGAAGAGGATATTTCACGGACGCTTCATGCCAGCCGAATTGTGCCAGTGCCAGTGGATCGTCCGCATGGTCCGTTGGGATTGGAGCAGTTGGTAGCGGCCGTTTCCCAGTTGAACCCCGCAGTCGGCACAATCGGGCCCTCCGTCCGGCGACCGATTACCCTGAGCCAACAGACGTGGCACAAGCTCGACCAGTTGGCCGAGAGCGGCATGCGGCGGACATCGCAACATGTCACGGCGTCCCAGGTCGCCGCGGCGATCGTGGAGCAGTACGTCGCGGCGCTACCAGCCAGGTCCGAGACGGAACAATGACCCGGCATTCGGCGAGCCGTCCGCGGCGAGAGCGTCGGCCCCTTCTCCGGGAGGGATGGACGGTCGCACTGCCGCCACATACCATTTTGTGGGATTCTCGGCTCGGCCGGTCTTGGCCAATCTGCAATCGGTCGTCTCGGCAAGTCCGGCCGAGCGTTCCGTCGACTTGATCCAACCGCAGCCTGCCGCCGCCTCGCCGGACCAGCGCCGGTTTGCGCACGCCGCGCTCCGACACCGCCAAGTGCCTCACTCACCTGGGAAGAGATATCGGATGGTCACTCGAAGCGACACGACGACACGCTCCGCTGAGCCGTTTGCCAGGATCGCGGCCGTTCTGCTGTTGACGGCGGCAGCCGCCGGTTGGTTCACTGGCGCCGCCCAGGCCGAGAGGCCGCTGGAGTACAACCGCGACATCCGTCCGGTGCTCGCGGATACCTGCTTCAAGTGTCACGGTCCGGACAGCGCCTCGCGCGAGGCCGACCTCCGGCTCGACCTGCGACAGGCGGCGATCGACTCGGGTGCGATTGTGCCGGGCGATCCGGATTCCAGCATGATGGTCGAGCGGATCCTGGAGCAGGATCCCGACTCGCGCATGCCGCCGGCCCAATCCCACAAGACGCTCAGCGATGCCCAGAAACAGTTGCTCGTCCGCTGGATCCGCGAGGGAGCGGAGTATCAGCCGCACTGGTCGCTCGTGCCTCCGCAGCAGCCCGGACTGCCGGAAGTGAAGAATACCGCCTGGATTCGCACCCCGATCGATCGCTTCATCCTTGCCCGGCTCGAGTCGGAGGGACTTACGCCCGCGCCGGAGGCCGACCGCCGCACGCTCGCGCGCCGCGTTGCCCTCGACCTCACCGGCCTGCCGCCATCGCCGGAACTGGTCGAGGCGTTCGTCGCCGATGCCTCGCCGGACGCCTGCGAAAAGCTGGTCGATCAGCTCCTGCAATCGCCCGCCTGGGGAGAGCACCGCGGCCGTTACTGGCTCGACTACGCGCGCTACGCGGATACCCATGGCATCCATTTCGACAATTTCCGGGAGATGTGGTCGTATCGGCAGTGGGTCATCGAGGCGATGAACCGCAACATGCCTTTCGATCAGTTCACGGTCGAGAATCTCGCCGGCGACCTCTTGCCCGGCGCCACGCTCGACCAGCGGATCGGCTCCGGCTTCAACCGCTGCAATATGACCACCAACGAGGGCGGCATCATCGATGAGGAATATGCCGTCCTCTACGCGCGCGATCGCACGGAAACCACTTCGCAGGTCTGGCTGGGGCTGACGGTCGGCTGCGCCGTGTGCCATGAACACAAGTTCGATCCCATCAGCCAGCGGGAGTTTTACGAGTTGTCGGCCTTCTTCAACAACACGACCCAGCCGGTCCGCGACGGCAACGTGAAAGACACGCCGCCCGTGCTGATCGTGCCGCGCAGCGAGGACCGCGAGCGTTATGATTCGCTGAAGCCGCTTCTCGCCGAGGCGAAACAGAAAGTGGAAGCCCGGCGGCAGTCGGCCCGGCCGGACTTTGACGCCTGGCTATCGGCCGCGAGCCCGGACGTGTTCGCCAAGGAGATCTCCAGCGACGGCCTGCACCTGCACGCGCCGCTCGACCAAGGCGCCGGGCCGGCGGCGACGGTCATCGTGGATGGGCAGCCGCGCCAGGTTCCGGTCGATGCCTCGGCCGAATGGCAGCCGGGCCACACGGCTGCGCAAGCGGTGAAGGTGTCGAGCCGGGGCGTGGCGGAGATTGCCGAAGCCGGCGATTTCGAGGCCGATATGCCCTTCTCCGCCGCCGCGTGGGTGCATCTGCCGGCCAATGATGGCAACGGCGCGATCGCGGCGCGTATGGACGACTCCAACGGCTACACGGGCTGGGACTTCTGGGTCGAAGGACGCCGCGTCGGCACCCACATCATCCACAAGTGGAGCGACGATGCGTTGAAGGTCGTCTCGCGCGACCAGGTGCCGGCCAACGAGTGGACCCACGTCGCCTTTACCTACGACGGCTCGAAGAAAGCCGCCGGGGTGAAAATCTACATCGATGGCCAGGAGAAACCGGCCAACGTCCAGGCCGACGCCCTCAAAGGCACGATCCGCACCGAGGTGCCGTTGAAGATCGGCCAGCGGCATCGCGGCTCGGTTCTTTCCGGAGCGGCGATCCAGGACTTGCGCGTGATCCGCCGCGTCTTGCCGCCGAACGAAGTGGCGGCCTTGGCCAGGTCCACCCGCTTCGCGGCCGTCGTGGCCAGGCCGGCCGACCAGCGGACCGACGCCGAGAAGAACGAGCTCTACCAGTGGTGGCTCGCCTCGCTCGACGGGCCCTACAAGCACGCGGCCGACGAGCTCGCCAGGCTTGAACGCGAACATCGCGACATCGAGGCCCGCGGCACGATCGCCCACGTGATGGAGGAGAAGCAGGAACCGGCAAAAGCTTACGTTCTTTTCCGCGGCGCTTACGACCAGCGCCGCGATGAGGTGACGCCCGGCGTGCCGGAGGTTCTCCCCGATTTTCCGCAAGACTACCCGCGGAACCGCCTGGGACTGGCCCGTTGGCTTCTTCTGCCGGACCACCCGCTCACCGCGCGTGTCACGGTGAACCGGTTCTGGCAGGAGATCTTTGGTACGGGCATTGTGGAGACCTCGGGAGATTTCGGTGTGGCGGGGCGGATGCCTTCCCACCCGGAACTGCTCGATTGGCTCGCCGTGGAGTTCCGCGAAACGGGTTGGGACATCAAGCGGCTGTTCAAGTTGATCGTCACCTCGGCCGCGTACCGGCAGTCGGCGGCCGTCACGCCCGAGAAGCTCGAAAAGGACCCCGGCAACCGCCTCCTGAGCCGCGGTCCGCGGTTCCGCATGGATGCCGAGATGGTCCGCGACTGCGCCCTGGCAGCCGGTGGGCTGTTGGTCCGCAAGCTTGGCGGGCCGAGCGTCAAGCCGTACCAGCCGCCCGGGGTCTGGGAAGCGATCGCGATGAATGTGAGCAATACGCGGAGTTACGAGCAAGGCACGGGCGAGGATCTCTACCGGCGAAGCCTCTACACGTTCTGGAAGCGGCAGGCTCCGCCGGCCTCCATGGATTTGCTCAACGCGCCGGCCCGCGAGTTCTGCGTGGTCCGGCGCGAGCGGACCAACACGCCGCTCCAGGCATTGGTCACGCTCAATGATCCCCAATTCGTCGAGGCCGCCCGGCACCTTGCCCAGTCGGCGATCCGGGAGAGCGGCAAGGGCTTTGAAGATCGGATCCGCTGGGTCGGCCTGCGGTTGCTCGCCCGCGATTTCCGCCCAGAGGAACTGGAAATCCTCCGCCGTTCGCGCGACGAGCTGGCAGCCTTCTACAAGGCACATCCCGGCGAGGCCCGCTTGCTCATCGCCTACGGAGAGTCGAAGGCCGACGCCGGGACCGAGCCGGCCGAGTTGGCTGCATGGACGATGCTCTGCAACCAGTTGATGAACCTGGACGAGGTGCTCAACAAGTGACTTTCTTCCAAGACTTCAAACAGAACATCACCCGGCGGCATTTTTTCGCCCAGGGCTCCAACCTGTTGGGCACGGCGGCTCTTGCCGCGCTGGGCGGAGCGGGCATCCTGCGCGCGGATGAGGGCAACAGGAGCGGGGTAGGCCGCCAGTCCGGCGCCCTGCCGCCGCACTTTCCGCCCAAGGCAAAGCACATCATCTACTTGCACATGGTCGGCGGGCCGTCGCAACTTGACCTGTTCGACTACAAGCCGGTCATGCAGGAGTGGTACGACAAGGACTTGCCCGACAGCGTCCGCATGGGGCAGCGGCTGACCACGATGACCTCCGGCCAGGCCCGGTTCCCGATCGCGCCCTCGAAGTACAAGTTCGAGCAAGTCGGCCAATGCCGCATGTGGATGTCGGAACTGCTGCCGTGGACGAAGAAAATCGCCGATGAGATGGTGTTCATCCGCGGCATGCACACCGAGGCGATCAACCACGAGCCGGCGATCAGCTTCATCCAGACCGGCAACATGGTCACCGGCCGGCCTTGCATGGGTTCGTGGGTGTCCTACGGCCTCGGTTCGCTCAACGAAAATCTGCCGACGTTCGTGGTGATGGTCGCCCGCTCGACGAATACCGAGCAGGTCCAGGCGATCTCCGCGCGTCTCTGGTCGAGCGGCTACCTGCCCGGCGAGCACGCCGCCACCCAGTTCCGCACCGGCGGCGATCCCATTTTCTTTCTCAACGACCCGCCCGGCGTGCCCCGCCCGGTGCGGCGCACCACGCTCGACGGGCTGAAGTCGCTCAACCAGTTGAATTACGAAGCCCTGGGCGACCCGGAAACACACACCCGCATGCAGCAGTACGAACTCGCTTTCCGCATGCAGGCGAGCGTGCCGGAGCTGACCGATCTGGCCGCCGAGCCGGAGTCGACGTACCAGCTCTACGGCGACGAAGCCCGCAAGGCAGGCACCTTTGCCAACACGGCCCTGCTGGCCCGGCGGATGGTCGAGCGCGGCGTGCGCTTCGTGCAGATCTACCACAACAATTGGGATACCCACTCCAACGTCTCCGGCCGCCTGCCCGACCAGTGCCGCGATGTAGACCAGGCTTGTTACGGGCTGGTTACCGATCTCAAGCAGCGGGGCTTGCTCGGCGAGACGCTGATCCTCTGGGGCGGCGAATTCGGCCGGACGATCTACTCGCAGGGCGGCCTGTCGAAGGAGAACTACGGCCGCGACCACCATCCGCGTTGCTTCACCATGTGGATGGCCGGCGGCGGCGCCAAGGGAGGCACCGTCTACGGCGAGACCGACGATTTCTCCTACAATATCGTCAAGGATCCCGTCCACGTCCGCGACTTCCACGCCACGGTCCTGCACCTGTTGGGCTACGACCATGAGCGGTTTTCGTACAAGTACCAGGGCCTGGACCAGCGGCTCACCGGCGTGGAGCCGGCCCGCGTGGTCAAGGAGCTCCTGGCCTGAAAACCGGCTACTTTACGCCCTTCTTCAGCCAGCGGCGAATCTGCTCGAGGTCTCCGGACCAGTGCTTGCCGATCCGTCGCTCACAAAAGGCGCCGTAGACCAGATCGAGCGTCTCGCCCAGTCCGCGGAGATTCTCGACCCGATCCTCGAAGATCCCCCGGCTCTCGGCGGCGCCCGGGCTCTCCTGGGCCTGAATCCTGGCCCCGCTGACCGAGAACGTCTCGGCCTGAAGCACCAGTTCGTACTGATCGCCGTAGCGGACCAGAACCATGCCGGACTTGCGAGGCAGCTTGCCGGACCGGATCGCTTGTGCCGCTTCCGGCAAGCGTGGCGGAGCCTCCGCGGAGATCGTCTCTTTGCCCGACTCGCCCCGCGGGCACTGGAGGCTGAGCGTTCGAGCAAGCATCGCGGTCAGTTCAGAACCGTCCGGCAGCGTGATCGTGTCCGACTGCGTCTCCAGACGCCACCAGAGCCACAAGAGAAACTCGTTGCCGAGGTAGTCGAAGTTGCCCGACTCGCTGTTCCACCAGGCAATCTCCGCCTGCGAGTCGCCGGGGTGGAAACTGGACGGAACAACGTCCTCCATGGCCTTGCGCCGCTTCGCTTCCCGTGCCCACCGCTGGGCACGATGACCCGAAGTGAGCCGCTCCAGCTCCAGGGCGAACGCTCTCGACAGCAGGTCGGAGCATTGTTCCCAGGCAGCGGAACTGGTCCCGCCGAAGTACAAGAGGTTCGTCCTCGCATCCCACAGCACGGGAAATTGCTGCATGCGGCGGAACTTGCCGCTGCGAGCTTCCTCTTCGCACCGGGCCTCCACCGCGTCCCTGGCCTCTTGCCGTTGGGCTTTCGTGGGTCTGCCGCTCGGGTTGTCGGCGGCAAGCGCCGCCAACTCGATCTGCAACCAGGCCCTGCGCACAGCGGCGGGAATCTGGTTGGTATCGATCCGGACCGCAAAATGCAGGGCATCCGCGATCACATTCTTTTCCAGGCCGAAATCGAGATCGAACAGGTGCTCACCCGCCAGGAATCCCACGTCCGGCTGGTCGATGGCGGCCGTCTCCACCTTGCCGATCGCGAAGCGTTCCAGGGTCTTGATGTGCTCGGGTCCGAACTGCCCGGGCGAGGAGCCGTCGATGCGGAATGATTCGTACGTGATCCGTCCTGACAGAAATCCCATGCATGCTCCTAGGTTACGGCTTCGCCGAGGGATCGGGCCGGGCGGGATCGGGCTGGTAGGGCACGAACTGAAATGCGTACAGGTCGGCGTCGTTGAGCACGAACCGAAGGCGGACCGTCTTGCCGCAGAGCGGACGCACATCGCCCCCTTTACGCCAGCGCACGACGAGCGCAAGGTCGTCGCCGAACAGTTCCGGACAATCGGCCAGGGCATAGCCGGGGACAGGCTTTCCTTCGCCGTCCTGGATTTCCACTTGAATGCTTCCCGCACCCGAGGTCGCCGCGTTGAGCGTCAGGTTCCCGCCGTCGAACACCAGCGGTTTGGTCACCAGTTCGCCGCCGCGGGCCGGAGCGCATAGCGAAACGAAGCCGTCGATCCGCAGCGTCAATCGCCGGAAGCTGACCGCGCCCCCCTGCCAGTAGTCCTCCGAAGCATACAGGGAGAGTTCATTCGGGGCGTCGCCCAGTGCCGAGGCCGTCTCGACCATGCCCCAGAAGATCATGTTGTCGCCGTAGACCCACGACCCTTGGCGGCGCGGGCCGGGGCGGAGAAATGCCTCGTTCCAGCGATGGAACAGCACGCCGTCGCGGCTGGTCATGAACAGGCCGTCGGTGATCGCCGTGCCATAGCGGGGGCTCGCCTTGGACCGGGCCAGCCGTTCTTCCAGCCCCGGCAAGGCCATCATCGACTCGGACCAGCCGCGGTCGGTGTAACGCATGGGGAAGCCCATGAAAATGTGCGGAGCCCGGTAGTAGGGTTGGATCTGGTTGGTGTAAAGCTGCTGCGGCGGTGAGTCGACGTATTGCAGGTCCGCCTCTCCGCTCCAGGTCAGGGAATCTTTCGACGTGGCGGTGCGGATCGCGCGGATGCCCTCGGGCTTCCAGGTCGTGCCGTCGGCCACGCCCGCCGTGAAGATCCGCCAGTAGGCCCGATATTCCTTGCGAACCGGGTCCCAGAACGCGAGGTTTTCGGAGTCGAAAGCGCCGCGGGTGATCACGGGCTTCTCGCCCCCCACGCTGAAGCGGATGCCGTCGGCCGATTTCAGCAAGTACAGCCCGTGAGGCTTGCCGACGATGACGCACTTGTAGCGGGCGTCGGCCGGGCAGTCCGGATTGGCGTCCTTGAACACGGCCGTATGGGCCGGATCGCCGCCGATCGCGGCCACGCTCTCGGGCGTGAGAATGATGTTGTTCTTCTTGGATCCCTCGAATTCGAACAGGCCCAGTTCCGGCCGTCGCCAATGGATGCCGTCGTTGCTCTCCGCATAGCAGAGGAACCAGGGATGAACGGGCCTGGTTTCGGCCGGCTTGCCCCCGTGCCGGTAATGCCCGCCGTGGTAATACATGCGGTAGATCTCGCCATCCTGAAATACGCTATGGTAGCCGCAGGCGTTTCCTTCCCAAGGCGCATCGGACCGGAGCACGATTTCGCGCGGCACGGGCGGATGGAGTTGCAGCCGCGCGCCGCCGGAAAGCTTATCCACGAGGAAATGGTCGACCAGCAGTTCGCGGCGGTCGCCGATGGCGATCGCGGAGCCTGGATCCGCGGCATCCAGCGGCGACGCCGCGGTCAGCAGCAACAGTGCCAACAAGCTTCTCATGACGATTCTCCTGGTTGCGGGACAGGCAATGTCGATCGGTGCGGCTCTGGAGAGCCGGGCCAGGTAACCGCCCTATCTTAACCCCGCTGAACACCGTGCTGCAATACGGTCGCAGTATCCGGCCGAGACGTCCGACGGATCCTGGGAAGATGATCGACGGCATCATGCTGGTGTTACGGCTGCTCGCTCGCGGCCCGCCGGGCACTGATGAAAAAGTGTAGTCCGGACACTCCGTGGCCGGACAGGGCGGGTCACGGAGTGCCCCGCCTACACTGGCGACGCGCGGCCCGCCGGGCCTGCGGTCAAACAACGACAGATCGCACCGAATGGGCATGCCGGAAAATCCTGCCGCACCAATCGCGAGCCGCCTCTTGACAGCCGTTGTCCGCTGCGTAATACTCGGACTCGGCAGTATAGGAAATACTCCAATACCGGAGATAAGCTGATGCTTGAGCTCGTCAATTGCCCGTGTACCGGCGCGACGTTGGACCGGCTGATCCAGCCCGCCATCCTGGTGGTCTTGGCCGAGGGTCCGCTGCACGGCTACCGGGTGGCCGAGCGGATCGGTGAAATGCCCGGTTTTGGCGGCCAGAAGCCGGATGCTTCCGGCATTTACCGCTTCCTGAAATCCATGGAGCAGAAGGGGCTGGTGGTCTCGTCCTGGGACCTCTCCGACAGCGGTCCCGCGAAAAAGTGTTACCAGCTTGCGCCTGAGGGCAAGGAATGTCTTGAACACTGGATCAAGACCCTGGAGGCATACCGGCACGGGATCACGGAGTTGCTGCGAGCGGCGCGAAAGGCGGCGGGCGGCCGACATGAATCGTGAGACGCATGGGTTTGTGGTGGACGGCAGAGTTGTCGACAAGCGTTGAGGAGCCAGGGCCTATGGGAATCGCGATTGCCTCGGGAGACCCCATCGAGTCGACCAAGGGCGCGAGAGCCAGGCAACGGGACGTTTCCTTGGCAACGAAGTGGCTCGGGGAGTTGATCGGCACGTATCTTCTTGTGCTATTTGGCTGCGGCGCGGTGCACGCGGCGGTCTTGATGGGGGCGCAAAGCGGCATCTGGCAGATTGCGGTGGTGTGGGGTGTCGCGATCATGCTGGCCTGCTACTCGGTGGGAGCGGCAAGCGGGGCACACATCAACCCGGCGATCACCGTCGCCTTTGCCGTTTGGCGGAAGTTCTCTTGGCGCCTGGTCATTCCCTACCTATCGGCCCAACTTGTCGGCGCCTTCCTGGCGGCGGCCAGTCTGTTCACGCTTTTCAACCCGTATCTTGCCGCCAAGGAACAGGCGAAGGGCGTCGTTCGAGGGCAGCCGGGGAGCGAGATCACGGCGATGTGCTACGGGGAATATTTTCCCGGCCCGGCGCCGATTGCCGACGGTCCCGCGCTCTATTCCCAAGCCGACCACGCGCGTCTGAATGCGATGGTCTCTGAATCCGCCGGCTTTCTGGCGGAGGCATTGGGCACGCTCATCCTGGCCTTCGTGGTTTTCGCGGTGACCGATGAGCGTAACCGGTCGGCCCCTCCGCAGGGATTGGCGCCGGACTTCATCGGATTGACCGTAGCGGGCCTCATCTCGTTCATCGCTCCGTTGACCCAGGCCTGTTTCAATCCGGCGAGGGATTTTGGCCCTCGGCTGTTTGCGTTCCTTGCCGGCTGGGGTGCGGTGGCTCTACCCGGGCAACGAGGCACCGGCTTTTTCACCGTGTACATCCTTGCTCCGGTCGTCGGAGCGATCGTTGGTGCGGGGCTCTATGCCCGTCTGTTCGGACACATTCACGCGTCGATGCCGGATAGCGACTTGAACAGCCTGGAAGAGATTTCGAGCCGGTAACGCAGGCGTCGAATCCAGAACGGAGAAATACCATGAAGAAGACACGAGTGATCCTCACCGGCGGTTTCCTAGGCGCCGGAAAGACGACGTTGGTCGCCAGGGCCGCCGAGCAACTCGTTCGTCGGGGCAAGCGGGTGGGGTTGATCACCAACGACCAGGCGGCAAACCTGGTGGATACGGCCATTCTCAAGGAAGCGGTGGATGCCGTGCAGGAAGTCGCGGGCGGGTGCTTCTGCTGCCGTTTCGACGAACTCCTGACGGCGATGAACCGCCTGGTACAGACCGGCATGCCCGACGTGCTCCTCGGCGAGCCGGTTGGGAGCTGCACGGATCTCTCGGCCACCGTCCTGCAGCCAATGAAAGAGTTCTATGCGGACCGCTTCCAGGTGGCCCCTTTCTCGGTGCTCGTGGACGTCAAGCAGGTGCGAACCCTGGAGCGAATGCGAAAGTCGCTGGCGGAATCCCAGTCGCCTCGCTTCCCCGAGAACGTCATGTACATCTACGAGAAACAGCTCGAGGAGGCCGACCTGATCGTCCTGAACAAGGCCGATCTCCTCACCCAAGAGGAACTGGCCGAGGTGGAATCCGTTCTCAAGCAGGAGTTCACGCAGGCCCCGGTGATTACGATCTCGGCGCTTCAAGGCGCCGGCGTGGAGGCGTGGCTGGATTATGTCCTGGAGACCTCGGAGGCGGGCCGTACCATCGCGGAGGTGGATTACGACGAGTACGCCGAAGGGGAGGCGGCTCTCGGCTGGCTCAACGCCGCGATCCGGCTGACGTCGGAAACCGGCATCGACTGCCGCGGCTTCTGCGTGAACCTCATGAGGGCCATGCAGGCAAGTTTCCGAGAGTTTTCTGCGGAAGTGGCGCACCTGAAGCTGCACCTGGCTGCCGACGAACACACGCTGGTCGCCAATCTCACCAGCAACGACGGCCAGCCGTTCCTGCGCGGCGGCGTGGAAGGCTCGCCCACGGAGGCCGTCCTGCTGGTCAACGTCCGGGCGAAGACCGATCCGGACCAATTGCGGGCGATCACTCAGCGGTGCATCGCTAAGGTGGCTGGCATGGCGGTCCAGGCGACGACGGTGGACTTGCAGAGCTTCGCCCCATCTCGGCCCACGCCGACCCACCGCTTCCAATCCGTGGTCTGAGTGGATATCCTCGCCGGCACTTTTGACCGGCAGTGCATTTCGGCTACCCTATCATCGTCAGCCGTTAGAGGGGGTGTTGCGAAACTGGATTCGTAGAGGGATCGCGCAGCGCTCGGGAAGGGGTATGAATAACCGCCCCACCAAGCGCTCCGTCGGCCTGGATCCCTTCGGCCTCTCGCCCACGACAACGCTCGGCAACATGAAAGTCGAGACCTTTCGAAAATCCGTCTCCCGCCCCAAGAATTTGGTTGAAATCGAGCCACCTCTTCTGATATACATACGTCCATAGCAGGATCCGCAACGCCCGGCAAGCAGCGAGACGGTTACGTCTTCCCCAGCAAAATGCCCAGCGAAGAAAGACGCTTCCTAGGTTGGCGGCGGCCCATATCATAACTCGACACTGCCGCCGTGCGATACCTGTTAGGCAAGTATCGCAAATAACATCTTGAACATGAGCGAGAAACGAAATGCAGGCAACGCGAGGTACGAGTACTGTTTTTGCGCTGGTGGCGTTTCTGCCGTTGATGACCGCCCTCGGCCGGGGCCACGCTGAAGAACACGCGTCTGCCGAGCCGGTCGCCGACGGCAGCGTTGTCCGCGACGTCTGGCCGGGACACTACGACCTGTTCAAAACCCGCATCCAGACGAATCGCCAAATGATCGAGGCCTCCCTGCGCCAGCCGAATGCCCGGCCGGTGACCGTCGCCGTCTGGCAGATGCGCAATTGCTGCGGCGGCGAGCAAGGCAAGCGAGACAACCTCCGCCGCATGATCGAGGCGGTCGAACGGGCTGGACGCGAAGGCGTCCAGATCCTTGCCCTCCCCGAAATGTGCCTGCCCGGCTATTTCACCCAATCCGCCGGCACCCCCGCCGAGGCCGCGACCGCAAACCGCCGGCTTGCCGACGAGCCCTCGCGGAGCGACTACCTGAAACAACTCTGCGACGCCGCGCGCGCCAACCGGATCGTCCTGGCCTTCGGCTTTTGCGAAATGCACGAAGGCAAGCTCTACAACTCCATCGGCGTTATCGACGCCGACGGCGCCTGCCTGGGCGCCCGGCGCAAGAACCCGCTCTCGCCCGGGCCCTACGATCTCGAGTCGTTCACCGAGCCTCCGCCGCAAGACCGCTGCGTCGTGTTCCGCACGCGCTACGCTACCGTCGGCGTGCTGAACTGCTTCGACGGCGAATTTCCCGAGACCGCGCGCCGGATGCGCCTGGCAGGCGCCGAACTGCTCCTCTGGTGCAACGCGGCCACGGGCAACGTCGCCCTGGGAAGCAGCAATCGCATCCATCACTCGGCCAGCTACGCCCAGGCGAATCGCATGTGGGTCGCCTGCTGCAACGCCGTCGGAAAGGAGTGCTATGGCACCAGCGTCATCGTCGGTCCCTCCGGCGAACCGCTGGTCGTGCTGCCGACCGACCGCGAGGTGTTCGGCGTGGCCACCATCAATCTCTCGCTCGGCGCCGACTGGGACCGCTGGCGCCAACGTCTCGACCCGTACCTTGCGAGTTTGCCGGTGATTGCCGGAGAACCGAGTGCGGCCCAAC
>JABWBD010000145.1 GCA_013360685.1 Pirellulales bacterium
ACCAGCAAATGGAACAAGATAGAACATCGGCTTTTCTGCCACATCACACGCAATTGGCAAGGCGTTCCCCTGGAGACCATGGAAATCGTTGTCAATCTGATCGGCTCAACACGAACCAAGGAAGGACTGGAAGTCCATGCTTGGCTCGACGAACAGCAATACCAAAAGGCGAAAATCGTATCTGATACTCAACTATCCGAAGTACACATTCGTCGCAACCCATTTCACGGCGAGTGGAATTATCAGATCCTACCTAATCGCAATTGATATGAATCCGGTAACTTATTGTTGAGCGCGGCCTAAGTCCTCGTCTTCCGCTCGCCTCACGGTCTCTTGATCGTCGCCGCCGCCTCCGGCAAGGCAAGCTTCCGCACGCGGATGTCGTCCAAGTAGAGCGATGTGCTCCAGACCCGCGCGCCCACGCCGCCGCGCTTGAAATCCGTATCGCGGGCCTCCACCAATACTTGGCCGCCGACGGCGAACTGCAGCCGGTCTCCCAGCGCGCGGAAGCTCCACTGGTGCCAGCCCGGCGAAATCGTCGGTGATGGGGCCTCCGCCAGAGGCTTCCAGCCGGCGGCGTACCTGTAGAGCTTGCCGCGGCCGTTGGGCAGGCCGGCGCTGTACCAGCCCGTCCGCTCGTCGATCCGCGCGGCCAGCATCGGATGCTGCAACTGGGGCGGGCCGGGCATGGCCCGGGCCTCCAGGGCGAAATCCCCGGAGGCAAAGCCTCGTGCCCGGATCACGCTTTCGATCTTCTCCTCCTGGCCCACCCGCAAGAATCTCCCCGGCATCCGGCCGGGCGAGTAAGCCAGCTCCATCTTCTTCGGCGCCGGCATGGCCTCTCCGTACCGGTAGAGGTCCACGTGGCGGGACTCCGGCGGAACGCGCGCGTCGCCATAGGACCAGAAGACGCGGAAGTCGCCGCGCCCGTGGTTGAAGACGGTCTTGACGTGGTTATGAGAGAACTGCGAGCCGGACGTAAGGCGTTTCACGGCCGTCCACGTCCTGCCTCCGTCGGTCGATTGCCACTCGTCCATCTCCCCGCCGTCCTCGTAAGGCTGCGAGGCCGTGGTCGGGGCGTAGATGCGGAAATCGTTGTCGGAGAGGATCACGAGCGATCCGCCGTCGTACATGTGGTCGCTCTTGGCCACCTCGTACAAGCTCCACTTCCCGCCCGAACAGCCAGCCAGACGCCAGACACAATCGTAGGTGAGCGTGTTTCCGTCCACGAAGAGGATATAGGGATTGCCTTTCGAGTCGAGTTGGATGTCTTTGAGCCAGACGCCGCGGTCGGGCGCCTCGGACTCGAAGACGAGCTGGCTGGTCGGCTCGGTGATCGGCAGGGTGTAGGGTGCGCCGTCGCTTCGCTTCCAGGTGCTTCCGCCGTCGTCCGAAGATGCATAGAAGACGTGGTACCGCTGCCACCAATCTCCGCGCGTGAGCGACCACGCCATGTGGACCTTGCGCGGGTAGGGGCCGTTTTCCGCAATTGAGACGGCATAGCAGCCGTTGTTGGGTTCCGGCGTGACGATCGCCTGCGGCTGGGACCACGTCTGCCCGCCGTCGCCTGAGACGACAAACGACTCCGTCGCATCGTGCGTGCCGCCCCCGCGATAGAGAACCGTGATCTGGCCTGCCTTCAGTTGCCAGGGCTGCGGATACGAGGAATTCTCGACGACGACGCCCATCGGCCGCCAGTCAGTGATGTCGAATGGTCGGGCCGACTTGACCAGATGGGTGGGCGTGCAGTGGGCGCGGAAAAAGATATAGAGGTAGCCCTCGCTGTCGATCAGCAGGTGCGGGTTCTTGTGCGCGTCCATGTCGGGATTGCGGCCCACTTCCACCGCGGGAGCCAGCGACTGGCTGCGGTGATCGTAGCACGAGATCGTCGGGGCGTTTTCGGCGTTGCCGAAGACGAAGAAGGTCTTCTCTTGCGACGGAGCGTAGACGGCCATGGGCCGCGTCCAGGAACAGTAAGTGGCGTGGGCGCCGCCGTAGACCGTGTTGGCCTTGGGCGATACCCGCCGCGTGCAGCCGCTGGCATGCCAGACGCCGCCCGGCTTGCCGAACTGGTCGAAATAGGCGACGTACTCGAATCGCGGGCTGCCGGCCGCGACTTCCCACCGCTGGCCGGCCTCGCCCTGCTCCGCGTCGTCGAACCAGTCGAACGTCTTTCGGCCGTCGGATGCCGGTTCCGCCGCCGGATTGCCGCAGGCCAGGTAGACTGTCTTGGTCCGCTTCGCCGGGATCGCGGGCACCTTCACCCAGAGCACCGCTTCCTGCGGATCGGCATGGTAACGCTCGATCCAGAAGGCGAGCGGCGAGCGGCCATCGGAGTCGAACAGTCGCAGGTCGCGGCCGTCGCGCTGGGCCAGGTTGAAATCGAAGTTCTCCGGGTTCAACGCGAGTCTGACCTGATAATCCGAAAGCGCCGCGCTGCCCGCCGTGTTGTCGACTTGGATTTCAACGCGGTGCTTCCAGAGAGAATCGGCCGGGGCATGGTCTGCCGCGAGCAAATCCCCACGCGCCGCGAGCAAGCCAGCCAAGATGAAGCAGTAGCTTTTCATACCGGTGCTCCTGATGGATTGGGCAGTTCGGCAATGCTCAACGGACGCGATTTGCCGGCGAGGATGGGGATGCGGGCGGGTAAACGGTGCGTGGTTTTGCCGGCCTCCTCGGCCACCGCTTCCATCCATCCCATTAGCTTGGCCCGGCACACACCCCGAATGCAAGCGCTGCCAACGATCCATACTCCGAGAATCTTCAGGCGACCCGAAAAAAGGAAACACCAGCAGCCCGACTGCTGCCATCCGGTGACACGACTGGGCCGTGGCCAGGGAAGGCCGGGCACCCGGCCGGCGCCAAGCTCAGTCGGACCGCCTCTCTGGCACTCACCACGTCGGGCGATTACACTTCCAGTCGGATATCCAGCAACAGGAGATCGATGATGAGCAAACTTGCGATCGCCGTAACGGCAGCCGTATTGGGCCTGGCGTCTTACGCCGCGGCGGCCGTCACCTTGTACGTGGCCCCTTATGGAAACGACGCCAATCCGGGCGCCGCCGACCGTCCGTTTGCCACGCTCCAGCGTGCGCGCGATGAAATCCGTCAGCGCAAGGCCGGCGCTGGTTTGCCCGAGGGCGGCATCATCGTGGAATTGCGGGGCGGCGTCTACGAACTGTCCCAGCCGCTCGAACTGACGCAGCAGGACAGCGGCGCCCCGGCGGCGCCGATCGTCTACCGGGCAAGCCGGGGCGAAACGGCAAGAGTGGTCGGCGGGCGCGAGGTGACCGGATGGAGACCGGTTGCCGACCCGGCTATCCTCGCGCGCCTCGACGAGTCCGTGCGGGCCCACGTCAGGCAGGCGGATCTGAAGGCTCAGGGCATCACCGATCTGGAGGGCATCGGCTCGGCGAGGACGTACCAGTCCGATCCGGGGCTCGAGGTGTTCTTTCAGGACAAACCCATGACACTGGCCCGCTATCCGAACTCCGGATACCTGACAATTGCCAGCGCCCTGGACACCGGCGGCAAACCCGGGACCGGCATTGTCGCGAGCCCCGAGGGTAAGTTCGCCTGCGAAGATCCGCGGCCGGCCCGTTGGACTAAGGAGAAGGACGTCTGGCTGCACGGCTTCTGGGTCTGGGACTGGGCCGACCTCCGCATTCCGCTTTGCTCCATCGATCCTGCGGCCCGCACCATCAGCCTGGGACCAAGGCCGGGCCAGACCTTCCAGATGCGCACAGGACAGTGGTTCTATGCCGAAAACCTCCTGCCCGAACTCGACAGCCCAGGCGAGTGGTGCCTGGACCGCGACACGGCCATTCTCTATTTCTGGCCGCCGGCGCCGCTGGAATCCGGCAAGGTGGTCGTCTCGCTGGTCCGCGACCTGGTGCGGCTCGACGGCGCCTCGCATGTCACCTTTCGCGGCTTGCTCTTCGAGGCCGGGCGCGGCAGCGCGGTGGTCGTCCAAGGCGGCGACGACGTTCGCGTCGTGGCGTGCACGATCCGCAACATGGGCAATTGGGCCGTCAAGGTCTACGGCGGCGCTCGCCACGGCGTCGTCGGCTGCGACATCTACCAGACCGGCCAGGGCGGGGTCCACCTGGAAGGCGGCGACCGCAAAACCCTGACGCCCGCCGAACACTATGCCGAAAACAACCACATCCACCACACGGCCCGCTGGGATCCGGTCTATCAGCAAGGAGTCACCGTGTTCGGCGTGGGCAACCGCGCCACCCACAATCTGATCGACAACGTGCCGCACATCGCCATCGGCTTTACCGGCAACGACCAGACGATCGAGTACAACGAGATCCATAGCGCCGTGTTCCAGTCGAACGACGCGGGGGCGATTTACACGTCTCCGCCGGACGAAACCTGGTCGATGCGCGGCCACAAGATCCGCTACAACTATCTGCACAACATCCACGGATTCCAGGGCAAAGGCTGCCAGGGCGTCTACCTGGACGACTGCTTTTCGTCGGCCGACATTTCCGGCAACATTTTCTACGACGTGGCCACGGCGATCCTCATCGGCGGCGGGCGCGACAACCTCATGACCAACAACCTGTTCCTCAAGTGCGGCCTGGCGTTCAGCATCGACGCCCGCGGGCTCGGCTGGGCCAAGGGCGTCGGCACGTTCGCCACCCAGGAACTGATCGACTTGAACTACCGTCAACCGCCCTGGTCGGTCAAGTACCCCGAGTTGCTCAATATTCTCGAGGACGAACCGCTGGCGCCCAAGGGCAATGTGCTCGCCCGCAATATCTGCTGGGGCGGCCCGTGGGGCCGGACGCAGGCCGAGGCCCTGCCGCTGGTCAAGTTCGAAGACAATCTGATTGATGTCGACCCGCGTTTTGCCGGAGCCCCGCCTGCCGATTTCCGCCTTGCCGGCGACTCGCCCGCTCACAAACTTGGTTTCCAGCCAATCCCGGTGGACAAGATCGGCGTTTACCAGAGCGAGGACCGGGCATCCTGGCCGGTGGAACATTCGCTGCGGCCGTAATCGCTTCTGCCGAGCTGCGATCCTTGCCGTCGTCTGTCTCTCGCAATACCATGAGGGACGAGGACATCGACATTGTCGAAAGGAAGATGCGAATGATGACTACCGTGGATTTTGAACCACTCACGGTCGAAGTTCCCTTGAGGGAAGACCCACCGGGGACCTTCCGCATCGGCGAGAGCCGAGTGCTTCTGGAGTTGGTGATCGGCGCCTTCAAGCGCGGCGAGACCCCCGAGGCCATTGTCCGATCGTACCGCACACTGCGCCTAGCGGATGTGTACGCGGTCATCAGCCGTTATCTGGCCAATCCGGCCCCTTTTGACGAGTACCTTCGCGAAAGTGAAGAGCAAGCCGAGGCAATCCGCTGCGCCATCGAGGCCTCGCAGCGACCCGGGCCGACCAGGGAAGAGCTCCTGGCCCGCGCCAAGGCAAAGGGCTTGGTCCCGTGATTTCGTTCTTGGTGGACCAGAATTTTAGCGAGTCACCCGCCGCGACGGCCTGAAATTTGTGGCCGCGCAACTGGGACGGATCACCGAGGTTTCGGCCACGCCCGGGGTGGCAGTTCGCTGGCCTCAGCTCAACTTCCAGTGCAAGTAATCTTGGCTGCCGTCGGCGAACCGCAGGACGTCAATGCCATGCGGCTGGTATCGAAAGAGAATGACCCATCGCTTGTACGAAAACAGTCTGACGCCCTCGCCGATTTCCGGCGCTGCCGTTCCCAGTGTGGCAATCGCCGAGAGTTCGGCAAGTTTTTCCGCTTGTGCAATCAGCTCGTCAATGATGCGGTCCGCGGTGGCAGGGCGACGCTCCACCAGCGCGATATGGAACGCGATGTCTTGCAGGTCGCGCTCTGCGGCTTCCGAACGTCGGGCTATCGGCATCAGTCTCGGATTCCGTGGGCCTCGAGCCGTTTCCGGACAGCACTCTTGGTTCGATCGGGGTCAAACGCGCCCACGCGTCCGGCTGCAATATCGTCGTCGGCCTCGCGGACCATATCTCGGAGTTCTTGAAGCCCACGCTGCCGCCGCTCCAGGGTATCGATTGCCTCGCGGAGAACGTCGTCTTCCGTCTCGAACTGCCCGCTTTCCATCTGAGCGCGCACTCGTTGTTGAATGTCCGGAGGGAATTGGTACGACACGACAGGATTCCTTTGCTGTATCTCCACCAGCACGAAGTTGCGACAACAGATCCGCGTACGCCGCCTGTTCTCGAAGACGCTTCTATACCGGCCACGGCCGGATTTGTCGTAAAACGGATTTCAATCCGTTCGAAGAGGAACGGAATGAACTCCATTTTACGATCGGACAAACCTGACCGCACGCAGTATACCTGTATTGTCCCCTCTAAGGCGAAGCCGGTCAATGAAGGATTCCGGATCTCTGCCGCGCCGGAGAGTCCGGACGGCCCACCAGGAAAGCCTATGGCACAACACCGTCAGGGAGCCTTTACTCCCGCCCGCACGTGCGATAGTCTGGAGACCGTGTGAACCGAAACGTTTTGCACCCAGCCGATGCGAGGCCGCCTTTCGACGAAAACGGCTCCAGTCGACACCGCTTGAGACCTTGGACACGCGGATATGAACACACTCTCCTTCACCCGCCGCAACGCCCTGAAGTCCTTGGCAGCCGGGGCGTTGACTGCCGGCCTGGCCCGCCTCGGCGATGCCCGGGGGCCCGCCCCCTCGCCTGCGAGACCCTCGTTGCACGTCTATCCCGACTACGGCTGGCTGCGGGGATTCAGCATGGTGCCGTCGTGGGGCGCGAGGATCGAGGAGGCGTGGTGGGCCTACGACGGCGCAGGGATGCGCGAAGAGGCGGCGCTGGCCAGGCAGGTCCATGCCAACTGCATCCGGCTGTGGATCGAGTTCACCGCCTGGATGGCCGATCCGGAAAAGGTCACCGCCAACTTCCTCGACGCCGTGAAGGCCATCGGCGAGTGCGGCATGAAGGCAATGCCCTGCCTTTTCAACCGCTGGCACGACTCCCAATGGGACTACGGCGGCACGTACACGGAAACGCTCTTCCGCGACTGGAAACCGCAGGTGGCCTATGTCCGGGAGTTGGTCACGCCATTGTCCGGCGACGACCGGGTGCTCATCTGGGACCTCTGCAACGAGCCCCAGGCCCACGATCTGGGAAGCGAAGTGAACCAGCGGGAGTTCGCGTGGTTGAAGTTGGTCGCGGAGACGGTCCGCGACTGCGGCGCGAGGCAGCCGATCACCATCGGCACGATGAACGGCAAGAACATCGAGACCTTCGCGCCGCTGGTGGACGTGCTCTGCGCGCATCCCTATGCCCACACGCGAGGCGAACTCGAATCGCTCATCGGCGGCTACCACGCGATCCGCACGGCGCACCGCAAGTCGCTGCTGGTCAACGAGTGCATCCCCGGCAGCCTCAGCGACGCCACGCGCGCCCAGGTCGCCCGCTTCTACACGGAACTGCTCTCCGCCGCCGGCCTTGGCTGGATGGGCTGGGCCCTGCGCGAAGGCAAGGCCATCTCCACCCGCCGCGACCGCTACGACGCCAACGGCATCAACAGGGAAGGTTTCCACCCGTTCTTCACCAAGGCCGGCAGACTTCGCGACGGATTGGAGTTCCTGACCGAAAGACCCAAACTCCGCGCGCCGTGGGAGAAAGATTAGCCCGGTACTGAGCGACACATAGCCGCTTTAAGAGAATAAATGTCGCCTTTCGCTCCGCGAAAGTACGTCCTTTCGCGGAGCGAAAGGCGACTATTTCGGCAAGTTATTCTCTTACAGCGCCATAGTCTTTGACGCTAAGCGAAGGAGCATCCATGCTACGCACGATCGTTTCCGCCGCATTACTGGTCACCACGACCGTCCTGGCCGGCGCCGCTTCCGCCGCGGCCGACTTCTTCGTCTCGCCCGCGGGCCTCGACACCAATCCGGGCACAGCGGACAAACCGTTCGCCACGTTGGAGCGGGCACGCGATGCGCTCCGGCAGTTGCGGCAGGCCGGCAGTGCGCCGCCGGGCGGGGCGACGATCTGGCTCCGCGGCGGCGACTACCTCCGCTCGGTAGCGTTGGAGCTTTCGGCTGCCGATTCGGGCGCCGCGGAAGCACCCGTCGTATGGCGAGCGTACCGGAACGAAACAGTTCGCCTGCTCGGCGGTCGGACTTTCTCCGGGTTTCAGCCGGTCACCGATCCGGCCGTGCTCGACCGGTTGGACGAAAAGGCCCGTGGCGAAGTGCGGCAGGTCGACCTCAAGACGCTGGGCATCTCCGACTTCGGCCCGATGAAGTCGCGGGGATTCGGCCGGCCGACAACGCCCGCCCACTGCGAACTGTTCTACGACGGCAAACCGATGACGCTCGCCCGCTGGCCCAATGAGGGCGAGTGGTCGCAGATTGCCGGCTTTCCCGAGGCCCACGCCCAGAACGACGGCCACGGCGGAAAGATCGGCCGCCTCGAAGACGGTTTCTTCTTCAGCGGCGACCAGCCGCTGGGCTGGAAAGACACCGGCGACCTGTGGGTGCACGGCTACTGGGCGTGGGACTGGGCCAATTCCTACGAGCAGGTCGCCTCGCTGGACCGCGCGCAGCGGCACATCAAGACCGCGCCGCCGCACGGCCTGTACGGATTCCGCAAAGGCCAGCGGTTCCACTTCCTGAACGTCCTGGAGGAACTCGACCAGCCGGGCGAATGGTTCCTCGACCGCGCCGCGCGCGTGCTCTACTTCTGGCCGCCGCAAGGGCCGGGCGGAACTCTCACCGCCACGCTGTCGTTGCTCGACCAGCCGCTGGTGCATTGCAGCGGCGCGTCGCATATCACCTTCCAAGACGCAACGCTGGAAGCCGCGCGTGCCGATGCCGTGATCCTTCAAGGCGGCGCCGGCTGCCGCATTCGGGGCTGCACGATCCGCAACATCGGCAATTGGGCGGTCCGCGTCGAGGGTGGAACCGGCCACGGCGTGGTCGATTGCGATATCTTCGACACGGGCGACGGCGGCGTATCGCTGTCCGGCGGCGACCGCCAGACCCTGGCACCCGGCGCGCATTTCGTCGAGACCTGCCATTTCGCCCGCCAGGGCCGCTGGTCCAAATGCTATGTGCCCGCCGTGATGCTCAGCGGCGTGGGGCTCCGCGCCTCGCACAACCTGATCCACGACCATCCGCACTGCGCTATCCTGTTTGGCGGCAACGAGCACTTGATCGAGTTCAACGAAATCCACCACATCGCCCTGGAGACCGGCGACGTGGGGGCGATCTACACCGGCCGCGACTGGACCTGCCGCGGCAACCACATCCGGCACAACTTCATCCATCACACCGGCGGCGTGGGCATGGGCTCGATGGGCGTCTACATGGACGACTGTGTCAGCGGCACCGAGGTCTTTGGCAACGTCTTCTATAAGGTCCACTGGGCCATGTTCATCGGCGGTGGCCGCGACCACCGCGTCGAGAACAACCTGTTTGTCGATTGCGACCCGGCGGTGCGGATGGACGGCCGCGGACTGGACAAGTCGCCCGTGTGGTTCAACATGGTCTACGACTACATGAAGCAGCAACTGGCCGCCGTGCCCCGGGAGCTGTACCGTTCTCGCTACCCGGCGATTGCCGATCTCGACCGGTACTACGCCAAGACCGACGGAGTGCCGCCGGAGAACAACGTCGTGGCCCGCAACGTCTGCGTCGGCAGGTGGCTGGAAGTCGGCTGGCACGCCAACCAGGACATGCTCAAGCTGGAGCAGAACTATGTCGGCCCGGACCCGGGCTTCGCCGCGCCGGAGAAGATGGATTTCCGCATCAAGGCCGACTCGCCCGTCTGGGCCACCGGCTTTCAGGCGATCCCCTTCGACCAGATCGGTCTTCGGCCCCGCCCGACATCCCCGGGGCAATAGCCTAAGCGAGAGGCTCCTGCTTGCGCTTCGTTCCAGTGTTGAGTATCTTTCTTGCCGGGGTAATACCCCTGGTTCGGATACTCAGTATCCTGCTAAATCACTTGCCCGGCTCTCGAGTGGAACGTGGTACAACGTGTGTGGCAAGTTGTTGCGCCACAGCGATGGAACACAGCGTGGAAGGCGTCGGGCGTCGGGAAGTGAAAAGTGCGTGGTTTCGCCAGCGTTTCTTACCTCGGCTTCTGTTCCGCCAAATGGCCCCGCCGCAAGTGCAAACCCTCTCCTCGCCCGCTTCGCCCATAGGGGCGGGTGGTGACGGCAGCCTGCGAGCAGTCGATACACACCGCCCCATCTACGGCCGCAAGTCGGGCCAGGAAGAGATGGCGTCCGGCGCAAGGCCCCGTGCGTCACAGACCGCACCATCCAACCCGCCGCCCCAAAACTCCCAATTCACTGCCGAGTCCACGTCTCTGCCTGAACCCCTGTCTCCTGAACATCCGTCCCGCACTCGCTGCACTGCCGCGCTACTCTGGCGCACATACCGATCCGCGCACACCAAGAACCGCTCGATGATCGATTCGTCGAGCCCAACTCGCCCTTGGGCGGAGCCATCGCATACCTGTCTTAGCCGCGAAGCGGCGCAAGACAATTTTCCTCCGTGGATTTTATTCCTGGCAGCGGCGGCGACGGCCTGGCTTGCTCAGGCCCGGAGCCGGAAACTGCACGTGCGAATCCTCTCCGACGAAGGACGTCGAACGCCTGGATGGGCCGGAGGGCGGGGAGGGCGATTTGGACCTCAGCGAGACGCCGCCGAGCCTTGCCAACCCCCTCACTCCCCGAGAAGCGACGCTGTTTCTTCGCGACCTGAAAATCAAGACCGCAATCCACCGCGTGGTCGCGGAAGCCAAACGGCCGCGCCGCAAACCGGGTGATCGGAATGCAACCAGCAAGACGTTGTTTGCTTGGCAGGAGGCACCGGCATGGCTTTGGCCTTCGATCGTGGCGGGGCTGGGAACGCTTATCTTCGCGATCGTCCTGACCGCGTGTCGTTGATTCTCGGCGGTCCATGTGCATTCGGGGCTGCTTCGCGATGGGAAAGAGCGCGGCGGGGTCTTCGCGACCGAATCACTTCAGCGTCGACCTCGCGGGTGGTGCCGTGTCGCAGGGTAGTGTTCTGCCCGATGCCGCCGATGAGGCACTTGTCCGTTCTCGCTCGCAGCTCGGCCAGCGAAGGGCCGGCCTCGCGATCGTGGTAGTTGAATGCCTGGACCGGATCGTGGAGAACCTGGTCGAACATCAAGCTTCCGCTGAAGCTCCAGCGACAACTCCGCCAGATGCCGCGGGGCGCGATCACGATTGGGAAATCGCCACCAGAAACCAAACTGCAGGCGGTCCGCCGCCTCGAGTGCCAACGCGCACTCGATTCGCCGCCGATGACTCATGGGCGGCTTCTGAAACGCCCCAGCCAGCACGGCAGGCTTGCTGAGCGCCACGACGATAGTTCCCATCACGATCCGATTGAGGAAATGCCGGTGGTTCTGTAAGTGCCCTTGGTCGCCCACGTGTATTCTGGCTAATGACGATAGACGGCCTGATTCCAGAGGTTCCCCCAGAGCTTCCCTGTGGGATTGAAAAGAACCGGTTGGCCCATTGGGCCGGAAAGGACAGGTCGGGTCGCTCTCTCATCCAGGGCTGCGCCCTTCGCTGGGGAACCGACGCCCCTTTGGGGCACGCACTTTGAGGCACGCCGTAGGTGCGAGCCAAGGGAATCCATACGGGAGCCGGAATTTCATGCGGGCCGAAGGTCCAGGCGTTCTCTCAGCGCTTCGGGTGGTGCGAGGACCCGTTTGGCGTTTCCTGGCAATTGAACCTGCCCGAGACGTCATCGGCGGTGAGCCAGTCGGCGAGATGACAATAGCTTCCAGCCGACGCAACTTCGCCGCGCGACTGAAGCTGGGCGTTGGCCCGCCCCGTGACGGCGATTCTCAGTAGTCGCCAGGATCGCGCGACTTGGCCATAGGCATAAGGAATCTCACCGATCACGGCCAGAAGCATACATCGGGCAGTAGCTCCGCTGGTGTCTTGGCCGTAGAATTGGCTTTTCCGGGACGGCCAAGCGGCGCGTGGGCATGTGAGTTGACGATTGGAGGTACGGCGTATGTCTGCTGACGAGAAGACCGGATCGCGGTGGATCACGGTTGCCGACGAAAGGGTCCATTTCCTGGTTGCGGGACCGGAAGACGGCCGGCCTGCCGTCTTGCTGCACGGCGCAAGCTTCTCCTCGGCCACCTGGCAGCAGATCGGCACGCTCGATGCCTTGGCGTCTGCCGGGTATCGGACGTTTGCGATCGACCTGCCGGACTATGGGCAGTCCCCGGCCAGCCGGCACTCGCCGGAAACATGGCTGGCGGCGCTTTTCGATCAGCTCGGCGTCGACCGTCCGGTGCTCTTGGCCGCATCCATGAGCGGGGCCTATGCCCTTCCCTTGGTCACCGAGCATCCCGAGCGCATCAGCGGCTTCGTTGGCGTCGCCCCCGTCCGCATCCGCAAGCACAAAGATCGCTTGAGCCGAATCACCGCCCCCGTGTTGGCCGTCTGGGGCGAGAAAGACCAAACGATTCCTCTGGCCGATGGGGAACTGCTGGCCCAATCCGTGCCGCACGGCCGGATGGTGATCATCCCCGGCGGCAGCCATGCGCCGTACATGAGCGATTCGGCCAGGTTCCACGAAGAGCTGCTCAAGTTCCTCGCCGAGTGCCGCTCGCCGCTCTGAACGCTTCAATCCTCCGGGCGTCGCTTTCGATGAAACATCAAAGCAGGTTCACGACCCGCTCGGCCAGGCCCTTTTCGCCCACCACCATGTTCAACTTGCCGCTGGTGGCGATCTTCTCCAGGACTTCCCGTTCCCTCCACTTGAAATCGGAGTCACCCATCCCCTTGGCACTCTACCCAAACAGCGACGTCACCGCCTCCGCCTTGACCAGTTCGCGAGGCTGGTTCAAATGGTTGTAGACGATCGTCTCCGGGGCGATGCCCAGCGCGTGGTAGATGGAGGCCAGCAGCTCGCACGGATGGACCGGGTCTTCCAGCGGGGCGGAGGCCGTCTTGTCGCTCTTGCCGTGAACGTAGCCGCGCCGCACGCCCGCCCCGGCAACGACCGCCGTGTAGCAGTAGGGCCAGTGATCACGGCCGTCGGCGCTGTTGCTGTTGCCCGAGGTGCTGATGCCTTTCTGCGGGCTGCGGCCGAATTCGCCGATGGCAACGACGAGCGTCTCTTCCAGGAGTCCGCGCTGGTCGAGGTCTTCGATGAGCGAGGACAGGCCGGCATCGAGCATCGGGGCCGACTGGTTCTTCATGCGGTTGGTCAGGTCGGAGTGGTGGTCCCAGGAGTGGTTGTCGGAATTGGCCACCTTGGGCCAGAGGACCTCGACGACGCGCGTGCCCGCCTCCACCAGCCGCCGCGCCAAAAGACAGCTCTGGCCGAACGTGTTGCGGCCGTACCTCTCGCGGACCTCCGCGGGCTCGCGGTCCAGGGCAAACGCATCACGGGCCCGTCCGGAGAGGATCAGGCTGAGGGCTCGATCATAGTACTCATCCAGCTTGTAATCGGCCACTGCCTTGTCGATGGCCGGCATGCCGGCGTTGATGGCGTCGCGGAGCTTCGCGCGCCGCTTGAGCCGGTCCGCAAAGACCTCCGGGCGGAGTTGCAGGTCGTCGACCTGGATGCGGTCCATCTTGTTCATGTCCATGTCGTCGCCGGCCGGATAGAGGTAATACGGATCGAACGCCTTGCCCAGGAAACCGGCCGTTCCCCCCTTGCCGACCACGTTGCTCTCCTGCAGCGGGCGCGGCAGCATCACCAGCGGTAGCATCGGCTCGGTCGGCGGCCGGAGGCGGACCACCTGCGATCCGAAGTTGGGAAAATCCTTGGGGCTAGGCGGCTCCAGTTGCCCGGACGGGCTGACCTTGTCGGTCGTGTAGCCGGTCATGATCTGGTAAATGGCCGCCGTGTGGTTGAACAGCCCATTGGGCGTGTAACTCATCGAACGGATCATTGTGAACCGGTCGTTGATCTGCGCCAGGCGGGGAAGGTTCTCGGTGAAGTGGATGCCCGGCAGTTTTGTCGGGATCGACTTGAACGCGCTGCGGACGTTGTCGGGGACGTCTTCCTTGGGGTCCCAGAGGTCGATGTGGCTCGGGCCGCCCTGCAGGTAGCAAAGGATAACGCTCTTCGCCTTTCCCCAGCCCGGCCCGCCGCCGGATTTCGCTTCCTTGGCCCGTGCCTGGAGTTGGAAGAGGGAGCCGAGCGTCAGGCCCAGCATGCCGGCCCCGCCCACGCGGAGCACGTCGCGGCGAGTGATCCCCAAGTGACGGTCGCATAAGTCCTTGCCGGGTTGTCCGGGAATAACGAGCATGGTCGGGCTCCTTGGATGGCGGCGGTCGCCGCGGGGAATGACGGCCTGGGAAGGCCGTCCTACGTATCGCTTACCTGTTGAAGAGGAACGCCGGGCTGTTGATCAGTGCCCAGGCCAGATCCTGGGCGAACGTCGCGCGGGCCTTGGCGAGTTGTTTCGTGCTCAGTGCAACGTCGTTGCGGAGCTGGAGCAGTTTCGGCGGCAACGGCACCGGCCGGCCGGCTTCGGACAGCCGGTCGCGGAGTTGCTGGAGCTTGGGATCCACCGGCCGGGGCTTCTTTGCCTCGGCCAGGGCCTGCTGGAGCTTCTTGAGTTCTCCGTCGAGGCCGCGGTAATACACGAGCAATTCGGCTTTCTGCGCGTCGGTGCGTTTGTCGGCCGCGACCGCGAGGATGTCGGCGATGTTCTTCGGAAGGCCGTCCAAGGTGACGGGCCGCGGCGAGGCGGTGACGGAAATGCGGAAACGGCCCAGCGTGTGCATGCCGTCGGCATACTCCTGGTCGAGCGACAGGGTGAGCGTGCCGGGACCGGAGACCGCGTCGTCCTTGATCTCGAACACCGCCGTGCGGTCCTCGCCAATCTTCGGAACCGTAGCCCAACCGTTGTTCTGGGGCGCCTTCTGGCCGTCGATCGCAGAGGCCACTTCATAGCCGTTCTGGCTGAAGTCGGCCTGGGCGTTCTGGAGCGTAATCGCAACCTCCTTATCGGGCTGTCCTTCCGGCGTCCACTCGGCGCGGAACTCGGTGAGGACGAAATTCCCGTTCGGCGCCCTTCCCGGCCCCTTGGATGGCAGCCGCTCGTCGGCGAGCGCCTCCAGCTTGATGCCGGTCAGGGCCGGCTTGTCGCTCCGCGCGACGAACTTGTACGTCCCCTTGCCGTTGGCGCCCGACGCCAGCACCGACAAGTCCTCCTGCCTGGCGAGCGTCGCGCCGTTGGTCGCCGCCAGTTCGGCCGGATCGAGCGGCGACCACTCCCGAGTCTGTTTCGCCTGCTCTTCCCAGCCGGCCAGGCGCTCCGCCAGTCCGCTCTCGTACTGCTTCAAAGCGGTTTCGGCATCGGCGATCGCCTGCTGGTGCTGCTTTTCGAGTTCCGCCTCGCGCGGCGCGATTTCTTTCTCATACGCAGTCAGTTCCGCCGATGCCTTATCGACCGCCGTCTGCCGGGCCTTTTCCATCTCGGCGATGTCGGGCGCCAGTTCTTTTTCGAGTTGCTCCAGTCCCGCCGCCAGTTGCCGATGCTCTTCCGGAATCCCGCGGAGCACGGCGAGCCCCGTCTCGATCTCCGCCGCCGCTGCGGGGCGGTTGAGGATCCGCACGATGATTTCTTCGACCAGGGCCGGGTCGGGCATATCCGAAGCGGCGAGCTTCGACAGGTCGTTGCCGGGATCGGAGATGAGCGAGTCGACGGTCGGGCCGCTGATCAAGGCCATGACCGGCCCCAATTGCAGATCATTCGAGCGTTCGCACTCGCAGGCGCTCTCACGCGCCGGCCGGCCGAAATTCGCGAGGAACCCGTCGGGCAACCCGATTCCCGCGTCCGGCAGGGCAGCGGCCCGTGTTCCCGGTGGAACGCCCGGAATCCGCGACACCGATCCGACCACGCGGCAGATCGTGTCGTAGAGCACTTCCGCCGGAAGCCGCCTTGGCACGGCATGGGAATAGTTGATCCGGTCGTCTGCATTCCACGGGTTCGTTTGGATCGACAACTGGTACGTCCGCGATCGGCAGATCAGCCGGATAACGTGCCGGGCGTCGAAGCCGCTCTGGATGAGCTCGCGTGTGAGATGGTCGAGCAGTTCGGGGTTGGTCGGCGGGTTGCCGGCGCGAATGTCGTCCAACGGTTCAATGATTCCCACGCCGAGCAAGTAGCCCCAGAGCCGATTGACGTAGCTCCGCGCAAAGTAAGGATTGTCGGCGGAAGTGATCCAGGAGGCGATTTGCTGCCGGCGCGTGGCGTTGTCCGGCGGATCGAAGTTGCAGGAGAACGGGAACTTCGGGGGCGTGACCTGGGCGGTCCGCGCGTGGGTGACTTCGCCATCGGCCTTGTCGGCCACCGTTTCGTAGAGCGGTTTCTCGCCCTCGATGGCCGTGCCGCCGATCTTCTTGTCGCCGGCGGCCGGGTCGGGCTTCAGTTCCACCCGGGCGAACCAGGCGGCCGTCTGGTAGTATTGGTCCTGCGTCCAACGTTCGAAGGGATGGTCGTGGCACTTGTTGCAGTTGAACCGCACGCCGAGAAACAGGTGCGTCGTGTTCTCCATGGTGTCGAGCGGGTCGCGGAGAATCTTGAAGTAGGAGGCGGCCGGATTCTCGCGGTTCGAGCCGGATGCGGTGAGCAGCTTGTGGGCGAACTCGTTGTATGGCGTCCGATGGGACAGCTCGTCGCGAATCCATTTCCGAAACGCCGCGGCCCCTTCCGCGCCGAGGAACTTGCCGTTGACCTGGAGCAAGTCGGCCCACTTGTTTGCCCAATGCTCAACGAAGTCGTCGCTGCCGATGAGCTTCTCGATGAGTTCGTCGCGTTTTGTCCTTGGATCGCGCGCGTCGGCCAGGAATGCCCCCACCTCGTCGGCCGAGGGAGGCAGGCCGGCGAGATCCAGATACACGCGGCGGATGAACTCCGCATCGCTGCAAAGGTCCGACGGCTGGATCTTCATCTCGTGCCACTTGGCCGCCACGAGCTCGTCGATCTTGCCCCAGGTCTCGGGCTGCTGCCAGACGAAGCCGGCCCGGTCGCCCATGATGGTGAGCCGCCCAGCAGCATAGGCGCCTTCGTAACGCGCGAGAATCGCCGCTTCTCCCCGGCGGACCGCGGTCGCGACGCCCTGCCGGTCAACCGTCGCCACCTCGGTGTTGCCGCTTTCCAGGAATGCCTCGCCGGTGACATCGCGCGTGGTCCCGTCGGCACACACGGCCACGACCCGCATCTGCTGCGTGCCGCCGGGCATCTCGATGGATCGGTTCTGCGGCTGGACTTCGAGTTTTGCCACGCGAGGCGCCGCCAGGTCGAGCCTCGCCCCGTGGGCGATCCACTCGCGAAGGGTCCGGTAGTAAGGAGTTCCCGGCGCGATCAATGAACCGCCTTGGTGCGGCACGGCGCCGGTCGGCTTCAAGAGCATGAGGCTG